>DATBFW010000228.1:0-10440 GCA_036558285.1 Mycobacteriales bacterium | reverse complement strand
CGGACCTCCCGCGCCGCTATCGTGACGAGCCAGCCTCGCAGCTCAGCGCCCCGTCCTGGCGGGGCCAGACCACCCCTATGACCAGGTTTAGTGCGCAAATCCAACGGCGGCGACCTGCAAAGCCCAAAGTGAGCGTCATATGGAGTCTCTCACGGCCAAATGTGGCCCAGGTCAGGCCTTACGCCGAGTGTTTGGCATGGGGAGGTTCTGCCTATCTAGGGCTAGGCGAGCTCTGCCACGCCGAGAGCGGCGACGAAAAGCCACGTTGCTATAACCGAGTGGTAGATGAGGTAGCCAGCTGTCTCCGCGCCGATGAATGATTTCTTAGACAGCGCCGACTGGAGTTCTCCTTGCGGCGGTGGCCGCTGACCCGTTTTCTCTAGCGCCGTGAGCCGTTTGTCCCGATCGCGGTGTGCGTCCGGCGAATAGACGTTAGACAGGCTCAAGCGCCCTCGCCGCCCGCCGAACTGGCCAGCTTGGATGCCGAGCTGCGACTCGATGGCTACGCAGATCCTGTGAGTCGTTCACCCATCTGGCGGACCGGCGCACACAATTGATCGGCAGTAGCGACACAGCGATCGCCGCCATGATCATCGGAGCTGTGCGCGAGGCTGCCCAGCAAAGGACGTGACGCAGCCGAGCGCGCAAATTTACCTGCTTGTTGTATCTGCTTTGCCAAGTCTTGACTCAGCTCTAGACGCGGAGGATGGTAGAGGCGTAAGGCCTTAACAGCAACTCCTGACCGCGTAGCGGCGGCGGGGATGGCCTCGGGCTTCACATCGGGGGTCGCAAATGTCTGCGGGTGTCCGGCGAGGCGGTAGTGGACAGTTCGAAGAAGCAGGTGACAGCGCTGCCCCGAGCAGCGGCGAGGTCCAGCGCTACGAACGGATGGCGATCGTCCACCAGATCCGGGACGGGTACGGGCACGACGCCCCGGTTGAAACGCTAGACGGCCACGCTAATGGCGCCGACGGTGAGAAATTCGCAGCCAATCCGGTCACCGGTTCAGCCACGTTTTCCGTTCCGCTGCCTGTATCGCCCGGGCGCGGCGGGTTCGGGCCGCAGCTCGCGCTCAGCTACGCGGGCAATGGCAACGGCGCGTTCGGGTTCGGCTGGAGCCTGTCGCTGCCTTCGATCTCCCGCAAGACCGGCAAGGGCCTGCCGCGGTACGCCGACGGGACCGACACCTTGCTGATCTCCGGGGCAGACGATCTCGTCCCGATTCTCGACGCGAACGACAGCATCGCTGACGACGGCACCTTTGCACCCGGCTATGTCATCCGCCGCTACCGCCTACGGATCGAAGGCCTGTTCGCGCGCATCGAGCGCTGGGCTCGCAGCGACGGCGACGTGACGCGAGGCTTGCGGCCCACCGCGTACCGCTGGAGGTGAGGCATGTCCGAGGATGCGGCAGCTTCGGTCAACATCTTCACCCTCGACGAGCCGTCGGCGACCGGGGCCAGCCTGCTGCGCGCCGCCGCGAGCCTCACCGCCGAGACCGCCCGAGGCCTGAGCGCCGGGATCGACCTCCAGGCGGAGTTCCAAGCCGCGGTCGACGCCAAGCTCACCGACGCCGTGAAGGCCTCGTTCCGCACGTCGGAGTCGGCGTCGATCAGTGCCGAGGCCTCCGCCTACTTCCCGGTCGACCTGTTCGGCTTCGCCGGCGTCATCGCGACCCTCAAGGCGCAAGCCGAGGCCAAGGCGAGCGTCGGCCTCGACGTGAGCCTGCAGCCAGCCGCGCTCCTCGACGCCGTGCTGGCCGAACACGCAGACAACCTGTGGCTGCCCTACGTCGAGGTCGTCGCCCGGCAGTTCTCAGCCCGGGCCGGGGTGCAGGCCAGCGCCGCGGTCTGCGTGAAGGCCACCGCCGAGACCAAGATCGGGCTGCGACTGTTTCCGTCTGGCAACGACCAGGCCGGCACGGTCTTCGTCATCAACTACGGCTACGGGTTCATCTACGGCTACAGCTGGAGCCTGACCGCCGAGCTGGCGTTGCCCGAGCCGGCCGCGCTGGTCAAGGGCCTGCTCCAGGTCACCTCGGGGCAGCTGCGCCATGCCCTCGAGGCGGAGAGCACGACCCGGCCGGAGCCCGCGAAGTCGGCGCTCGCCGCCGCCGCCGACCTGGTCGACCTGGCCGTCCCGGCGCTGGCCGGCATGCTCTGCACATTGCTCACCGACGAGCCGGGCACCGGCCGCGACGCCCGGCTGCGCAAGGCGGCGGTCGACCTCGGTCTCACCCTCGGCCGCTACCTGGTCGAGCGCGCGGTCGAGGCGGCCACCACCGAGCTCGGCCATTTGCTCGAGGACCTGGGCCTGCCAGTCGAGGTCGAGGTCGGCAACCAGCTCCGCCGCCTGCTCCAGGCGCTGCAGACCGTGGTCGTCGGCGGCGCCCCGCTCCGGTCGGTGCTGCCGGTGCTCATCGACGAGGCCGTCGGCGCGGTGCTCACCCTGGTCTCGCTCGCGACCGCCGAGGCCGACCGCGAACGGGTCGCGGACGTGGCCATCGGCATCTGGGCCGGGGTCGGCCTGCTCGTGCCGGCAGAGGCCGGCCCCGCCGCCCCGACCGGCGCGTTGCGGCGGCTGCTCGTCGACGCCGGCGTCGACCCGGCCGCCGGCGACCCCGCCGACCTGCCCGCCCACGCGCTCGCCGCGGTCGCCTCGCGCCTGCTGCAACGTGCCGGCGCCGCGAAGTGGCTCGGCGACGTCACCGGCCTCTCGCTCGCCGAGTTGCTGCTGCTGGCTCGCCGCGGGTTCGACGGCGACTCCACCACGGTGCTAAGCGGATTCCTGAGCGCGGTCGGCGACGTGCTCAGCCGGGAACTGCTCGACGAGCTGCCACTGGACACGCTCGGACTGCCGCCCGAGACGGTGCAGAGCGTACGGTCGCTGCTGCGGGTCGCCGTCGAGGAGCTGCCCGGCCTGCTCGATGACGTCGACCGGCGGGAGGTCGTCGAACGGCTGCGCGAGCGGGTCAGCGTCGGCCTGCTGCAGACCGTCGCGCCGCCTCTGCTGGCATTTCTCGAGCGCCTCGCCCACGAGGCCTTCGATCAGGCCGTACCGGCGGTCCAGCGGCTCGAGGTGGCCGCCCGCGACGCCGGCGACGTCATCCCCTCCTTCCCGCCCGGCGGACCGCTGGAGCGCTTCACCACCGCGCTGACCGACCTCGGCCGCGAGTTCGTTGACGTGACGGTCGGACTGCCCACCTCGGTGCTGCTCGGCCATCTAGCCACCAAGCTCGAACGGTGGCGCGACATCCGGCTGCCCGTCGAGCTGGGCCTCATGCGGGCCACGCTCTGCATGGCCGGCGAGACCAGCGACGACCTGCTCGACCGGCTCGACCGGCCGCGGGTCGCCGTCGTGGGCGAGGCCCTGCTCTCGTTGCTCGAGCACCACCTCGACCAGATCCGCTCGATGACCGTCTTCATTATCGAGGACAGCTTCGACCTGACCGCGCGGCTGACCGTGCTGCCGTTCGAGCAGGCCGCCCGGCTGTTCGCGGCCACCGTCAAGTTCTCCTTCGAGGCCACCGCCGCACTGATCGGGCTGCTCGAGGACGCGGCCGACAGCCTCGACGAGCGGCTGAAGATCCTCCAGGACGAGGCGGGGCTGGCCGCCGGGCGGATCGCGCAGCAGTGCGGCGCGCTCGCCGGCCGGGCCGCCGACCTGACCGACGACCTGATCAACCAGGTGATCACCGACCTCGTCGGCAACGACCCGGTCGCCCGGTTCGCGGCTCAGCTCGCGTTCGACGCGCTCACCGGCGGGATGCGGCCGATCCTGCACCGCGCGCTCGCCGACACGGCGGTCGTGCTGCGGGTGGCCGGCGAGTCGATCACCGCGGCGGCACGGGCCGGCACCCTCGCCGACGGCGGCGTGTCCGGCATCCTGCGCTCCGCCGTGACCGCCACCGCGAGCCAGGGCGTGAGCATCCCGATCACGATCCTCGTACCGATCATCCCGCCGTTCTGGTTCGAGACCGTCACGATCGCGACTGTCCGGGTACCCGCACAGTGGCTTGGGCAGGCCCTGTGGTCGGCGCTGACTGCCGGCCTCGGCGTCAAACCGATCCTCGACTCGATCAGCGACTCCGCGGCCTCGCTCAAGGCCACCAACGCGGCGCTCGACGCGATCCGGGCGGCCGGCTCGGCGGACGCGCTCCGGCAGCGAGCCGAGCTGCTGCGCCGCCAGGCGGCCGCGGCGTACCTGGGCGAACCGATCACGATCGAGTTCGCCGCAGGGCCGCCGCAGTCGGTCACCACCGCCGCGACCAGCTTCGTGGTGCAGGGCCACGTCACCGGGATCGACCGCGGCTACGTCGCGCCGACGACGGTCGCCGACGCCTCCGGGTCGGTCGTCATCCCGCCCCGGGTGCGCTTCACCTGTCAGGGCGTCGCCGTGCCGTACGACGCGATCACCTGGACCGACGCCGGCCCGCACGACCTCGCCTTCGCCTTCCGGGTGAGCACCCGGCCGGAGGATCCCGCGCTGCGCGCCGTGACCGTGCGCCCGGGGCTCTGCGTGGTCTCGGCGGTCGCTGCGGCCGGCGCCTGGAACGGGCGGTCGGATGACACCGGGGCCGGGTGCTCGCTCACGCTGTTCCTCGCGCCGGCCGCCGCCCGCGACGGCGGTCAGGTCGCGCTCGCCGGCTGGCGGGACGCCTCGGGCCGGGTGCATCTCGGCTACGCCGCCGAACCAGGCGGGCTCTGCCTGCTGACCCGCGACGGCGACAGGTGGACGCCGGCCATGATCGAGCCCGTCACGCCGCGGCCCGCCTCCGGCCTGCTCGGCTGGAGCGACGCGCACGGCACACCGCACCTGGTCTACGCCGCCGCCGCCGGGGGCGTCCGGGAGGCTCAAGCGACGATTGGGCCGGCAGCCTCGATCGAGGTCGACCCCGTGCCGGCCCGGATCGGACGTCCGCAACGGTTCGCGGCCCCGGGTGGCGCCGAGCACGTCGCGTACCTCGACGAGGCCGGGCACCTGCGCGTGGCCCGCCGGGATCCGGGCGGGGAGTGGGCGGTGACCGACCTGACCGCGGCCGCGATCGCGCCCCCGGCGGCCGGTGCCGGCGGTCTGGCCGCGTGGACCTCGGCGATCAGCGCCGATGCCGACCTCGTCGCCGAGGGCAACCTGCTGCGCAACCCCGCGTTCGCCGACGACCCGCGCAACCGGTGGGAGGATGCCGCGTACTGGACGCGGTGGACCCAGAACCACCCGGGCACCGTCATGGTCACCGACCTGCGCCGGTCCACGCTGCCGTCGCCGCTGTCCGCCCGCATGATCCATGTCGGGACCACGATCCCGCACGCCGGCCTGGTCCAGACGTTCCTGCCCGAGCACACCGGACCGGCCACGGCCGAGGCCGCGGCCTGGGTCTACCTGCTGCGCGGCGAGGTCGCGATCGGCACCGGAAACGGCGGCTCCACCGGCTACGATGCCCGCACGTCGGCGCGCGGGCGGTGGGTGCGACTGGCGGCGCCCAACGGCACCAGCCCGGCCAACGAGTTCATCGTGTACGCGTCGAGCAAGGGCGGCGCCGAGTTCTTGGTGGCCGGCGCGTCCGTGCGCGAGGCCGGCGCCGAACCGGTCGCGGGCGCATGGAGTCTCGCCTACGGCGGCGCCGACGGGCGGCTGCACCAGCTGACCTTTGCCGCGACGGCCGGCACCTGGCAGGCCGTGGATGTCACCGCCGCGTCGGGCGCACCGGCGTGGCGCGTCGACACCGACCTCGCCGGGTGGGCCGGCGGCGGCGGCGAGCCGCACCTGGCGTACTGGGGCGAGGACGGGCAGCGCTACGAGGCGGTCGGCCCGGCCTCCGGCATCGCGGCGGGCGCCACCGCGAGTGGCGAGTGGACCGTACGGCTGCTCGGCCCGCCCCTCCTCGGCGGGCGCACTGCGGCCCGGCACGCCGCGGCCACCTGGTCGGGGCCGGATACGCGCCTGCTCGCGACGACCGCCGACGACGACACGCTGGAGCTGCTGCGCGCCACACCGGACGGCTGGGTGGCGCAGGCGCCGGCCGAGCCGCCGGTGCCGGCCACCCGGGAGTCCATCGTGGGCTGGGCCGACCCGGCCGGCGACAGCATCGCGGTGATCGACGCCGGACGCGCGATCGTCGTCGCCACCCGCGACAGCACCGGCTGGGCCGTCGCGGACCTGAGCGCATCGGGGGCGCCCCGCGCGTCCGGTACGGAGGAGGTGGAGCTGTGGTGCAGGACGGTGGCTTCACGCTGACCGGACTGGTCGGGGCGGTGCTCGACGCGCTCTTCGGGGTGGCCGCCGAGCAGGACCCTCCCGCGCTCGTCCACCCGGTGCTCGGCCGGGTGGAGAACCGGCTGGCCTACCTGTGGCCCACCGGCGACGGGGACGGGCCGCCGCCCGTGCGGCTGCTCACCCCGGCCGGGCTGCGGACGTTCCTGCTCGGCGCCGGGGCGGACAGCCAGGCGCTCGGCAAGCTCGAGGTGCTCGGGCTGCCCGCCGACCCCCTCCAGCAGGCGTGGTCGGGCGATGGTGCCGCCATCGGCGACCTGGAGCTGAACATCGCCGAGGACACCGCCGCGCCGCCGAGCCGGCTGGAGGCTGGCGGCGCGGTCACCGTCACCCTCTCGGCTGTGACCGCCCTGTGGTCGCTGGGCCCGGGGTCGGGCGCGGACGGTGTGGCCGCGGCCGCGGCCGCCTACGCCGACCTGCTCACCGCGGCTCTGGTCGGGCGACCTCAGACCGGGGACCTGACCCAGGCCCGTACCTACCTGGCGGCGACCGCGTCCAGCTGGCTGACCGCGTTGCTCGCGCTGGCGACGCTCAAGGCCGATCAGCAGGCCGGGACCGCCGACCCGGACCCCGGACCGGCGATCGACGAGGTGGTCGCCGCCTACAACGCGATCCGGACCGACCCGCCCGGCTACCTCGCCGACGACTTCCTCGGCGGCCATCCCGCGACCCGGCCCATGCCGGAGGACGCAGCCAGCGTCGGCGGCGACCGGGTCGACGACGTGCTGCGCTCGGCGATCCGTCACACGGCCGCCGGCAGACCGGTCGCCGAGCCCGGGATCAGCAAGGACGCGCCGGTCACCGGGCCGGCGCCGGACGTGGACAACGCGGTTGTGGCGGCGGCGCTGAAGCTGGCCGCGCAGGCGCCCCAGTACACCACCGACGCCGGCCGGCGCTTTGACGACGGCTTCGGCGACAGCAGCAGCTTCGTGCAGCGCGCGCTGGCCGCTGCCGGCCTGACCGCGTTCGAGCCCACGCCGGGCGCCGGCCTGACCAGCTACGACATCGCCGCCCGCGACGACCTGTTCCAGACCGTGCAGCGGGCGTCCGCACGTGCCGGTGATGTGCTCGTCCAGGGCGGTTACGCGGTGGTCGACGGCGCGGTCACCTGGGTCGGGCACTGCGGCATCCTGGTCGGCGAGTCCGCCTCCCGGCCCGGCCTGCTCGAGGGGATCTCGCTGGACGCGCGCGGCCCGACCCTGGCCGGGCTGTGGGGCGCGCCCGGCGGCTCGTATGCCTTCGCCGCGAACATGCTCGCCCGCCGCCCGAGGGCCGTCCGGCCGGCCGGGGATGCCGCCGACCGTCTACCGCTCGTCCCATTCACGGCCGCCGATCCCGCCGCCGAGGTGGTCAACGAGGCCAAGATCTTCTCAGCGGTACCGTTCGACCCGGCCGCAGTCGGCTGGACCGCCGGTGAGGCCGAAGCGCAGCCCGCGCTCCGGGCGACCCGGCTGGGCCTGCGCTGCACCGTCCGGGCGGGACACACGCCCGAGCTGGTCATGCTGCGGTCCGGGCCGATGGTCTGCCGGCCAATCGGTGTTCCCGGTGACGACGGGTACGAGCAGCAGATCCAGGCCTACCTGGCCCCGGACGACGTCGCCCGGCTGCGCGCCCGGGACCCGGTCACCAGCGAGCTCCTCGACATCGACGACGCCCGCCTCGTCTACACGATGGGGTCGGACGTCGCCACCCGGACCGTCGAGCGGCTCCAGGGCTACCGGGGCGACGGCCGGCTGCGGCCGGTACAGGTCACCGGCCTCGACGGCCCGCGAGCCGAGCGGGTTTGGAACGTCAACGTGCCGGCCGACCTGGGCACCGCACAGCAGATGCAGCTCTGGTGGGGCGGTGAGCGGTCGGTGCTCTGGCAGCCCGGTGACGGCGTCGACCCGGCCGACATCCCGCTCGTCGGCCTCCAGCCCGGCGAGACGATCGCCGTCCACGCCGAGGTGTCCGCCCGCGCCGGCAACGACGGGCCGCCGGTCTGGTACCGGATCAACGCGGGCTTCGCACTCGACCGGCTGCGAACCGACGGCGGAAGCCTCGACGCCGAGTACGCCCTGCTCACCGAGGGATACACCGGCGCCCGGGTAGCCAGCGGCATCGCGGGCGACGCCACCGTTCCCGACTGGGTGGAACTGCGGGTCATCTGGGGTGGGTCCCGGGCGTCGCTGGTGCTCCAGCCGTACGACGTGGTCCCGGCCGCCCTCTTCTCGTACGCGACCTGCGACCCTATCGAGATCTTCGCGCCCGCGCTGAGCGATCCCGCGTCGGGCGACCAGCCGCTGACCGTAACGTCGTCCCTGCCCACGCTGTCGCGCGGAGTCGTGCAGCAACTGTGGACGGCCCACAAGGTGCCCAACGAGAGCTTCGCTCCGGGAGCGGACGACGAGTTCCCCACCACCGACTATCCGGACCAGGTCGTCGGCGCCGCCGGCGTCACGGACTTCCGGCGGAGCCGGGCGTTCTACGACGCGCTCGCCACCGCCGTCACCTACGGTCCGGGCGGGCGCAACGGCGGCTCGATCTTCGGCGCCGGCGATCGGCGCACCCTCGTACCGCACGCCAACCCCAACTCGCGCCCGCCGCACCCGGTCTGGACCGCCGCGCGGAGCCTGCAGCTGCGCCGGCTCTACCCACTGCGGCACTTGATCCGGCTCGGGGTCAACCCGGACGAACCCGAGATCGGCATCACCCAGGACGACCGCGACTGCCTCCGGCAGGAATACGTCTTCCACCTCAAGTTCACCGACGACTACTACCAGCAGTTCCCCGGCTTCAACCCCGCGCAGATCCTGCCCACCACCGTCGCCGGCCACCGGGACGAGGTGCAGTACGACGCCGCCGGCGCACCGATCCGTCCGGGCCTGATCGGAAAGCGGGAGACGATCCTCGTCCCGCGCCGGGCCGACCTGCGGCCGTTCCCCGACGCGGGCCTGCGCCCCCGAGAGCGCATGGTCGAGGGTCTCACCTACAGCTACACCCGGCTGATCGACACCGTGGAGCAGCGGATCGACACCGTCCAGCAGGGCGCGCGGGCGTTCGCCCTGACCGTCGCGTCGTTCCTGCAGGCGGCGAGGAACGGCAACCCGATGCCGGCGGGTGCGGCGCCCGCGTACCTGTGGCCGCTGGTGCGGCGGATCGCCGGTCTTCTCAGCGGGCCCGCACCGCAGGCCGGGACGCTCGACTGGTTCATTCGCTCCCAGCTGCTCGCCGCCAACGTGATCGAACGCTTCGCCGAGCGCACCGGCGCCATGCTGACAGCGCGGCCGCTCACCGTGATCCCGACGTCGGGCTGGCGGCCACCGGAGTTCAACGAGGCGGTGTCGAGCGCGGCCGCCAGCAACCACCAGCTCGGTCTGGCCACCGACCTCCAGCCCGAGGGCGCGGGGGGCAGCGCGTCGCGCAACCCGCTCGCCCAGCTCTGCATCCACGAGGTCGCCCAGAACCTCCACCAGGGCGGCTTCCTCACCGAGTGCCTGCTGGAGAACAGCCGCCGCGAGGAGTGCGTCGGCCTGTTCCTCGCCGACAAGATCGGCAGCACCATCAACGAATACGTCAATGCCAAAGGCGAGCGGTCGTACGTGCTGCGAAGCGCCGGCGTCGACGAGCCGCTCTCCGACGGGCAGCTGATGGGCCCCGGCGCCGCCACGAAGTTCGCGCTCGACGTCAAGCTCGCCCGGGCCTTCCGCGAGGCGTTCGACAAGAGCGTGCAGGGCCTGCCCAGCACCCATCCGTGGCCGGCGCCGACCTACCTGGACATGTACCTCTATGCCCTGTGCGACGCCTCGCACGTGCATCACACGTGGAACCCGAACGCCTGACGGGGCGGGGCAGGCATCGCAGTGGCCGGGATCTTGACCGAGCCCGGGCCCGCAGCGCCACCACAGATTTCAGTTTGGGACCCGCATCGCCACTGGGCCGCGGCCCCTCCTGCATTGCGCGCCTCTCACTACACCAGGTGCCATGAGGAGTCATGCTGCCGGCCCACGGCGACGGCACACCGTTGCCGCTGGCGCGTCCGGCCGCCGGTATATGGAAAGCCTGGCTGCCTGGTGGGCCACCCCGTCACACACGGGTCGTTTCCCGCCTGGTGGAGGCGGAGCCCCCGACGGTCCCCTCCAAGAACACAACGCTGGTCACGGTGATCACTGTGAGGGCCGTGACCGTTCC
>DATBFW010000227.1:0-4885 GCA_036558285.1 Mycobacteriales bacterium | reverse complement strand
CATGCGCACCGACGGCGACACCGAGGTCGTGCTCGAGGCCTTCCTCGAATGGGGCGAGCACGCGGTTCGCCGGCTGCGGGGCGAGTACGCCCTTCGCGGTCGTGGAGCGCGCGACCGGCCGGACCTACCTCGCCCGCGACCCGCTCGGGGTGAAGCCGCTCTACTGGTCCCGGTCCGGCGGCCGGCTGCACGTCGCATCCGAGGTCAAGGCGCTGGTACCGGTCGGTGCGCCGGTGTCCGAGGTACCGCCCGGCCGGCACGGCTGGGCCGAGCCCGGCGCCGCGCCCGACCTGGCCCCGCATCTCGACCTGCTGCGCCTGGGCGCGGACGCCGATCCCATCGAGGACCCGGCCGAGGCGGTCGGGCTCGTCCGGGACACGCTCTCGGACAGCATCCGGGTCCGGCTCGACACCGACCTGCCGGTCGCGGTGATCCTCTCCGGCGGCCTGGACAGCTCGCTGACCCTGCTGCAGGTCCGCGAGATGCACCCGGACTGCGTCGCGTTCACCATCGGCAGCCCGCACAGCGAGGACCTGCGTTACGCCCGGCGGCTCACCCGGGAGCTCGGTGTCGAGCACGAGGTCATCGAGCTGCGCCCGCGGGACATCGGCCTGGCCGAGATCCGGGAGGCGATCCGGCTCTCGGAGCTGACCGAGTACGGCGACATCATCAACGCGGTGATCTCGTTGCCGCTGTTCCGCCGGATCGCCGAGCGCGGGATCAAGGTCGTGCTCGGCGGCGACGGATCCGACGAGCTGTTCGGCGGCTACCCGATGTACGAGCGGATCGGGCCGGAGCAGAGCCGCCGCCTGTTCCTGCACAAGATCCGCAACCTCGGCCGGACCGAGCTGCAGCGGGTCGACCGCACCAGCATGGGCCAGGGCGTCGAGGTCCGGGTGCCGTTCCTCGACCCGGCCCTGGTCGAGCTGGCGATGCGGGTCCCGGCCGAGCTCAAGATCCGCGACGGCCAGGAGAAGTGGATCGTCCGCGAGGCGTTCGCCGACATGCTGCCCGACTACGTCCGCCGCCGACCGAAGAACGGGCTGTCGTACTCGACCGGCCTGCACGACCGGGCCCGGCTCTACAAGCCGCTGTTCCCGCGGCTGTACCGGTCCTTCGGGTACGAGCTGGCCGCGCCGATCCGGCGCGACTTCGACACCACGCTGGCCCGGCTCGGGCACGACCTGGACCGGGTGGAGGCCGAGGCCGCCGCACCGGGCGACTACACGCTGCCGGAGCGGGCCCGCGACCTCGTCGGAGCCGTCCGCTGGAACATCCAGCCGCCGCTGGCCCGGCTGGTGTCCCGCCGGTGGGTCGGCTCGGACACCGGCTAGCGACCACGTCTGCGGAAAGCAGGGCCGTGACCGCGAATCCCTGCGGAATCAGTGGATGACCGCCGGTCTCGCAACCAGTACCGTTCTCCCAGGGCACCGGGCCGGGTCCGGCCAACCGGCGCGCGTCGCAGGAGGAGGAGCTGGCGGTGGGCGTCTGTCTTCGGGGCGTGCGGAAGGTCTTCGCGTCCTCCGCCGGCCCGGTGGTCGCGGTCGACGGCATCGACCTCGACGTCGCCGACGGCGAGTTCTTCTCGATGCTCGGCCCGTCCGGCTCCGGCAAGACCACCGTGCTGCGGATGATCGCCGGCTTCGACCAGCCGACCGAGGGCGCCATCCTGCTCGACGACGTGGACGTCAGCCGGCTGGCGCCGTTCCAGCGGGACGTCAACACGGTCTTCCAGGACTACGCGCTGTTCCCGCACATGTCGGTCGCCGACAACGTCGGCTACGGCCTGCGGGTCCGCAAGGTGCCGAGGGACGAGCGGCGCCGGCGGGTCGAGGAGGCGCTGGCGACGGTACGGCTGGCCGGGTTCGGCCCGCGCCGGCCGGCACAGCTCTCCGGCGGCCAGCGGCAGCGGGTCGCGGTGGCCAGGGCGCTGGTCAACCGGCCGAAGGTGCTGCTGCTGGACGAGCCGCTGGGCGCGCTCGACCTGCGGCTGCGCGAACAGATGCAGGTCGAGCTCAAGGCGATCCAGCGCGAGGTGGGCGTCACGTTCCTGTTCGTGACGCACGACCAGGGCGAGGCGCTGACCATGAGCGACCGGGTCGCGGTCTTCGACGGCGGACGGATCGAGCAGGTCGGGACGCCGGCGGAGATCTACGACCGGCCGGCCACCCCGTTCGTGGCCGGTTTCGTCGGCACGTCCAACCTGCTGGCCGGCCCGGTCGCGCGGACGTTGCTCGGCGCCGACGGCGCGTTCGTGCTGCGGCCGGAGAAGATCCGCGTGGTGCGGCCCGGCGAGCCGGTCGACCCGGACGACGCGGCGGCCGACGGCATGGTCGCCGAGGTCGTCTACGCCGGCGCCGAGACCCGGCTGTACGTCGACCTCGACGCCGGCACCCGGATCGTCGCGGCCCGGCCGAATGCGGAGGGCGGCCGGCCGGAGGTCGCGCCGGGCGACCGGGTGCGGCTGGCCTGGCACCGCGAGCAGGCGTTCCGGCTGCCCGACGCGGCGCCGGACCGGGTTCGGGACGAGGACGCCGCCCGGCGCTGAGCCGGGCAGGAGGAGGGTGGGCATGGACAGGCGCACGATGGTCCGGGTCGCGCCGGTCGCGGCAGCGGTGCTCCTGCTCGCGGCGGCGTGCGGCAGCTCGGACTCGACGTCCTCGGCGTCCGGGTCCGGCGGGGCGGCGGCGGCACCGCCGAGCATGGCCGCGGCGAGCGCGGTCGGCACCGGCGAGGGCCAGCTCAACATCATCGCCTGGGCCGGGTATGCCGAGGACGGCAGCAACGACAAGACCGTCGACTGGGTCACCCCGTTCGAGAAGCAGACCGGCTGCCAGGTCAACGTGAAGATCGGCAACACCTCGGACGAGATGGTCACGCTGATGAAGACCGGCCAGTACGACGGGGTGTCCGCCTCCGGCGACGCCACGCTGCGGCTGATCTACAGCGGCGACGTGGCGCCGGTGAACACCGGCCTGGTGCCGAACTACACCTCCGTCGCTCCGTTCCTCAAGGACCGGGCGTGGAACTCGGTGAACGGCCAGATGTACGGCATCCCGCACGGCTGGGGTGCCAACGTGCTGGCCTGGCGCACCGACAAGGTCAGCCCGGCGCCCGACACGTGGGGCGCGGTGTTCGACGCGAACAGCCCGTACAAGGGGAAGATCACCGCGTACGACTCGCCGATCTACATCGCCGACGCGGCGCTCTACCTGAAGGCGACCAAGCCCGACCTGAAGATCACCAACCCGTACGAGCTGGACGACGCCCAGTTCCAGGCGACCGTCGATCTGCTCAAGCAGCAGCGGACGCTGATCGGCGAGTACTGGGCGGACTACACGAAGGCCGTGCAGGCGCTGGAGAGCGGCGACACCGTGCTCGGCACCCAGTGGCAGGTCAACGTCAACCTGGTCAACGGCGGCTCGAAGGCGAAGGTCGACGCGATCGTGCCGAAGGAAGGATCCACCGGCTGGTCGGACACCTGGATGATCTCGTCCAAGGCCAAGCACCCGAACTGCATGTACAAGTGGATGGACTGGATCATCTCCCCCAAGGTCAACGCGCAGGTGGCGGAGTGGTTCGGCGAGGCGCCGGCGCAGACCAAGGCCTGCGACGAGACCGCCGACAAGTCGCATTGCCAGACCTACCACGCGCTCGACCAGGCCTACGCCGACCGGATCTCGTACTGGACGACGCCGACCCGCAACTGCGGCGACGACCGCGGCAACACGTGCAAGGACTACGCGGCGTGGACGCAGGCCTGGACGGAGATCAAGAGCTGACCGCCGTCCAGGAGGCACCCGGGTCCCGGCCGGCGCGCCGGGACCCGGCCGGGGTGCGGGCGGCCAGCTTCCTGCACCGCTCCCCCGGGGTCCGGCTGGCCGCCCTGCTGGCCGCGCCGATGGTCTGGCTGGTCGTCGCGTACCTCGGCTCGCTGGCGGTGATGTTCGCGGCCGCGTTCTGGTCGACCGACAGCTTCACCGGCGCGCTGATCAAGCAGGCCAGCTGGGACAACTTCCGCACCCTCGTCGAGGAGCCGGTCTACCGGCGGATCGCGCTACGGACCCTCGGCGTCGCGGCGACCGTGACCGTGGTGGACGCGCTGATCGCGCTGCCGATCGCGGTCTACATGGCCAAGGTGGCCCGGCCGCGGTCCCGCCGGCTGCTGGTCGCGCTGATCCTCACCCCGCTGTGGGCCAGCTACCTGGTCAAGGCGTACGCGTGGCGGATCCTGCTCAGCTCGGACGGGCCGGTGGACTGGGCGCTCGGCCCGCTGCACCTGTCCGGCCCCGGGTACGGGCTGGTCGCGGTGACGCTGACGCTGGCGTACCTGTGGCTGCCGTTCATGATCCTGCCGGTGTACGCGGGCCTTGACCGGGTGCCGGACTCGCTGCTGGAGGCGTCCGCCGACCTCGGCGCGCCGGCCGGGCGGACGTTCCGGTCGGTGGTGCTGCCGCTGATCTTCCCGGCGCTGGTGGCCGGGTCGATCTTCACGTTCTCGCTGAGCCTCGGCGACTACATCACGGTCAAGATCGTCGGCGGGCGGACGCAGCTGTTCGGCAACGTCATCTACGACAACATCGGCGTGGCCGCGAACCTCCCGTTCGCGGCCGCCGCGGCGGTGGTGCCGGTCGCGGTGATCCTGCTCTACCTCGCCCTCGTCCGCCGCACCGGCGCCCTGGAGAACCTGTGAGCGAGCGCGAGGGCTCGCAGCGCGAGCGGGGAGCGACGAGGGCCGGTCGTCTGGCGCTTGCGCCCGGCGGCCTGTCCGAGGAGCGGGCGCAGTGCGAGCGCGAGGGCTCGCAGCGCGAGCGGGGAGCGACGAGGGCCGGTCGTCTGGCGCTTGCGCCCGGCGGCCTGTCCGAGGCGCGGGCGCAGTGCGAGC
>DATBFW010000226.1:0-5785 GCA_036558285.1 Mycobacteriales bacterium | reverse complement strand
CCCGATCAGCGCCAGCAGCCCGAGCACGAGCGAGTACGCCGGCAGGATCGAGGCGTTGCGGCGGATCACGTTCCGGCTCCGCGACGAGAGCACCGCGGTGATCGAGTGCGGGTACATGAACAGCGCGAGCGCCGAGCCGAGAGCCAGCGACGCGTACGCCCAGTACTGCGCGGGCGGCGGGATGAAGACCCCGGTCGGCTTGCCGGTCGCCGGGTTGATCGTGGCCATCTTCTTCTGCGCCGCGTCGAACGAGGCGCCGAAGCCGATCTTCACCGCGATGTAGACCACCGCGACGATGATCACCAGGTAGATCAGGAAGTCCTTGACGAACGCGATCAGCGCCGGCGCCCGCAGGCCCGACGAGTAGGTGTACGCCGCGAGCACCGCGAACGCGATGAACAGCGGCAGGTCACGCGCGATCACGTTGTTCGAGCCGCCGACGCCCATGACCTCGAGCACGGCCTGGATGCCGACCAGCTGCAGCGCGATGTACGGCATCGTGGCGAGGATGCCGGTGACCGCGACGGCGAGCCCGAGCCCACGGGAGCCGTGCCGGCCCTCGACGAAGTCGGCCGTGGTGACGTAGCCGTGCCGGTGCGAGACGGACCACAGCCGCGGCAGGAAGACGAAGATGATCGGATAGACGATGATCGTGTACGGCACGGCGAAGAAGCCGCTGACCGCGCCGGTCGCGAACATCGCCGCCGGCACCGCGATGAACGTGTACGCGGTGTAGAGGTCGCCGCCGAGCAGGAACCACGTGATGAACGTGCCGAAGCCGCGGCCGCCGAGTCCCCACTCGTCCAGGCTGGCCATGCTCTGCGCGCGACGCCACCGGGCCGCGGCGAAGCCGACGGCGGTCACGAACACGAACAGGACGATGACGACGGTCAGCGCGACCCAGTTGACGCCGGTCACCGGTCACCTCCGCGGCGCGCGTTGTGCACCAGCCGGTAGGCCAGATAGGTGCAGCCCGAGGCGATGAACACCCACAGCAGCTGGTACCAGTAGAAGAACGGGAAGCCCCACAGCCGCGGATCCTCCTGCGAGTAGCTACCGACCCACATCAGGGCCACGATCGGCGCCAGGATCAGCAGTGCGGCCGCGACCAGCACGCCGGTCGGGAGTGATCGGCTGCGATCCGGAGGGAGTTCGCGTTCTCGATCGGTCTGGTCAGGCTCGGCCACTTCGACCTCCGTATGAAGAGACCCCACCCCCCGTGCGGCCGGCACGTTACTACTCCGCGCCCGGCCCGGACCGCACCGATCGCCCGCCGGTGGGCGTGGTGCGCCCGGTGGAGGCATTCCCCCCGCGGTGGGGTCGTCGTTCGCGCAGACGGCGGAAAATGGCCCTGCTCCGCCCGGCTGTGTCCGATCTAGATCGATACCAGATCCCGTCTGTATCGAACAGGCCCACTTTGGGTCTCCCGGAACGGACTTGAGAGAACTAGGGTTCGAGGTCGCGCCTCCGACCGGGTGTGGGGTGCCGGGCACGCGGCCGAACCCGCGTGGTCCAAAGGGGGGTCTTCCCTGATGCGTCCGTTCCGTCCGCTCGTGCTGGCGGCGGTGGCGGCGACGAGCGTAGGGCTCGCGCTGCCGGCTACCGCAGCACCATCCGCCTCGACGGCCGTCGACGGCCTGTCGGCCCGGACGGTGGCCCAGATCGACGCGCTCGCCCAGGCGAAGCGCGGTCTCACCGCCACCGAGAAGAAGGTCGACTCACGACTGCTGACCGAGGCCAAGCAGCGCAGCGGCCAGGCGGCCGCGGCCGGCGTCGGCCACGTCGCCACCGGCGTCAGCACCGACAAGCAGGGCATGACCGCGGTCGACGTGCTCGGCAACCCGAAGGCCGTCGCGCCGGCCGTGCAGGCCGTCGGCGGCCGGGTGCTCGCCGCCTCCGCCGCCGGCAACGCCGTGCGCGCCACCGTGCCGCTGTCCGCGGTCGAGGCGCTGGCCGGCAAGGCGGGCGTCCAGCACGTCGACGTCGCCGCGCAGGCCATGCTCGCCAACGAGGGCGGCCGGGTCGCTCCCGCGTCCAAGGCCGAGCTCACCAAGCGCATCTCCGGCGCGCTCGCCAAGGCCAAGGCCGCGCCCGCCGCGGTGACAGCGGCCGCCACCCAGGGCTCGACGGTCAGCGAGGGCGACAAGGCGCACGGCGCTGACAAGGCCAGGGCCAGGTTCAAGGTGACCGGCACGGGCGTCACCGTCGGCGTGCTGTCCGACGGCGTCGACTCGCTCGCCGCCTCGATCGCGTCCGGCGACCTGCCGGCCGACACCCGCGTGCTGCCGGGCCAGGAGGGCGACGGCGACGAGGGCACCGCGATGATGGAGATCGTCCACGACCTCGCGCCCAACGCGCACCTGATCTTCGCGACGGCGTTCACCAGCGAGGAGAGCTTCGCAGACAACATCCGGGCGCTGCGCGCGGCCGGCGCCGACATCATCGTCGACGACGTCGTCTACTTCGCCGAGTCGCCGTTCCAGGACAGCGGTCCGGCACAGGCCGTCATCGACGTCACCAACGACGGCGCGCTCTACTTCAGCTCGGCCGGCAACGAGCAGAACGTCGACGACCGCACCGCCGGCAACTGGGAGGGCGACTACGACGCGGCCGGCCAGACGATCGGCAAGTTCGCCGGCGAGGCGCACGACTGGGATCCGGGCCCGCTCACCCAGGTGCTCAACCCGGTCTCCGACGACTCCGCCGGCGTGCCGACGATCCTGCAGTGGAACGACCTGCAGGGCCACTCCGGCAACGACTACGACCTGTACGCGGTGGGCGCCGACGGCTCCGTGCTTGGGTTCTCCAACGACGTCCAGGACGGCGACGACGACCCGTTCGAGGGCTTCAACCTGCCGGCCGGCAGCATCGGCCTGGCCGTGGTGAAGTTCAGCGGCGAGAACCGATACTTCCAGCTCACCCCGTTCCGCGGCCGCTTCGAGAACCGGCCCGGCCTGACCGCGTTCAACACCCCAGGCGTCACCCGCGGCCACTCGGCCGTGCCGGCGGCGTTCAGCGTGGCGGCCGTGCCGGCGGCGGCACCGTTCCCGCGTGAGATCGCGCCGGGCGTGCCGAACCCGAGCGGTCCGTTCCCGAACGAGTTCACCCGCGCCCAGCAGTCGGAGACGTTCACCTCCGACGGGCCGCGCCGGGTCTTCTACAACCCGGACGGCACCGAGATCACGCCGGGCAACCTCACCTCGACCGGCGGGTTCGTGCGGCTGAAGCCGGACATCACCGCGGCCGACGGCGTGAGCACCTCGGTGCCCGGCTTCGACCCGTTCTACGGCACCTCGGCGGCGGCCCCGCACGCGGCCGCGATCGCCGCGCTGATCCTGTCCGGCAACCCGGGGATCAGCCCGACCGACGTGCGCTCGGCGCTGACCGGCACCGCGATCGACATCGAGGCGCGCGGCTACGACCGCGACACCGGGTTCGGCATCGTGATGCCCGAGCGGGCGCTCAGGCAGACCGGGGCGACCCCGCAGCCGCTGGTCACCGCCGACGACCCGGTGGTCACCACGAGCACCGACGGCGACCAGTTCCTGGAGCCGGGCGAGTCGGCGACGGTCTCGGTCCCGGTCACCAACCGCGGTGACGGCACTGCGACCGGCGTGAGCGTCCAGGTCACCACGCCGACCGCGGGTGCGACCGTCCGGCCGGCCACCCGGTCGTACGGGAACATCAAGGTCGACGTGACGAAGGCCAACACCTTCACCGTGTCGGTGCCGGCGAGCTTCCCGCTCGGCGGCACGGTCCAGCTGAACATCCGGGTGAGCTTCGCCGGCGCGCTGTCCCCGCAGTCCGTCACGAAGTCGATCACGGTCGGCCAGCCGGGCCCCGCGCGGGACTTCACCTACACCGGGCCCGCGGTGGCGATCCCGGACGGCGACGACGCCGGCGTCAACGTGCCGCTTGCGGTCAGCGGCGTCGGCAACGTGGCCCGGGCGACCTTCTCGGTCGACGGGACGTCCTGCTCGACCGCGGTGGCCTCGCCGCTGGTCGGCCTGGACCACACGTTCGTCGGTGATCTGGTCGGCTCGCTGGTCGCGCCGGACGGCACCGCGGTGACCCTGTTCGCCCGGCGCGGTCTGGACGGCAACAACATCTGCCAGGCCGTCTTCGACGACGCCGCGGCGCGCAGCATCACCTCGGCGACGTCGGCGGAGGCTCCGTTCACCGGCACCTGGCGGCCGGAGACGCCGCTGGCGGCTCTGAACGGGCACTCCGCGGACGGCACGTGGAACTTCCACGTGGCCGACGAGGCGGGCCTCGACATCGGCTCGGTGCGGGCGTTCACCCTGCACGTGTCCGGCTTCGTCGGCTGATCCAGCACGACAGTACGGAGGGGGGCGGCCGAACGGCCGCCCCCCTCCGGCGTTCTGTGGCACGCTCGATGTCGATGTCCACCCTCCTCGAGCTGCTCACCGAGCACACCGACCTGCCGCTGGACGACGTCGCCCACCTGCAGCGGCTGGTGGGGGAGTGGCAGCTGCTGTCCGACCTCTCGTTCGCGGACCTGCTGCTGTGGGTGCCGGTCGAGGACGGCGAGCAGTTCCTCTGCGTGGCCCAGGTGCGGCCGACCACCGGGCCCACGGCGTACCAGGACGACTACGTGGGGCAGCGGCGGCGGGCGCCGGGGGCGACACCGCAGCTGGTCGCCATGCAGGAGGGACGGATCTTCCGCGAGGGCGACCCGGAGTGGGAGGGCGCGGTCGCGGTGCGGCGCGAAGCCATCCCGGTGCGCCGGCCCGGGCGGGACCGGCCGGTCGCCGTGGTCGGCCGGGACACCAACCTCGTCGCCACCCGCGGGCCGTCCAAGCTGGAGCTCGCCTACCTCAACGCGGCGAACGACCTGTGCCGGATGGTCTGCGAGGGCACGTTCCCGCCGGCCGGCCCGGACGAGGTGCACACCGGGCCGCGCGCCGGTGACGGGCTGATCCGGCTCGACGCCGACGGGCGGGTGGTCTACGCCAGCCCGAACGCGCAGTCCGCGTACCGGCGCCTGGGCGTGACCGGTGACCTGCTCGACGGCGAGCTGGCGCCGATGACCCGGGCGCTGACCCGGGACGCCCTGGAGGGCAGCGACGTCGCCGGCCGGATCAAGTCGGCGCTGTCCGGCGAGACGCCGGCGCGGATGGAGCTCGAGGCGCGCGGGGCGACCGTGCTGTTCCGGGTGCTGCCGCTGTATCCCGACGGCACGGCCGAAGGCGCGCTGGTGCTGGTCGGCGACGTGACCGAGGTGCGCAACCGGGACCGGCAGCTGCTCAGCAAGGACGCCACCATCCGGGAGATCCACCACCGGGTGAAGAACAACCTGCAGACCGTGGCCGCGCTGCTGCGGCTGCAGGCGCGGCGGGTGGAGTCGCCGGACGCGCGGACCGCGCTGGAGGAGTCGGTCCGCCGGGTCGCGTCGATCGCGATGGTGCACGAGACGCTCGCGGTGTCGCTGGACGAGCGGGTCGACTTCGACGGGATCGTGGACCGGCTGCTCAGCTCGCTCAGCGATGTCGCCGGCGCCGGGACGCGGGTGCGGCTGGACCGGACCGGGTCGTTCGGGATCCTCGTCGCAGACGTGGCGACGCCGCTGGTGATGGTGCTGACCGAGCTCGTGCAGAACGCGGTGGAGCACGGGTTCCCGGAGGACACCGACGCCGGGACGGTCACGGTGACGGCGTTCCGGCTGGGCCGGCGGATGTCGGTCGTCGTCGCCGACGACGGGATCGGGGTGCCGGACGGGTTCTCCCTCGACACCAGCGACCGGCTCGGCCTGCAGATCGTCCGC
>DATBFW010000225.1:0-27140 GCA_036558285.1 Mycobacteriales bacterium | reverse complement strand
AGGAGCTGCGCGAGTCCGGCGAGATGGTGTTCAACGAGGGCCTGCAGGACGGCGACAGCGCGAAGGTCGTCCGGCTCGTCGACGGGGTGCCCGTGGCCACCGACGGCCCGTTCGCCGAGTCCAAGGAGTCGCTGATCGGCTTCTGGGTGCTCGACGTCGCCGACGAGGCACGGATCCTGGAGATCGCCGGCCGGATCGTGAAGTACAGCGGGCTGGTCGAGGTGCGCCCGGTCGGGGTGGCGCCCGACGTCGCATGATCGAGGACCTGCTGCGGGAGCTGGCGCCGCAGGTGCTCGCCATCGTCGTCCGCAAGTACGACCGGTTCGACGCGTGCGAGGACGCGGTGCAGGAGGCGCTGCTCGCCGCGTCCCAGCAGTGGCCGGCGGCCGGGGTGCCGGACAGCCCCCGGTCCTGGCTGGTCACGGTCGCCTCCCGCCGGCTGGTGGACGAGTGGCGCAGCGAGAGCGCCCGGTCCCGGCGGGAGGCGGCCGTCGCCGGGCTCGAGGTCGAGCCCGGGCCGACCGAGCAGCGCGACGACACGCTGACCCTGCTGTTCCTGTGCTGCCACCCGGAGCTGTCGGTGCCGTCCCAACTCGCGCTCACGCTGCGCGCGGTCGGCGGCCTGACCACCGCGGAGATCGCCGCGGCGTTCCTGGTGCCGGAGGCGACGATGGCCCAGCGGATCAGCCGGGCCAAGAAGTCGCTGCGGGACGCCCGGTTCGAGCTGCCGCCGCCGGCGGAGGTGCCGGACCGGCTGCGGGTGGTCCTGCACGTGCTCTACCTCGTCTTCAACGAGGGGTACGCGACGTCGTCCGGGGAGCGGGCGCAGCGGGCCGACCTCACCGCGGAGGCGATCCGGCTGGTCCGGCTGGTGTACACGCAGGTTCCGGCGGACGGCGAGGTCGCCGGGCTGCTCGCGCTCATGCTGCTCACCGAGGCCAGGCGGCCGGCGCGGACGGACGCGGACGGGCTGCTGGTGCCGCTGGCCGAGCAGGACCGGTCGCGCTGGGACGGGGGGCTGATCGACGAGGGGGTCGGGCTGATCAGCCGTACGCTCGGCCGCGGTCCGGTCGGGCCGTACCAGCTGCAGGCGGCGATCGCGGCCGTGCACGACGAGGCAGCCACCGCCGACGACACCGACTGGCCGCAGATCCTCGCCCTGTACGACGTGCTGGTCCGGGTGTCACCCGGGCCGGTGGTCACGCTCAACCGGGCCGTCGCGGTGGCG
Source organism: Mycobacteriales bacterium (assembly GCA_036558285.1). GTDB lineage: Bacteria > Actinomycetota > Actinomycetes > Mycobacteriales > CADCTP01 > CADCTP01. Next base: position 25,912 of record DATBFW010000225.1, on the reverse strand, counting down.
ATGGTGCACGGGCCGCTGGCCGGCCTGGCCGAGCTCGGCACGCTCGACGGGGACGAGCGGATCGCCCGCGGGCACCGGCTCGACGCGGTCCGGGCGCATCTGCTGGAGATGTCCGGCGACCGGGCCGGCGCGGTCGCCGCGTACCGCCGCGCCGCCAAGCGCGCCGCCAGCATCCCCGAGCAGCACTACCTCGCCCTGCAGGCCGCCCGCCTCAGCTGAGGCTGTCGCCCGCCTTAGTCGCGGGGGCGGCGCTGGCTGAGCGGGATCACGTCGGCGCCGTCGTAGGCGGCCGCCGCGCGGACCGTCGAGCTCCACAGCGCCGGACCGATCCGGTCGGCCGGCAGCGGCGGGAAGAAGTGGTCGCCCTGCCCGGCGTGGCAGCCAAGCGAGATCAGCGTGGCCCGCTGGATCGCACCGGTCACGCCCTCCGCCACCACCCGCAGGTCGAGCGCCCGGGCGATCTCCAGCGTCCCCCGGACGACCGCCGACGCCTGCGGCGAGGACAGCAGCCGCTCGGTGAATGTCGCCGCGATCTTCACCTCGTGCACCGGCAGCCGGGCCAGGTGCGACAGCGAGCTCCACCCGGTGCCGAAGTCGTCCAGCGCCAGCCGCACGCCGAGGTCGCGCAGCTCGTCCAGCACGCCGTCGACCACGGCCAGGTGGCTGACCACCGAGGTCTCGGTGATCTCCAGGGTGAGCCGCCCGGCCGGCACCCGGTGCCGGGACAGCGCCGCGGCGACCTCGCCGGGGAAGTCGCGGTCCAGCAGCGTGCGCGGCGAGACGTTGATCGCCACCGGCACCTGGCTGCCCTGCCGGGTCCAGTCCGCGGCGCAGCCGAGCGCGCTGTCCAGCACCCGGCGGGTCAGGTCGGGCAGCAGCCCGGCGTGCTCGACGACCGGCAGGAACTCCTCCAGGGCGAGCGGCCCGCGGGCCGGGTGGTGCCAGCGCACCAGGGCCTCGGCGGCGAGCGCCTCGCCGGTGTTGAGGTCGACGATCGGCTGGTAGAGCAGCTCGATCTGGCCCATGTCCTCCTGCAGCGCCGCCCGCAGCTCACTGGCCAGCACCAGCCGGCTGACGCTGCGCATGTCCCGCTCGGGCGCGTAGAAGTCGATCCGGCCGACCGTGCTGTGCACCGCGTGCAGCGCGACCCCGGCCTGCCGCAGCAGCTCCGGCAGCTCCTCCTGGCCCCGCGGCGCGTACGCGATGCCGGCGACGCTGGACAGGCTGAGCGCGGTGCCGCCGACCGCGGCCGGGCTGGCCACCGCGCCGAGCAGCGCGTCCGCCCGGTGCGAGGCCTGCGCAGGGTCGGTCAGCTTCGGCAGCAGGACGGCGAACTCGTCGCCCTCCAGCCGGGCCACCAGCTCGCCGGGCAGCAGCGCGTCGGCCAGCCGGCGGGCGGTGTGCACCAGGACGGTGTCACCGGCGGCGTGCCCGAGGGTGTCGACGATCTCCCGGAACCCGCTGATGTCGATGAGCAGCACCGCGGCGTCCACCCGGGCGGCGGCGGTCTCGGCCAGCGCGGCCCGACCCCGCACCTGCAGCCCGGCCCGGTTGAGCAGGTTGGTCAGCGGGTCGTGGGTGGCCTCGTGCTGTGCGGTCGCGTGCCGGCCGGCGTTGACCAGGGCGGAGTGCAGCTCGGCGGCGACGGCACCGAGCATCGCCTGCTCCCGGTCGGTGAGCGAGACCGGGGCACCGAAGCGCAGGCGCAGCATCCCGAGCGGGGCGGCATCCGATCCGATCGGGCGCTCCACGACCGCGGCGGCGTCGTCGGTCGGCGCGTCCGCGGCCGGGCCGTCGTATCCGAGGCCGTGCTCGTCGCCGCGCACCAGCCGGCCGTCGGTCAGCTCGATCTCGCAGCGGTCGGCGCTGAACAGCCGGGTCGCCTCGGCGGCGGCGCGGGCGAGCACCACCCGCTCGTCCAGGTCGGCCAGCGAGCGGGTCGCCTCCAGCAGGCCCTGCCAGGACTCCCGCTCCTCCCGGCTGCGGTGCCGGGACACGTACGCCTGCTGCAGGCAGAACAGCAGCGCCGGCAGCACCAGCATGACCCGCGGGTCGACCCGCACCAGCACGACCGCCAGCAGTGCGGCCGCGACGTTGCCGATCTGGCTGACCAGCCTGATGCCGAGGCCGTTGCGGTAGACGCCGAGCGGCGAGCGACGCTGGGACAGCCCGACCACCACCGCGGTGCCGATCTCGGTCAGCTGGCTGTAGACGACGGCCCCGAGCACCAGCGTGGCGATGTCGCTCGGCCGGCGGAGGTCGAGCGGCAGGCCGCTGAGCGAGCCGACGATGAGGACCACCACCGCTGCCGCGAGGGTGTCCATCGACGCGTTGTAGATGCCCTTGATCGGCTGGGCGCGGTGGCGGACGAACTTCGGGATGCAGCCGAGCGCGATCGCCGGCACCACCCACGCCGGTGGCAGCAGCGCGAGGCCGACCACGACGGCGGCCTCGGTCCAGCCGAGCAGCACCAGCTGGCTGCCCACCCGCATCGGCAGCCAGGCGAAGCTGACCATGCCGAACAGCACGACGCAGGCGGCGAACTGCCACCAGACCGGAGCCGGTCCGCTCAGCGCGAACCAGAGGCTGACCGCGACCGCCGTCACGGCGGCTACCGCGACCGCTGTCACTACCACGTACAGCGAACGCGGCAGGCCCGCACGCGCACCCACGGCGGACGTACCGGTCACCAATACTCCCTCTGGCCGACTTGCCAGCGATCGTATCCGCCGATCGCCGATGCATCCCAGGTCGCAGCCTGCAGCCCACTCCAACGGGGGACCGGCACGGACCGTACCGGTCTCCTCGACCCTCGGTTATTTCCTTAGTAAACCTGCAAACCGGGCGTAGTCAGCCCCATTGGTGCCGTCGAGGCGCATGGCAGCGTCACCCCCTGGAACAATCCTGTGATAAATCGGTTCGGGTACGGGTCGAGGCCGGTCAGCCCCAGTTGGTGCCGTCGAGACGCATGGCTCTCCTCCCCTGGTCATCCGCCGGATCGGTCGGTCGTCTGAGGAGGCCGGTCAGCCCCAGTTGGTGCCGTCGAGACGCATGGCTCACCTCCCTGCGTATCCGCCGCTATCACTGGTCGCAGGAGGGGATCAGCCCCAGTTGGTGCCGTCGAGACGCACGTCTGTCACCCCCTCACCGCGAGCGGGAGACGGGGATGCGGGACTGGGCCGAGCCGGTGCGGCGCGGGCTCACGGCGCACACCCCCTCTCTCGGGGAGGCGTTCTCGATGAGAACGCGTGGAAGAGGAGGCGTACGCGACGTCGCCGCCCCGTACGGTCAACCCAGCGTAGATTTACGCCCGTTCGGCGGTACACCGCCGTCGGGCGCAACTCTTCGTAAGCTGCCTCAAAAGATAGCTACTGAGAGCTTTGTCAACTCACCGCAGGTGACGGAGACGACAGGAAGCGGCGACCTGCGCCGCTGAGCGAGAGCGCACCGGCAACCCCGAGCACGCCGGCGACGCCGATGACCACGCCTGGAGAGGTCAGCTCGGCGCAGGCGCCGGCGATCGCGATGCTGATGCCCTGACCGGCGACCAGGCCGGCGGAGACGAGACCGAACGCCTGGCCGCGCCGCTCGGCCGGCAGCGCCTGCATGAACGCGGCGTTCGCCGGCAGGTTGTAGGTGGTGCCGATGCCGGAGATGACCAGCAGCCCGACGGCGACGGCCAGCGGCGGCGTGGTGAAGAAGAACACCAGCGGCAGGCAGCTCACCACGGCGAGCCAGCCCATCACTTCCAGCCGGGTCGCCGGGCGCACCAGCCGGGACAGCACGACGCCGCCGACCACCGAGCCGATCGGCTGGGAGGCGAGCAGCAGGCCGATCGCGGTCGAGTCACCCCGCGCGTACGGCGCGGCGAGGCCCTCCGGCACCACCCAGAACGTGGCCAGCCAGCCGAGCAGCACCAGCCCGCGCAGCCGCGGGTCGCCGAAGACGACCTTGGCCCCGGTCTTCATCCGCTCCCAGCTGTTGCCGAGCTGCACGACGCTGGCGACCGCCCCGTGCACCCGGACGCCGAACCGGACCAGCACGGCGGAGAGCAGGAAGGTCACCGCGTCCACCAGCAGGGCGTCGCGCGGGCCGATCAGCCCGATCAGCCCACCGCCGGCCGCGAAGCCGACCACCTGGGCGGCCTGGATGGTGAGCTGGTTCATCGCGGACGCCAGCACGTACCGGTCGTCCGGGAGCACGTCGACCAGCAGCGACGCCCGCGCGGACAGGAACGGCGACTCGGCCAGGATGACCACGAACAGCAGCGCCGCTAGGGCGATCAGCGGCATCCCCGGCACGGCCATCAGCGCGACCAGCACGGCGCTGGTCAGCTGGCAGGTCACCATCACCGCTCGGCGGGGGAGGCGGTCGGCCAGCCCGCCCAGCAGCGGTCCGCCCACCAGCCACGGCAGGTAGGTCACCGCGTAGATCAGCGCGGTCAGGAACGGGGAGCCGGTCTCCTTGAAGACCAGGGTGGCGATCGCGACGCGGGCCAACTGGTCGCCGGTCAGCGAGATCGCCTGGGCGATGAACAGGGCGGTGAACTGGCGTTCGGAGAACAGCGAGCGGTAGGTGGCCGGCTCAGCCGGTAATCCCCGCTTGCTCTCCTCCACGGTCACCGGCTCACCACCCTCCTCGTCGCTTCTCGCCCAGTCTGATGCAGATAGTCATCTGAGCGAAGAGCCTAAGGGATGTCTGTTCGTTGGGGCAGAGTGGTTTCACCCGAACGGCCCGCTCGATTCACCAACTGTAGTCGGCCACGCGGCGCACGATCAGGTCGACGATGGCGCGCTCCGCGGCGTCGACCGCTATCTCGGACCAGGCTCCAGGTGCAGTTGGGGTGACGACCGTAGCACCGCGAGTGACGTCGTCCGAGCAGTCGACCGTGATCGCCGCCGGTCGGGTACGCAGCAGGTCGGGCCGGAGCACGGCGGTGACCGCGACCGCGTCGTGCACCGGCAGGGCGGCGACGCCGGTTTCCCGCCGCTGCCGCTCGGCCTCCGGGCGGAGCATCGCGGCCGCCGCCTGTCCGGCCGCCCCGCCACCGGCCAGCGAGTCCAGGTCCGCCTCGGTGAACGGGACCTTCAGGGTCAGGTCCAGCCCGACCATCGTGGTCGGCACCGGCCGGTCGAGGCCGGGGTCGGTGAGCACCCGGTACGCCGCCTCCGGGTCGGACCAGACGTTGAACTCGGCCGCAGGGGTGCTGTTGCCGCCCGCCGCCGAGCCGCCCATGATCACCACCCGGCCGAGCGTCGCCGCCACCTCGGGATGCACCGCGTAGAGCAATGCGATGTTGGTCAGCGGGCCGATCGCGACCAGCGTGACCGGGTCGGGGGAGCCACCGATCGCGTCGGCGAGCAGGTCGATCGCCGGTCGCGGGTCGGGCTCGGCCGCCGGCTCGGGCAGCTCCGCCCGGTGCACGCCGTCCTCGCCGTGCACCTGCTCGGCCCGGCCGGGCGAGGTGCGCACCAGCGGACGCCCGGCGCCGGCGGCGACCGGCACGTCCGACCGGCCGACGAGGGCGAGCAGTCGCCCCGCGTTGCGGGTGGTGTGCTCGAGGGTGACGTTCCCGGCCACCGAGCTGACGCCGAGCAGCCGCAGCTCCGGGCTGGCGCAGGCCAGCAGCAGCGCGACGGCGTCGTCGATGCCGGGGTCGCAGTCGATGACGATCGGGACGGGGCTCTCCACCGGGTCGATCACCGGGCCTCCAGGCTTTCCAGGTCGGCGGGTCGGGGCAGGGACGGCTGGGCACCGGACCGGCTGGCCGCGGCCGCGCCGGCCAGACAGGCCCGGCGCAGCGCGGCCTCGCGGTCCAGTCCGGCCAGCAGGCTTACCACCAATGCGCCGGTGAACGCGTCGCCGGCGCCGGTGCCGTCGACCGCGTCGACCGCCGGCGCCGCGGCCCTGGCGACCTCCAGGCCGCCGGCCCGCAGCACCGCGCCGTCCGCGCCGGCGGTGACCGCGACCAGCGCGGCCCGGTCCAGCCCGGCGACCGCGGCGAACTCGGCCCGGTTGGCGACGGCGAGGTCGGCCCGGTCGAGCACGTCGGCCGGTACCGGCGCCGGCGGAGCCGTGTTGAGGCAGAACATCGCGCCGCGCGGGGTTGCCGCGGCCGCAGCCGCCACCGTGTCCATCGGCACCTCCAGCTGGCAGAGCACCGCGTCGGCGCCGGCCAGCTGGTCGGCCTCGATCGCGAGCCGGGCGTTCGCACCCGGCACCACGACGATCGTGTTCTCACCGGCATCGTCCACCGTGATGAGCGCCACTCCGGTCGGCTCGTCCACCCGGCGCACGCCGGTCAGGTCGACCCCGTCGGCGTCGAGCAGCGCGAGCGCCTCGCCGGCCGCCTCGTCCTCGCCGACCGCGGCGAGAAGCGCCACATCAGCGCCGAGCCGGCGGGCGGCCAGGGCCTGGTTGGCGCCCTTGCCGCCGGGCACCCGCCGGTAATCGGTGGCGGTCGTCGTGTCGCCGCCGGCCGGCAGCCGGGTCACCCGCGCGACCAGGTCGAGGTTCACGCTGCCGACGACGACGAGCCGCATGCCGCGACACCCTGCCAGAGAATTTGACAGGATCAGTGACGTGTTCACGACTCGACCGGTCCTCTCCGGGACGTACGGGATGGTTGCGACAACGCACTGGTTGGCCACCGCGGCCGGCATGGCAGTTCTCGAATCGGGCGGGACCGCTGCCGACGCCGCCGCGGCCGCCGGGTTCGCCCTGCACGTGGTCGAGCCGCACCTGAACGGGCCCGGCGGCGACATGCCGCTGATCGTGGGCGAGGCCGGCGACCCGGAGCCGACGGTGCTGTGCGGGCAGGGCACGCTGCCGGCCGGCGCGTCCGCGGCCCGGTTCCGGGACGAGCTCGGGCTGACGATGGTGCCCGGCACCGGCCCGCTGGCGGCCACCGTGCCCGGCGCGTTCGGGGCCTGGATCGAGCTGCTGCGCGGGTACGGCCGGCTGCCGCTGCGCGACGTGCTGTCGTACGCGATCGGCTACGCGGCCGACGGGCACCCGGTGCACCCGCGGGTGGCGGGCACGATCGCCTACTGCGAGCCGCTGTTCCGGAACCACTGGCCCACCTCGGCCGACCGCTGGCTGCCGGCACCGGCACCGGGCGAGCGGCGGCGCCAGCCGGCGCTGGCCGAGACGTACCGGCGGCTGCTGGCCGAGGCGGAGGCCGCCGGGGTCGACCGCGAGGCGCAGCTGGAGGGCGCCCGCCGGGCCTGGTACGAGGGGTTCGTCGCGGAGGCGATCGACACGTTCTCCGCCAAGGCGTGGATGGACGACTCCGGCAGCCCGCACGCCGGCCTGCTCACCGGCGACGACCTGGCCGGCTGGCGGGCGACCTGGGAGCGCCCGGTCACCCTCGACTGGCGCGGGCTGACCGTGGCGAAGCCGTCGGCGTGGAGCCAGGGTCCGGTGCTGCTGCAGCAGCTGGCGCTGCTCGGCGACGGCGACCTGCCGGCGGTCGGCAGCGCCGAGCTGATCCACCGGGTGGTCGAGGGCGCCAAGCTCGCCTTCGCCGACCGCGAGGCCTACTACGGCGACGTCCCGGACGTGCCGCTGGCCGACCTGCTCTCGCCGGCCTACACCGAGGCGCGGCGAGCGCTGATCGGCGACGCGGCGGCCGGGGAGATGCGACCGGGCTCGCCGGGTGGGCGCACGCCGGTCCTGCCGCCGTACCGGACCACCTTCGGCGACGTCGCCGGCGCGGGCACCGGCGAGCCGACGCTGGCCGACCCGACCGCGGCGCCGGAGGACGAGCCGTTCCCGTACGAGGCCGACCGTGGCGACACCTGCCACGTCGACGTGGTCGACCGGTGGGGGACGATGGTGTCCGCGACCCCGTCCGGCGGCTGGCTGCAGAGCGCGCCGACGATCCCGGAGCTCGGCTTCTGCCTCGGCACCCGCGGGCAGATGACCTGGCTGGAGGAAGGGCTGCCGTCGACCCTGCGGCCGTCGCGGCGGCCGCGGACCACGCTCTCCCCGACGATGGTGGTGCGCGACGGCGAGCCGGTGCTGGCCTGCGGCACGCCCGGCGGCGACCAGCAGGACCAGTGGCAGCTGTGCTTCCTGCTCGCGCACGTCGCCGGCGGCCTCGACCTGCAGGCCGCGATCGACGCGCCGGCCTGGCATATCACGTCGTTCCCGTCCTCGTTCGCGCCGCGGCTCGCGGTGCCGGGCGAGGTCGTGGTCGAGGACCGGGTCGGCCAGGAGGTGGTCGCCGAGCTGGAGCGGCGTGGCCACCGGGTCACGGTCCTGGACGGCTGGTCGCTGGGCCGGCTGTCGGCGGTGACCCGGGACCCGACGACCGGCGTCCTGTCCGCCGCCGCCAACGCCCGCGGGATGCAGGGATACGCCGCAGGCCGCTGAGTCTGGCCACGGTCCGCATCCGCACGGACACTGGTAGCCGTGGCGGACGTGCTCAGCTCCGGGCCGGAGCCCGGCGGCCCGTCGCATCCTCGCCGGCGCTGGACCACCCCGCTGGCCGGCGCGCTGGTCGCCGCGGCCGCCGTGTACCTGGCCGTGCACGCCGGCGGCGGGATGGCGGAGGACCCGCGGGCCGCCGGGCCCACGCCGTCCGCGCCGGCCCCGACCGGCGCGACGCCGACCGGCCCGGCGCCGACCCCGGCCACGTACCGGCTGCACGGCGACCCCGGCCTCGGCCCGACCGGCGTGCGGATCCTCGTCGGCGGCCGCCGCCCGGCCGTGCTCGACGCCGGCACCGGCCGGCTGGCACCGCTGCCGATCCGCCTCGGCCCGGTCGACGTGGCCGAGCTCGACCACGCCGGCGGGACCACGACCGTGGTGCTGCACAACCCCTACCGGCTGCGGTCCCGGGCCGTGGCGGTCGGCCGCAGCGGTAAGGCGGTCGCGCTGGGTCAGGCGCTGGACGCCCTGCCGCTGCGGGACGGCAGCGTGCTGACCCAGGACTGCAGCGACCCCGGCGGCACCGGCCCGTGCACGCTGACCGGCTACGCGGCGACCGGCGCCGTGCTCTGGCGGCGGCCCGAGCCGCGCCCGCTCGACCTGGTCCGGGACACTCCGTACGGGCTGCTGGTCCGGACCTACGACACCCCGCGCGGCGGCGTGGTCCAGCTGGAGGATCCACGGTCCGGCGCCACGTACCGGGTGATCGGCCGGGCGGCCGGGATACTCGGCGCCGACGACCGGCAGGTGGTGTTCGCGCCGGCGTCCTGCGCGACCGAGTGCGACCTGGTCCTCGCCGATCTGGACACCGGCTCGTCCCGGTTCCTGCCGGAGAATCCGGGCTCCCCCACGGTGGCCGCGTTCTCCCGGGACGGCCGCCGGGTCGCGATCGGGTACGCCGGCATGCTGCCGGACGACCGCAGCGCCGACCCGCAGCGGGACGGCCACGTCGTGGTGATCGACCAGCACCGGTCCGACTTCTGGCAGTCGGTGCCGGAGGTGACCACCGGGCCGGCCAGCACGGCGCTGCCGGTGTGGTCGCCGGACGGCCGGTTGCTGCTCGCGGTGCCGACCGACGGCTCCGGCTCCGGCCGGGTGGTCGCGTGGCAGCCGGGCGCGCCCAGGGTGACGGTCCTGCCGGTCGGCCTGACCGGCTTCTACGGCATACCCGGGCTGGCCGCGCCGCTCAGCTGACCTGCTCCGGCGCCGGGTCGTAGCCCCAGCTGTCCGAGATCCGCACCGCGATCACCGCGGCGTCGTCGGTACGCGGGCCGGTGAGCAGCTCGTCGAGCAGCCGGTCGCACAGCGTCGAGATGCCGAGCACCGGGTCGTGCCCGGCGACGAGCGCGCAGAGCCGGGCGACGCCGGAGTCCACGTCGGTCTCCCGGTCCTCGACCAGCCCGTCGGTGTAGAGGATCAGCGTCGAGCCGCGCGGGATGAACGCGCTGCCGTCCGGCCGGCCGCCCTCCGACGAGCCGCCCGGGGCTCCGATGAGCACCGACTTGCCGCCGTCGAGCACCTCGACCTGGCCGTCGCGGCGCTGCACCACCGGCGGCAGGTGGCCGGCGTTGGCGTACCGCAGCAGCGCGCCGCCCTCCACCGGCAGCAGCCGCCCGTACACGCAGGTGGCCAGCTGGGCCATGCCTAGACCCTGCACCAGCCGGTCCAGCCGCTCCAGCACCTCGGACGGCCGGTGCCCCTCCCACGCGTACGACCGGAGCACCGAGCGCAGCTGGCCCATCGCGGCCGCGGCGATGAGGTCGTGCCCCATCACGTCGCCGACCGCGACCCCGACCGAGCCGTCCGGCAGCGGCAGCACGTCGTACCAGTCGCCGCCGACGTCCGCCCGCTCGGAGCCGGCGAAGTAGTGCGCGGAGATCTCCAGCCCGGCCACCGGCGGCACCCGCGGCAGCATGCTGCGCTGCAGCGCGACCGCGACCTCGTGCTCCTTCCCGTACAGCTGGGCGTTGTCGACCGCCAGCCCGGCCCGCCGGCCGATGTCGACCGCCATCGACAGGTCCTCCTCGCCGTACCGGCGGTCGGTCTCGGTCAGGCCGAGCGACAGCGCGCCGAGTACCCGGCTGCGCGCCCGCAGCGGCACGACCATGCCCGAGATCACGCCGACCTCGCGCACCAGCGCCAGCCGCTCGGGCGGGCCGGCCAGCTCGGCCAGCTGGTCGTCGTCGAGCTCGGAGAACAGCTGCGGCTGGCCGGCGGCGAGCACGGCGGCGACAACGCCGCCGCGCACGCCCGCGGTCGGTGGCACCGCCCGCAGCGTGGCCACCCGGTCCGGGTCCTTGTGCGCGACCGCCACCCGGCGCACGCCGAGCGGCTCGGCCAGGTCGACCGCGCACCAGTCGGCGAACGCCGGCACCAGCTCGGCGGCCATCCGGTGCAGCGCCTCGCCGACGTCGAGGGTCGTCGACAGCGCCGCGCTCACCCCAGCCAGGACGGCCAGCCGGCCCTGCGCCCGCTCCGTCGCCCGGTACGCCTCCTCGCGCTCGGCCTCGGCCTGCACCCTGGCGGTGACGTCGGCCTGCACGCCGACGAAGTTGGTCAGCCGGCCCTCCCCGTCGAACACCGGGGACATCGACACCTCGTTCCAGAACGCGGTGCCGTCCTTGCGGTAGTTGACCAACGTGACGGTGATCGACTGGTGCGTCTCGAGCGCCTCCCGCATCGCCCGCACCGTCTCCCGGTCCGTCGCCGGGCCTTGCAGGAACCGGCAGTTCCGGCCGGTCGCCTCGTCGAAGCTGTAGCCGGTGATCCGGGTGAACGCCGGGTTGACCCAGACCAGCGGGTCGTCCGGCAGGCCGGGGTCGCTGATCGTGAACGAGACGTCGGTGGCCAGCACGGCCCGGTCGCGCAGTCCGGACAGCACGTCCTCGACGGCACGGGTGCCGGCGGACGCGTCGGCCAGCCGGAAGAAGACGACGAGCGCGCGGTCGGACAGCCCGGGCGCGTCGGTGAGCGGGAAGCCGGTCACCCACAGCGGCTCGCCGGCCCGGACCACGCCGGAGTCGCGGGCGGCGGTGACCGACTCGCCGGCGACCGGCCGCCCGGCCGCGATCCGGGACAGCGGCGAGCCGGTCTCGGACAGCGCGACGCCGTCCGAGTCGCGCAGCCCGGCGGTCCGCGACCAGTCGTTGATCGTCACCGGCAGGCCGAGGTCCGGCGCCATGAGGATGGCCTGCCGGTTCGCGTAGGTGACCTCGCTGCGGGTGAGGTCGACCAGCAGCATCGCCGCGGGGGAGTCGTGCAGCACCCGCGGCAGCAGCTCGACGAGGGCGGGTCCGGCCGCCCCCGACACCGCGGTGTCCCCCAACGAGCGCCGCCTTTCCAGTGCTTCCTGCCGGGATCCGATCGAATCCAAGGCTAGTGCCCGGCCATGGGCGTCGCCCAGTCCCGATGAGCACGGCCGATCACGGTCCGTCGACCTCCGCGTGCCGGTCCAGGAACGCGTACACCTCGGTGAGGTCGACGCCGCCGAACGCGCCCGGCGGCACCGCGGCGAGCACGTGCGACTGGGCCCGCGGCGACGGCCAGGCCATCCGGGCCCAGCGCCGGGCCAGCGGCGCCGGCGGGTCGGCGCAGCAGGACGGGTCGGGGCAGCGCGACTCCATGCGGGCCTGGGTGTCCCGCCCGCGGAACCAGCGCGACTGCACGTACGGGACACCGACCGTGACTGCGAACGAGCCCTCCGGCTGCACCACCCGCTGGCTCCAGCAGAAGTACGTCCCCTGCGGGGTGTCGGTGTACTGCTGGTAGCTCGGGTAGTGCTCGACCGAGAACACCCGCCGCGCGGCCCAGAACCGGCAGGCCGTCTGCCCCTCGATCGCCCCGTCCAGGTCGGCCGGGAACACCACGCCGTCGTTCTCGTACGCCTTGTAGATCCGGCCGGCCTCGTCGGTGCGGACGAAGTGCACCGGCAGCTCCAGGTGCCGGGTCGCCACGTTGGTGAACCGGTGCGCGGCCATCTCGTCGGAGACGCCGAACACGTCCCGGGCGTCGTCCACCGACAGCGCCCGGTCCGCCTTCGCCCGCTGCAGGAGCGGGACCAGCGCCTGCTCGGGCATGAGCACGGCAGCGGCGAAGTAGTTGGCCTCGGTGCGCTGGCGCAGGTGCTCGGCAAAGCCGGCCGGCTGGCCGTGCCCGAGCAGGAAGTGTCCGAGCGCCTGCAGCAGCACGCTGCGGGTGTCGTGGCCGCCGGTCCAGCTGCCCTGGCCGAGGTAGATCCGCCGGTTGCGGAGGTCGGCCACCGAGCGGGTCGACGGCGGCAGGTCCTTGACGTAACGCAGGCCGAAGTCGCAGTGCGCGGCGATGTCGAGCAGCACGCGCTGGGTCAGCGCGCCGGTGCCTGGATAGCCGCCGGCGTCGAGCGTGTCCGCGGCCAGCCGCTCGATGTCGGCGAAGTAGTTGTCCCTGGCCCGCATGTCGGCCCGCAGCTCCCGGTTGGCCGCACGGGCCTCCTCGGGCGTCGCCACCACCCGCTCGGACTTGCGCCGCAGCTCCTCGTACAGGCCGACGAGGTGCTCGAGGACGACGGTCGGCAGCCGGGTGCTGGCCCGCAGCGGCGGCAGAGTGAGCGCGGCGTAGAGCGGGTCGGCCTGGGCCCGCTCCAGAGCCAGCTCCAGCGCCGCCCGCTGGCTCGGCGGCTCCGGCCGGAGCAGCTGCTCGACAGGGACGCCGAGCCCGGTCGCCAACGCGCCGAGCAGCCGCAGCGTCGGCTCGCGGTGCCCGTTCTCCACCTGGGACAGGTGCGGCGCCGAGCTGCCGGCCGCCTCGGCGAGCTGGGCCAAGGTCAGCCCGCGTTCCTGCCGCTCGTGCTTGATGCGCTGGCCGACCACGCGCGGGTCGAGCGGCGGCTGGTCCTGGTCCTCGGGTGTGACCGACATCGACGGGCTCTTTTCCGATACCGAAAAATCGGCGGTTCTTTCCTACCCAGAACCCTAGGCCGGCCTGTATCGGCCTGGCAACACTCGGAGCCAACGACCGACACGACCTCGGGAGGCGGTCATGGGACGACAGTGCCCCGGCGAGCGGTTCGATGGAACCCCTTGCAACTCCTACCAGTACGTCTGCCGGTCCTGCGACATCCACGGTTGCCACGGCGACGGGTGCGAGTGGCAGGCCTTCGAAGGTGCCGGCTGCGACCAATGCGGGACCCCGGTGGTCCGAGTGCTGGCGACGGCGTCCTGAGAGGAGCGAAAGGTGTCGATCAAGGAAACTGCGAGCGATCTCGAGCAGGCCTGGCGCACCGATCCGCGGTGGTCCGGCATCGACCGGCCGTACCGCGGCGAGGACGTGCTGCGGCTGCGCGGCACCGTCCAGGAGGAGCACACGCTGGCCCGGCTCGGCGCGGAACGGCTGTGGACGCTGCTGCAGGACCGCGACTACGTCCCCGCGCTCGGCGCGCTCACCGGCGGCCAGGCCGTGCAGAGCGTGAAGGCCGGCCTGGAGGCGATCTACCTGTCCGGCTGGCAGGTCGCCGCGGACGCCAACACGGCCGGCCAGACCTACCCGGACCAGTCGCTCTACCCGGTCGACTCGGTGCCGAAGGTGGTCCGGCGGATCAACAACGCCTTGCTGCGAGCCGACCGGATCGAGCACAGCGAAGGCCGGCACGACCGCTACTGGCTTGCGCCGATCGTGGCCGACGCCGAAGCCGGCTTCGGCGGCCCGCTCAACGCGTACGAGCTGATGAGCGCGATGATCGCGGCCGGCGCGGCCGGCGTGCACTGGGAAGACCAGCTCGCCAGCGAGAAGAAGTGCGGCCACCTCGGCGGCAAGGTGCTGATCCCGGTCAAGCAGCACATCCGGACGCTGACCGCGGCCCGGCTGGCCGCCGACGTGGCCGGGGTGCCGACGCTCGTGGTCGCCCGTACCGACTCGCTGGCCGCGACGCTGGTGACCAGCGACGTGGACGAGCGGGACCGGCCGTTCCTCACCGGCGAGCGGACCGCCGAGGGCTACTACCGGGTGCGTGCGGGGCTCGACTCCGCGGTCATGCGCGGACTGGCCTACGCGCCGTACGCGGACCTGCTCTGGTGCGAGACCTCCACGCCGGACCTCGGCCAGGCGAAGGAGTTCGCCGAGGCGATCCACGGACAGTTCCCGGACAAGATGCTGGCCTACAACTGCTCGCCGTCGTTCAACTGGCGGCGGCACCTGGACGACTCCGACATCGCCCGGTTCCAGCGCGAGCTCGGCGCGATGGGGTACGCGTTCCAGTTCATCACTCTGGCCGGCTTCCACGCGCTGAACCACTCGATGTTCGACCTGGCCGCCGGCTACGCGGACGAGGGCATGCCGGCGTACGTCCGGCTGCAGGAGTCGGAGTTCGCCGCCGAGGCTGCCGGCTACACCGCGACCCGGCACCAGCGCGAGGTGGGCACCGGCTGGTTCGACCTCGTCTCGACGGTGGTCGACCCGGGCTCGTCGACGACCGCGCTGGCCGGCTCGACCGAGGCCGCGCAGTTCGCCTCGGCCCACTGACCGCCGCGGGCCGCCCCGGGGAGCTGTGATTCGGGGATTGCCTCCTCCCCGGGCGGCCCGCGGTCCCCGCTCGCGTCCGGAATTCCGGCTCGCCCGCAACCGTTGTGACAACGTGCTGTTCTCCCGTGCCAAGACCCAGCTCCCGACCGCCGAGACGGCGCTGCCGGGGCGTTCCAACTACCCGTTCGACGTGCCCGAGACCCACGTGGTCACCGGCAACCGCATCGTGCCGCCCTTCCCCGAGGGACTGGCCACCGCCGTGTTCGCGCTCGGCTGCTTCTGGGGCGAGGAGAAGGCCTTCTGGCAGGTCGACGGCGTCTGGTCGACCGCGGTCGGCTACACCGGCGGGATCACGCCCTTCCCGACGTACGAGGAGGTGTGCTCCGGACAGACCGGGCACGCCGAGGCGGTGCTGGTGGTCTACGACCCCGAGAAGGTCTCGTACGAGCAGCTGCTGCAGGTGTTCTGGGAGGCGCACGACCCGACGCAGGGCATGCGGCAGGGCAACGACGTCGGCACTCAGTACCGGTCGGCGATCTACTACGCCGACGAGGAGCAGAGGAAGGCGGCCGAGGCGTCCCGCGAGGCCTTCCAGAAGAAGCTGTCCGACTCCGGCTACGGGACGATCACCACGGCGATCGAGCCGGTCGGGCCCTTCTACTACGCCGAGGCCTATCACCAGCAGTATCTGGTGAAGAACCCGTTCGGCTACTGCCCCGACAACGGCACCGGCGTCAGCTGCCCCGTCGGCCTGTTCGCCAAGGACGCCTAAGGCTCCCTGACCAGCGGGCGGTAGTCGGCCCGGTAGATCCGCTCGCCGGCAAGCCGGAGCGCGGCGTTCCGGACCGGTGTGGGCAGCCCGCGGGTGCGATCCCGGCGGTGCGCCCGGGCCCGGACCCAGTCCGTTCGCGGCCGGCGGCGGGCGGCGAACGCGGCCAGCGCGTCGCCGACCGTGCCGCGTGCGGTCAGCTCCTCGGCCAGCACGAGCGCGTCCTCGACCGCCATCGCCGCGCCCTGGGCCATGTTCGGCGCCGTCGCGTGCGCGGCGTCGCCGATCAGCACCACCCGCTCGGCCGCCGGCGCGGGGGGCGCCTCCTCGATCCAGCCGACGTACGGGTCGGCGAGCCGGTCGAGCGCGGCCGGCACCGGATCCGCGAACCCGGCGAACAGTTCCTTCACCTGGTCGGCCTGCGCGGCGGTGGCGTCGGCGTAGCAGTAGACGCGACCGGGGCCGACCGGCACGAGCAGGAACGACGTGGCCCGGCCGAGCAGCACGGTCCAGGCGTCGACGCCGTCGAGCTCGACCAGGAACCGCCAGCTGAGCTGGCCAACCCGGTGCGGCGGCCGGGGATCGCCGAGCAGCCGGCGGACCGCCGACCGGATCCCGTCGGCGCCGACGACCAGGTCGACATCGCGACGGCTGCCGTCCGAGAGCCGGACCGCCACCGCGTCCGGGCCTGGCTCGATCGCGGTCGGTTCGAGCCCGTGACTCACCTCGACGCCGTCGGCCAGCGCACGGTGCAGATCCGCACGGAGCAGGCCGACGCACGGCCCGCACGGCGCCCAGAACGACGGCAGGTCGATCTCGTGCAGCAGCCGCCCGCGGTGGTCGAGGATCCGCTGGGCCGGGATCGTCGCACCGCCCAGCCCGTCCAGGCCGACTCGGCCCAGCGCCCGGACCGCGTTGCCCGGCAGGTAGAGCCCGACTCCGCCGCGGTCCGGCCCGGCCGCGCGCTCGACCACCTCGACGACGTGCCCGGCCCGGGTCAGCGCGCGGGCGGAAGCCAGGCCGGCGATCCCGGCGCCGACGACGAGAATCTGCACCACAGCCCTCCTTGGGGGAGACTTTGCTCTTAGGAGGGTGTCGGGCCGGCCCTGGATACACGTTGCCGAAATGTTGGCGCATGTCCGTACGGTTGGCGCATGGAGGACGTCCGCAACGCGCTGGCGGCGATGGACGAGATCGCCGAGCCCTGGCAGCCGCACCGGCTGACCAGCATCAACGACTACGACGTCAAGCTGGCCAAGTTCGACGGCGAGTTCGTCTGGCACACGCACCCGGACACCGACGAGTTCTTCCTGGTGCTGGCCGGGTCGATCACCATCCGGATGCGCGACCGGGACGTCGAGCTCGGCCGGCACGACGTGTTCGTGGTCCCGCGCGGCGTCGAACACTGCCCGGCCGCATCGTCCGAAGCGTCCGTCCTCATGTTCGAACCCCGCAGCACCGTGAACACCGGCGACACCGGCGGTGCCCGCACCCAACCCGTCCGCGAACTGTCCTGACGATCGCCGTCCGCCCCTACCGGGACGCCTTCGCCCGCGACCTCGTCGGCCGCGTCGATTAGGACTCAGCCTGGTCGCGCGTCGGCGGCGCCCGGGGACCTCGATCTCCGGCAGACTGTGGGCGGGAGGATCCGTGCACGAGCTGGTTGCGAGCAAGCGAGCGCAGATCGAGGTGTTGTGCCGTCGACTCGGCGTGCGCCGCCTCGACCTGTTCGGGTCGGCTCTCGACGACAGGTTCGACGAGGAGACCAGCGACGTCGACGTCCTCGTCGAGTTCTCGGGTGGCCCCGGGTTCGACCACTTCGGTGCGTACTTCGCGCTCAAGGACGGTCTCGAGGAGATCTTCGGCCGCCCGGTGGACGTCGTCAGCGCCACCGGGATCCGGAACCCGTATTTCCGGGACGAGGTCATGCGGACCCGGGAACCGCTCTATGCCGCCTGATCGGCGCAAGTACCTCTGGGACGCGGTGACCGCGGCGGAGCTGCTGTTCGAGTTCGGTGCCGGGAAGAGCTTCGAGGACTACAAGGCGAATGCGCTGCTGCGATCTGGAGTGGAACGACAGTTCGAGATCGTCGGGGAAGCGCTCAATCAGCTGTCGAAGGTCGACCCGGATGCTGCGGCACGCGTGCCCGATCTGGCGAGGATCGTGGCCTTTCGAAACATCTTGATCCACGGCTAGGCGGTGGTCGATGACGAGCTCGTCTGGCAGGTGCTCGTGGAGCGGCTGCCCTCCCTGGCGGCCGTCCTGCGAGAGTTGCTCGAAGGTGACGCGGAGTGAGCTGAGTGTGAAACTCGCCCCCGGAGGTTGGGCTCCGGGGGCGTTCGAGGTCGGGGGCGGGACCGGATCCGAGCGGTCCCGCCCCCGACGTCTCAGTGCGCGGCCTTGAACGTGCCGACCAGGCCGTGCGTCTCGTTGCCGATGCCGGCGGAGAACCAGATCGCGTCGGTGCCGCCGGTCGTCGCGGTGCCGGGTAGCAATGCCCAGAGCCGTTCGATCTGCACCGGCCGCCCGTTCTCGCCGCGGAGGAAGTCGCGGAAGTGCCACTTGTTCGGCTCGTACACGCCGATGCGGCCGTCGCCGAAGTTGCCGATGAGCAGCTTGCCGGTCAGCGACCCGAAGCCGGCCGGAACCAACGCCAGCCCCCACGGTCCGTTCAGCTCACCGCGGGCGGCGATCCGCTTCCAGTGCTTGCCGTCCAGGGTGAACCGGGTGACGAAGCCGAGCCCGCGCCCGTCCACGCTGCGGCCGGTCGCCGGGTCGACCTTCGCGTACGCGACGTAGACGAAGTTGCCGAGCGCCTGCACGTTGAACGGCGCGAACCCCTTGGGGATGTTGATCCCGCGGAACAGCCCCGGCGTGTCCAGCCGGGTGAACGACGAGTCGAACACGTCGATCCGCCCCTGCGCGAAATTCGCCGCGAGCAGCTCCGGACCGGACGGCGTGCTGATCATCGTGAGCCCGGTGTACGCGGCGCCCGGCGCCCCGCCGACGATGACCGCGTCGGTCGCCTCCGCGGCCGGCGTCCAGGCGGCGATCGCTCCGCCCAGCGTGGCGAAGATGAACCGGGCCGTACCCGTCCCGAGCGAGCCGGTCACCGGGAAGGCGGTGGTGCTGCCGGTGGCGTTCGCGACCTGCCCGGTCGGCGGCCCGCCCGGGATCCTGACCACCAGCGGGACGATCGCGGGCGGTACCGCCGGCGGCGCGCCGGAGAACAGTGACGCCGTGCTGGTGCCCTGGTTGGACGTCCACAGCGGGCTGGTCGGCAGGAACGACATGCCCCACGGGTTGACCAGGAGCGGGTCGGTCAGCGTCGCCATGCCCGGGATGTCCGAGACGATGTTGCTCTGCACGACCCGGGTGCCTGAGCCCGGGCCACTGTTGCCCCCCGATCCGGGAGCTCCCCACGCTGCTTGCGCGGACCCCACCAAGGTGATCGCAGTGAGCGCGGCAAGTGCTGCGACGGTGCGTCGTGCGTGCACGGTGCCTCCTCGAAGGTGGTGGAACGTCCTCGGTCCCACACCACCCCGTACACACGGCTGACGCACAGCAGGCGTTCAGCTCCGGTCCGTCGTCTCGAATCGGGACAGTCGGCCGCGGAGTCCGCTCCTAGCGTCGAGAGACCACATCGAGGAGGTCGTGATGAAGGCTCTCGTCTACCACGGTCCGGGCAGCAAGAGCTGGGAGGACGTCCCCGACGCCGCCGTCGTGGACCCGACCGACGTCGTGGTGCGCATCGACACGACCACGATCTGCGGCACCGACCTGCACATCCTCAAGGGCGACGTGGCCGCGGTGACGGACGGACGGGTGCTCGGCCACGAGGCGGTCGGCACGGTCACCGCCGTCGGGTCGGCGGTCACCGGCTTCGCCGAGGGCGACCGGGTGCTGGTCCCGGCGATCACCCGCTGCGGCCGGTGCGCCTACTGCCAGCGCGGCATGCCGTCGCACTGCCAGACGGTCGGCGGCATCGGCTGGATCTTCGGCCACCTCATCGACGGCACCCAGGCCGAGGCGGTCCGGGTCCCGTACGCGGACACCTCGCTGTACACGGTGCCCGAGTCGGTCACCGACGAGCAGGCGATCTTCCTGGCCGATTCGCTGCCGACCGGCTACGAGGTCGGCGTGCTGGCCGGCCGGGTCCGGCCCGGCTACACGGTCGCGGTCGTCGGGGCCGGCGCGGTCGGGCTGTCCGCGATCCTCACCACCGGGCTGTGGGGCGCGTCGCGGGTGATCGCGGTCGACACCAACAAGTTCCGGCTGGACAAGGCGCGCGAGTTCGGCGCCACCGACACGGTGGAGGCCGGCGACACCGCGGTCGCGGACGTCAAGGCGATGACCGACGGGCTCGGCGTGGACGTGGCGATCGAGGCGGTCGGCTACCCGGAGACGCTGCGGACGGCGGCGGCGATGGTCCGGCCGGGCGGCGCGGTGGCGAACATCGGCGTACACGGGGTGCCGGTCGAGCTGCCGATGCACGAGCTGTGGATCCACAACATCACGCTGACCATGGGCCTGGTCGACACGGTGTCGATCCCGACGCTGCTGACGATGGTCGCCTCCGGCAAGATCCCGTCCGAGAAGATGGGCACCCACCGGTTCACCTTCGACCGGATCGGAGAGGCGTACGACGTCTTCGCCGACGCGGCCGCCAACTCGGCATTGAAGGTGGTCATCACGCCCTGAACCGGCGCGCCTAGGCTGCGCGGCATGGGATTGATCGAGGAGCTGGCCACCCGGCTCGACCGCGTCGAGGCCGAGCTCGCGCTGCACCGGCTGGTGAACGACTACTGCATCGGCGCCGACCACCGGGACCTGACCCGCTGGCAGCAGGTGTGGACGCCGGACGCGGTCTGGCAGACCAGCCCCGACCGCTCGTACCGGGGCATCGAGGAGATCACCGCCGCGGTCACCGGGCAGTGGCAGGCGTTCCCGATCATGCAGCACTCGACGGTCAACCACGTGGTCGAGGTGGCCGGCGACACGGCCACCGGGCACTGCGACGTGATCGTGCAGATCCAGCTCGGCGACGGGCGTTGGCTCGTCGGCGGCGGCGCGTACGAGGACGAGTACCGGCGGGAGGCCGGCACCTGGCGGATCGCCCGGCGAACGGTCTCCCGCCCGTTCGACCTGCCCCCGATCCCGGCCGCGACCGGCACCGGAGCCACCGCGGCGGGCTAGCGGCTGCTAGCCGAGCGCAGCCGCGTACTTCCCGTGCAGCTCGGTCCAGCCGTGGTCGAGTGCCTCGTGGCCGCGGATCGGGGGCACCGGGTCGCCGGCGAGCAGCCGGTCGAGGACGTCGAAGCAGAGGTGCCAGCCGGCGGCCGCCCTGGCGAGGTCGTCGCGGGAGCCGACCCGGTGCCGGAGGGTCAGCCGGGTGCCGCCGCCGGTCGCCGTCAGCTCCCAACGCAGCTCGTCCGCGCCCCAGGTGTATTCGAGCAGCGTCGGCGGCTCGGCCCTGGTCACCGTGACGGCCAGATCCATCCGCTCGCCGTCGACGCCCTCGATCATCGTCAGCGTGGTCTCGCCGGCCGCGCCGAGATCGCGCCCGGCGGTGAACGGTGCCCAGGCCAGCAGTTGCTCCGGCTCGGTCAGCGCCGCCCAGACCGCGGTGGGCGGGTGCCGTAGGTCCCGGGCCACGACCAGGACCCAGCCCTCCGGCGTCGACTCCGCGTACGCGTTCACCTGCCGCCCTCCTGTGCGTCGAGGTGCCGCTCCAGGGTGTCGAGGTGCCGATCCCACAGCGCCCGGTACGGCTCCAGCCAGCTCGCCAGCGCCGCGAACGGCGCCGACTCCAACCGGTAGATCCGCTGCTGCGCGGCCACTCGGGCAGAGACGAAGCCGGCCTCCCGCAGCACCTTGAGGTGCTTGGACACGGTGGGTTGGGGCACGTGGAGCGAGCCGACCAGCTCGCCGACGCTCCGCTCTGTCCCGCGCAGCTCGGCCAGGATCCGTCGCCGCGTCGGCTCCGACAGCACGACGAACGCATCTCCGGTCACACCACCGAGCATGCGCGTAACGGAATATGCCTGTCAAGGCATGTAGGTCAGCCCGGCGGCTCGTCCTTGCCGGCCTCCTCGGCGGCGTCCGCCTCCTCCTTGGTGTGGTGGACGGCGCCGTCGGCGTGCTCGGGCGGTCCGTAGACGGTGTAGAGCACGAGCGGGTTGGGCCCGGTGTTGACGAAGTTGTGCTTGGTCCCGGCGGGGACCGTGACCAGGTCGCCCGGCTCGACCTTGCGTTTCTGGCCGCCGACCCTGGCCTCGCCGACCCCGCTGACGAAGCTGAGCACCTGGTCGGTGTCCTCGTGCACCTCCTCGCCGATCTCCCCACCGGCGGGGATCGTCATGATCACCAGTTGGGTGTGCGACCCGGTCCACAGCACGCGCCGGAAGTCCGGGCTCTTCTCGGCGACCGTGGCGATGCTGAAGTGGTTCATGGGCGTACCTGTCCCCCGTTCGTCGGCGACCAACCACGAGCGGCCGGGTCCGGAGCGGGCCGGACCCGGCCGCGATGACGATGCCTCAGCCCCGCTTGCGGGTCGCGTAGTCGCGGTGCCGTGCCGGCGGTGGAGGCGGCTTCGGCCCCGCCTTGATCGGCATCCGCCCGCTGGGGACGGCGCCGCCGCGGGCCGCGGCCCGCCGCTCCCGCCGGTTGAGCGGAACCTCGGTCTGCTGCTCCGGAGATTCGAGTACGTGTGCACGCATAGGGGCCTCCTGCGGAGGACGGGGGCGTCCCGGTGACGGCTGAGCGAGGGCAGCGACGGACCGGCGGACGCCCGTGGGCGGCTGGATTCGCTGTGGCGCCGGTCGGAAGCCGGACCCGGCGCGGGGCGCACGAACGCGCCCGTCCTCAGTCGGTCACGGGACAAGCATGCGCGGTCAGCCGCCCGGCCGCAACGGAAATAGCCGGCTGGCGCCCTGACCTCCAACTTTCGTCTGTGTCGGGCCGCTGCGGCGCCGACCTACTGTCGCTGCCATGAGCACGCTCGCACTGTTCCGCCGCCGCGGCTGCACCAGCGGACCGTTCATCGCCGCCGTCTCCGGATCCGCTCTGGTGGCGCTCGGCATCCTGTCGGTGCAGGGCGAGTGGGCCTCGTTCGGCCGGACGCCGAACGCGGCGGTCGTCATCGACATCCTCGGCGGCGTACTGAGCATCGTGCTGCTGTTCGCCGTCCGGCGCAGCCCGGTGCGGATCGCGTTGGTGTTGTCGGCGCTGCTGACCGTGTCGGCCGCGGCCACCCCGGCGGCCGCCACCGCCACCCTCTGGGTCGCCCAGCGCCGCCGGCTGCCGGTCGCCATCGGCGTCGCCGCCGCTGGCGTGGCCGGCCACCTGGTCCGGACCTTCTGGCGGCCCACCCCGGACCGGTCGACAGTCCTGTGGACGATCGTCATCGCCGCCTCGTACGCGGCCTTGGTCGGCTGGGGCGCGCAGAACCAGGCCCGCCGCGCGCTGGTCTCCTCGCTGGAGGACCGGGCCCGGCGGGCCGAGGAGGACCAGGCGCACCGCATCACCGAAGCCAGACGGGCCGAGCGGACCAAGATCGCCCGGGAGATGCACGACGTGCTCGCGCACCGGCTGTCGTTGCTGGCCGCGTACGCCGGGGCGCTGGAGTTCCGGCCGGAGGCGCCGCCGGAGGAGTTGGCCAGGGCCGCGGGGGTGATCCGGGACGGCGCCCACCAGGCGCTGGAGGAGTTGCGCGAGGTGATCGGCGTGCTCCGGGACGACCCGGCCGAGCCGGAGCCTGACCGTCCGCAGCCGACCTTGTCCGACCTCCCGCGGCTGCTCGACGAGGCCCGCGCCGCCGGCACCCCGGTCCGGTTGGACGACCGCCTGGCCGACGCCGGTACGGTGCCGGACGTGCTGGGTCGGACCGTCTACCGCGTCGTCCAGGAAGGGCTGACCAACGCGCGCAAGCACGCGCCCGGGCAGGAGACCACCGTCCTGCTCGGCGGTCGGCGCGGGCGCAACCTGCTGGTCGTGGTCATGAACCGGACCGGCGGGCGCAGCGCCGACCCGGCCCGGATCCCGGGCAGCGGCAGCGGGCTGGTCGGCCTGCGGGAGCGGGTGCAACTGGCCGGCGGCCGGCTGGACGCGAGGTCCGGCCACGGCCGGTTCCGGCTCTGGGCGGTGCTGCCGTGGCCGGGGTGAAGGTGCTCATCGTCGACGACGACGCCCTGGTCCGCGGCGCGTTGCGGATGATGCTGTCCGGCTCGGACGCGATCGAGGTGGTCGGCGAGGCCGGCGACGGCGACGAGGTGGCCGCGGCGCTGGCCGAGCACCGCCCGGACGTCGTGCTCATGGACATCCGGATGCCCAGGCTGGACGGGATCAGCGCGACCGCCGCGCTGCGCCGCCGGCCCGACCCGCCGCACGTGATCGTGCTGACGACCTTCGACGCCGACGAGAACGTGCTGCGGGCGCTGCGGGCCGGCGCCAGCGGCTTCCTGCTCAAGGACACCCCGCCGGCCCGGATCGTGGAGGCCGTGCAGCGGGTCGCGAGCGGCGAGGAGATCCTCTCGCCGACCGTGCTGCGCCGGTTCCTGGCCCGGTTCGCCGCCGACGGCGGCTCGGCCGACCAGGCCAGGGCCGACTTCGCCAAGCTGACCGAGCGGGAGGCGGACGTGGTCCTCGCCGTCGCGCGCGGCCGCACCAACCAGGAGATCGCCGACGAGCTCTACCTGTCGGTGGCGACCGTGAAGACCCACATCTCGCACGCGATGACCAAGCTCGACCTGGCCAACCGGACCCAGCTGGCGCTGCTCGCGCACGACGCGGGCCTGGTGTAGCCGTCAGCCGATGTCGCGGCGGCGCAGGCCGACCGCGCCGACCGCGGCCAGCGCCGCGGCAACGGCGAGCAGCACCAGCAGTGGCACCGCCGCCGGCGTGTGCACCGGCGCGTCGCCGGCGTGCTGGAACGGGGAGGCGTCCAGCACCCAGTCCGGCAGGCTGAGCAGCTGGCCGACCTGGCCGAGCAGCAGGCACACCGCGAGCACCGCCCAGGCGGCGGCGACCAGCCGCGGCACCGCGCCGACCAGGGCGGCGGCGAGCGCGCCGAGCACCCACACCGCCGGCACCTGCGCCAGAGCGGCGCCGATCAAGCGGCCGATCTGACTGGCGTCGCCGGTCCGCGACGCGTGCACCAGGCCGAGCGCGGCCCCGGCGACCAACAGCAGCCAGGCCGACCCCAGCGCCGCCACCAGGACGTGCCCGCCGCCCCAGCGCACCCGCCGGACCGCGCCGGCCAGCACCGGCTCGGCCCGCTGCTCGGTCTCCTCGGTGCGCGCCCGCAGCACCGCCTGCACCGCGTACGCGGCAGCGACCAGGCCGAGCAGCCCGACGATGAGGGACAGGTACGTCGAGACGACGTCGGCGCCGCCGCCGAGCTTGTCGATCAGCTCCTTGGCCTGCGCCCCGTCGCCGAGCAGGTCGCCGACGTCGCTGGCGACCGCGCCGACCGCCGCACCGACCAGCAGGTAGCCGGCGGTCCAGCCGAGCAGCGTGCCCCGCTGCAGCCGCCAGGCCAGCGCGATCGGCCCGGCCAGCCGCCGGTCGGCGGCCGGCGGTCCGGGCCGCTGCGGCCGCAGCCCGGCGCCGGCGTCCCGCAGCGGCAGCAGCACCGCGGCCGCGACGAGCAGCCCGGCGGTCAGCAGCACGGGCAGCAGGAAGACCCACCAGCGCTCACCGGAGAACGCCCGCACCTGCTGCGACCAGCCGATCGGCGACAGCCAGGACAGCCAGGAGGCACCGGAGTCGCCGACCGCCCGCAGCAGGTAGGCCAGCCCGAGCAGCGCACCGGCTGTCCCGGACGCGGCCCGGGCCACCGACGCGACCTGCGCGGTCACCAACGCGATCGCCCCGAACACCAGCCCGGCCGCGCCGATCGCCAGCCCCAGCGCGAACGAGCCGGCCACCGGCAGCCCGAGCGCGATCAGCCCGGCCGCACAGAGCAGCGCGATCGACACGTTCGCCACCACCGCGACGAGGAACCCGGCGACCGGCACCGCGTACCGCCCCACCGCGGCGGCGCCGACCAGCTCGGTGCGACCCGCCTCCTCCTCGGCCCGGGTGTGCCGGACCACCAGCAGCAGGCTCATCAGCCCGGCCAGCACCGAGGCGAGCCCGGCGACGCGCCAGGCGGTCAGCCCGCCGACCGTGGTCAGGTCGAACGCCGGCCCGGTGATCGCCCGCAGCGCGCCGGT
>DATBFW010000224.1:0-3680 GCA_036558285.1 Mycobacteriales bacterium | reverse complement strand
AAGACCATCGACAACGACCTGGCCGCGACCGACTACACGTTCGGCTTCGACACCGCGGTCAACATCGCGATGGAGGCGATCGACCGGCTGCACACCACGGCCGAGTCGCACCACCGGGCGCTGGTCGTCGAGGTGATGGGCCGGCACGCCGGCTGGATCGCGCTGCACGCCGGGATGGCCGGCGGCGCCAACGTGATCCTGCTGCCGGAGCAGCCGTTCGACCTGACCGCGGTCTGCGACTGGGTGGAGCGCCGGTTCCAGACCCACTACTCGCCGATCATCGTGGTGGCCGAGGGCGCGACGCCCAAGGAGGGCACGATGGCCACCCAGACCGGCGAGCTCGACTCGTTCGGCCACGTCCGGCTCGGCGGCGTCGGCCAGATGCTGGCCGACGAGGTGGAGAAGCGGACCGGCAAGGAGTCCCGCGCGGTCGTGCTCGGGCACGTGCAGCGCGGCGGTACGCCGACCGCGTTCGACCGGGTGCTGGCGACCCGGTTCGGGCTCGGCGCGATCGACGCGGTGCAGGACGGGGCGTACGGGCAGATGGTCGCGCTGCGCGGCACCGACATCGTCCGGGTCCCGCTGGCCGAGGCGACGGCGGAGCTGAAGACCGTGCCGATCGAGCGGTACGCGGAGGCGGAGGTGTTCTTCGGCTGAGCCCGGCCGGGTGTGCGCACCGCCGTCCGGGTAAAGGCTCTGGAACTCCCCCTACGTCGAAAGGTGGCCGGAGTGGCCGGAGCACTCGCAGGGCGGCGGATCGCCTTCCTCGTCGCGAACGAGGGTGTCGAGCAGGTCGAGCTGACCGATCCCTGGCAGGCCGTCGAGCAGGACGGCGGCAGCCCGGTCCTGCTCGCACCGTCGCCGGGCGAGGTGCAGGCGTTCACCGGCCGTGACCGGGCCGCCCGGTTCCCGGTGCAGCAGACGGTGGACGAGGTCACCGCGGACGACTTCGTCGGGCTGGTGCTGCCCGGCGGCGTCGTCAACGCCGACCAGCTGCGGACCAAGCCGGGCGCGGTCGCGCTGGTCCGGGAGTTCGTCGACGCCGGCAAGCCGGTCGCGGCGATCTGCCACGCCGGGTGGACCCTCATCGAGGCCGGTGCGGTGCAGGGTAAGACGATGACCTCGTGGCCGAGCCTGCGCACCGACCTGGAGAACGCCGGGGCGAGCTGGGTGGACGAGGTGGTGCACGTGGACTCCTCGGCCGGCTGGTCGCTGATCACCAGCCGAAACCCGGGCGACCTGCCGGACTTCTGCCGGGAGGCCAACCGGGCGTTCGCGGCCTGACGGCCGCCGGGGCAGCGTCGTGACCGGGTCGGGGCTCGGATTGCCGCTGCGGGCGCCGGCGCACCGGGTCGACCCGGCCGCGCGGTGGCTGTGGGCGGCCGAAGGACTGGTCGTCACGCTCGTCGCCGTCGCAGTCGTGGTCGTGCTCGGCATCGTGCTGCCCGACGACTCACCGCGCTGGGTCGACGTGCTGCTCGACGTGCTGCGCGGGTTGCTGGTGCCGCTCGCCCTGGTCGCGGTCGTGATCGAGCCGCTGTGGCGATACCGGGTGCACCGCTGGGAGGTCACCGAGGACGCGGTCTACACGCTCGAGGGCTGGCTGACCCGCACCTGGCGGATCGTGCCGATCAGCCGGATCCAGACCGTGGACACCACCCGCGGGCCGCTGCAGCAGCTGCTCGGGCTCACCTCGGTCCGGGTCCGCACCGCCTCGCACGCCGGCTCGACCAGCATCGAGCAGCTGCCGGCGCCGCTGGCCGCGGCGGTGGCGCACGACCTCGGCCTGCGGGCGAATCAGGTCCGGGACGAGGCGACGTGAGCGAGCGGCCGGGGTGAGCGGGCGCGAGGGCTCGCAGCGCGAGCGAACAGCGACGAGGGCCGGGCGCCTGGCGCTTGCCCCCGGCGGCCTGTCCGAGGAGCGGGAGTGAGCGTGCTCGCGCCGCCGCCGCCCGGGCACCGGCGGCTGGACCCGCGGACGCTGGTGACCCGGGTGGTCACGCTGTCGTCGCTCCGGCAGTACTGGGGGGCGCTGCTGCCGCTGCTGGCGGTGCTCGGCGTCAACGGCGGGTTCCGGTCCGGCGGGCTGGTCGCGGTGCTCGCCGCGGTGATCGTGGTCGCGCTGGTCGGCGCGCTGGTCGAGTGGCTGCGGACCTGGTACGGGGTGCACGACGGCCGGCTTGTGGTCGAGCGGGGGGTGCTGCGCCGGTCGCTGACCGTGGTGCCGGTGGACCGGATCCGCGGCGTGGACGTGCACGCCTCGGCGCTGCAGCGGCTGCTCGGCATCGTCTCCGTACGGGTGGACGCGGCGGCGACCGGCGGCCGCGAGGACGAGGCCGTGCTCAACGCGGTCAGCACCGCCGAGGGCGCCAGGCTGCGCGACGTGCTGCTGCGCGAGGCGGCGCTGGCCGAGCACGAACCCGTCCCGGCCGAGCCGACCGCACCGGTCCGGGTGCCGCCGCCGGCGGTGGTGCTGGCCCGGTTCGACCCGCGGTGGTTGCTCTACGCACCACTGGTCGGCGGCTACCTGCTCGCCCCGCTGGCCGCGATCGGCGCGCTGGCCAACTACGCCGGCGAGCTGCGGGTGCCGCTGCCGCTGCGGCGCTGGACCGAGGACGCGCTCGGCTCCGAGCCGGGGGTGCGGGCGATCGTCGTCGGCGCGGTGCTGGTCGTGCTGGTCGCGGTCGCCGGCGCGATGGTCACCGCCGCCGTGGCCAACTGGGGGTTCACGCTGACCCGGCGCGGCGGCACGCTGGTCGCCGAGCGGGGCTTGCTGTCCCGGCGGCAGGTCTCGCTGGAGCACGACCGGATCCGCGGCTACGCGCTGACCGAGCCGCTGGCGCTGCGCGCCGTCGCCGCCGCCCGGCTGACCGCGCTGGTCACCGGCCTCGGCGGTGGCGAGAACGAGAACGAGTCGGGCCGGCGCGGCCAGCTGCTCCCGCTGGGCCCGGCCCGGGTGGCCCGCGCGGTCGCCGCGGCAGCGGTGATCCGGTTCGACCGGCCGCTGCGCC
Source organism: Mycobacteriales bacterium (assembly GCA_036558285.1). Taxonomy (GTDB): domain Bacteria; phylum Actinomycetota; class Actinomycetes; order Mycobacteriales; family CADCTP01; genus CADCTP01. The sequence continues at coordinate 669 of DATBFW010000224.1, read as the reverse complement.
GGCACCCGCCGGCCGCCCGCCGCCGGCGGATGGTCCGGGCCACGCTGCCCGGGCTGGTGGGCGCCGCGGTGTTCGGCGGGTTCGGGATCTGGCCGGGGCTGGCGGCCTGCCTCGTCCTGGCCGTGCTCGGCATCCCGCTGGCCCTCGACCGGTACGCGGGCCTCGGCAACGCGGTCGACGAGCGCGCGGTCTCGGTCCGGTCCGGCTCGCTGCGCCGGCGGCAGGTCGTGCTGTTGCGCCGCGGCGTGGTCGGCGCGACGGTCCGGCAGACCTGGTTCCAGCGTCGGGCCGGGCTGGCCACGGTCACGGTGGCCACCGGCGCCGGCAGCGGCGGCTACGAGGCGATCGACATCGGTGCCGCCGACGCGGTCCGGCTGTTGCGCGACGTCGACCCGGCCCGGGTGTCCGCACTGTCTACGCTGACCCCGTGACCGACGTCTCGACCCGCCCGGCCGCCACCTCCGCGGATCCCGGCCTGGACACCTGGCGCACGCTGCCGGCCGCGCAGCAGCCGGACTGGCCGGACCTGGCGGCGCTGCGGGCGGCCGCGGCGTCGCTGTCCGCGCTGCCGCCGCTGGTGGTGCCGTCCGAGGTGGACACGCTCACCGAGCGGCTGGCCGCGGTGGCCCGGGGCGAGGCGTTCCTGCTGCAGGGCGGCGACTGCGCCGA
>DATBFW010000223.1:0-15502 GCA_036558285.1 Mycobacteriales bacterium | reverse complement strand
GGGGATGGGACCCTCGGCCCCATGGACACCGAACCGCCGCCGCGGGTGAAGGTGGTGCTCGCCGACGGCGCGCGGCGACCCCGCCCGGACGCGGCCGCGCGGGAGATCGAGGAGCAGACCCCGGTCGGCGAGGTGCTCGTCACCGGGCTCATCCGGACCCAGCTGGCCCTGGCCGTGCGGCTGTCCCTGGTGGTCGCCGCGGTGTTCGGGATCCAGCCGGTGCTGTTCGCGCTGGCCCCCGGGCTCGCGGACGTCTCGGTCGGCGGCCTTCCGTTGCCGTGGCTGCTGCTGGGGATCCTGGCCTACCCGGCCGTGCTCGTGATCGCCTGGGTGTACGTACGGGCAGCGCAGCGCAACGAGCGGCATTTCGCCGAGCTGGTCAGTCGAGAATGAGCCCGTTCGCGGTGCCGGCCATCGTGTTCATCACGGTGGTCACGGTGGTCATCGGCGCGTTCGGCTACAAGATCTCCCGCAACACGTCCGACTTCCTGGTCGCCTCCCGGACGGTCAGCCCGCGGCTGAACGCCAGCGCGATCTCCGGCGAGTACCTGTCCGCGGCCAGCTTCCTGGGCGTCGCCGGGCTGATCATGGTCAACGGCGTCGACATGCTCTGGTATCCGGTCGGCTTCACCGCCGGCTACCTGGCCATGCTGCTGTACGTGGCGGCGCCGCTGCGCCGCTCCGGCGCCTACACGCTGCCGGACTTCGCCGAGGCCAGGCTGCGCTCGACCGGCGTGCGCGCGCTGGCCACCGGGTTCGTCGTCCTGATCGGCTGGCTCTACCTGGTGCCGCAGCTGCAGGGCGCCGGCCTGACGCTGACCACGGTCACCGGAGCGCCGTCCTGGGTGGGCGCGGTGGTGGTCGGCGCGGTCGTCACGCTCAACACCGCGGTCGGCGGGATGCGCAGCATCACCTTCGTCCAGGCTTTCCAGTACTGGGTGAAGCTCACCGCGATCGCGTTTCCGGCGATGGTGCTGCTGGCGGTGTGGTTCCACCGGGACGGCGGTCCCAGCCCGGCACAGCAGCCGTTGCTCGACGACGGGGACCGCTGGCTGGTGCCGCTGACCGGGCTGGGTGCCCACCCGCTGTTCACCGACTACTCGCTGATCCTGGCCACGTTCCTGGGCACCATGGGCCTGCCGCACGTGCTGGTCCGCTTCTACACCAACCCGGACGGCCGGGCCGCCCGGACGACCACGCTGGTGGTGCTCGGCCTGCTAGGGATCTTCTACCTGTTCCCCACCGTGTACGGCGCGCTCGGCCGGGTGTACGTGCCGCACCTGCTGCAGGACGGCAACGCCGACGCGGTCGTGCTGGTGCTGCCGGACGCGGCGCTCGGCGGGCTGCCGGGCGAGCTGCTGGGCGGGCTGGTGGCCGCCGGCGCGTTCGCCGCGTTCCTGTCCACCGCCAGCGGGCTGCTCGTGTCGGTGTCCGGGGTGCTGTCCACCGACCTGTTCGGCCGCTGGTCCGGCAGCCACGGCTCGGTCCGGGACTTCCGGCGGGCCGCGATGGTGGCCGGCCTGGTGCCGCTGCTGCTGGCGTTGCAGGCCGGCTCCCTCGGACTGTCCACTGTGGTCGGTCTGGCGTTCGCGGTGGCCGCGTCGACGTTCTGTCCGCTGCTGGTGCTGGGGATCTGGTGGCGCCGGCTGACCCCGATCGGCGCCGGCGCCGGGCTGCTGGTGGGTGGCGGGCTGTCCGGGATCGCGGTGCTGGTCACCGTGCTCGGACCGCCGCTGTCCGGCTGGCCGGGCGCGCTGCTGGCCGAGCCGGCCGCCTGGACCGTGCCGATCTCGTTCGCGGTGATGGTGCTCGGCTCGCTGGCCACCCAGAAGCAGGTGCCGGCCGACGTCGGCCGGACGATGGTGCAACTGCACGCCCCGGAGCGGTTGCGCCTGCACCCGTGATCGACCGGCCGCGTGGTGATCGCCGTCACTTCGGCGCAGCCCGCGCACCACTCGGCGCACCTGCCGCGGCGCAACCCCACGCGAACCCCAAGGCTCTCCTACGGTCGCCTCAGCAGCTGCCATAGACGGCGGCCCAGGAGGTGTTCCGTGACCAGCAGCGAGACCGCCCCCACCGAACGAGGGCGGATCACCCCCGAGGCGTACTCCCGGATGGACGCCGACCCCAGATTCGTCGACCTGCGTCGCCGCTTCCGGAACTTCGTGTTCCCGATGACGGTGGCCTTCCTCGCCTGGTATCTGCTCTACGTGGTGCTGTCGGCCTTCGGTCGCAGCTTCATGGACACCAAGGTGGTCGGCCACCTCAACGTGGCCTTCTTCTTCGGCCTGTCGCAGTTCGTCACCACGTTCCTCATCGCCTGGGCATACTCGCGGTTCGCCGACCGACGGATCGACCCGGTCGCGCGTGAGCTGCGGCAGGAGCTGCAGGGCACCGACCTCGAGGGCAGCGAGCTGGGAGGCGCCCGATGAACCACGTGACCGTGCTCGCCGCCAGCGCCGAAACCCGGCGCGGACTGACGATCGCCCTGTTCCTCGTCTTCATCGCGATCACGCTCTACATCACGTGGTGGGCGAGCCGGCAGAACCGCACCGCCGCGGACTTCTACGCGGCCGGCCGGTCGTTCTCGGCCTTCCAGAACGGCCTGGCGATCGGCGGCGACTACATGTCCGCCGCCTCGTTCCTCGGCATCGCCGGGCTGATCGCGCTGTTCGGATACGACGGCTTCCTCTACTCGATCGGCTTCCTGGTCGCCTGGCTGGTCGCCCTGCTGCTGGTCGCCGAGCTGATGCGCAACTCCGGTCGCTACACGATGGGCGACGTGCTGGCGTTCCGGATGCGCCAGCGTCCCGTCCGGACAGCTGCCGGCATCTCCACCATCACCGTGTCGATCTTCTACCTGATCGCGCAGATGGTCGGCGCGGGCGCCCTGGTCGCGCTGCTGCTGGGTATCGGCAAGACCGGGACCTTCCTCGGCATGTCCCAGACCACGGCAAAGAACGTCACGATCGTGATCGTCGGCGCACTGATGATCCTCTACGTCACCGTCGGCGGCATGCGCGGCACCACCTGGGTGCAGATGATCAAGGCCGGCCTGCTCATGGCCGGCGCGATCCTGATGTCGCTGTTCGTGCTGGCGAAGTTCAACTTCAACCCGTCCACCTTGCTGGGCGCGGCGGCGGAGCAGAGCGGCAAGGGCGACGCGTTCCTCAACCCCGGCCTCCGATACGGCGCCGGCGACTGGGTGACCAAGATCGACCTGATCAGCCTCGGCCTCGCGCTGGTGCTCGGCACGGCCGGCCTGCCGCACATCCTCATGCGCTTCTACACGGTGCCCACGGCTCGGGACGCCCGCCGTTCGGTCAACTGGGCGATCGGCCTCATCGGCACCTTCTACCTGCTCACCCTCGCGCTCGGGTTCGGTGCGGCCGCGCTGGTCGGCACCAGCGCCATCCGCACCGCCAACCCCGGCGGCAACACGGCCGCCCCGCAACTGGCCGAAGAACTCGGCGGCGGGGCCGGGACCACCGGTGGCGCGTTCTTCCTGGCGTTCATCGCCTCGGTCGCATTCGCCACGATCCTGGCCGTGGTCGCCGGGCTCACACTGGCATCCTCGTCGTCGGTCGCGCACGACCTCTACGCCAACGCCGTCCATGGGGGTGACGTCGACGAGGGGTCCGAGGTGCGGGTGGCGCGGATCGCGGCGGTGATCATCGGAGCGATCGCCATCGTCCTGTCGATCTTCGCCCAGAACCTCAACGTGGCGTTCCTGGTCGCGCTGGCGTTCGCGGTCGCCGCGTCCGGCAACCTGCCGGCGATCCTCTACAGCCTGTTCTGGCGGCGGTTCAACACCCAGGGCGCGACGTGGGCCATCTACGGCGGCCTCGGGGTGGCGTTGTTCCTGGTCATCTTCTCGCCGGTGGTGTCAGGGTCCGCGACGGCGATGATCAGCGACAAGGACTTCGCCTGGTTCCCGCTGGAGAACCCGGGGATCATCTCGATCCCGGCCGGCTTCTTCTTCGGCTGGCTCGGCACGGTGGTCTCCCGCGAGCGTGACGACGCCAAGTACGACGAGCTCGAGGTCCGGTCGCTGACCGGTGCCGGAGCGCACTAGGAGGGATGCCGGCCCGCACGGCGGGCCGCCAGGCACGGCGTCGGTGGGCGGTCGGTCCCCCCACCGGCGCCGTCTGGTGTTCCCGCCCTTCCCGGCACTGAGCGTGATCCCGGGCGACTCCCGAAAGGGTGCACGGGTGCGGCGGCATAGCGTGGAGTCGTGAGGCACCATCACCGGGTGCATCCCGGACCCGTGCGGACCGTCCTGGTGGCCGACGTCCCCGACGGCGCGACCATCCTCGACGTACGCGAGGACTACGAGTGGGTCGTCGGCCACATCGCCGGGTCGGTGCACGTGCCACTGAGCCAGCTGCCCGGCCGCGCGGCCGACATCCCGCCGACCGATCCGCTCGTGGTGGTCTGCCGCGTCGGCGCCCGGTCGGCCCAGGTCACCGCGTGGCTGGCGAGCCAGGGCCGGGACGTGGTCAACCTCGCCGGCGGCCTCGACGCCTGGGCCGACGCCGGCCGCCCGCTGGTCACCGACGACGGCGGTCCCGGGTCGGTCGCCTGAGCCGCCGTCGGCCCGGCCCGGCTCAGGCCCGCCGCAGCAGGTGGTGTCCCTCGACCAGGCCGAGGGACAGCGTCTTGTAGCCGGCCTTGTCGAACAGGACCACCACCCGGTCGCCCTCCTCGTACGTCTGGACCGTGCCGCGGCCCCACTCCGGGTGGGTGACCGACGACCCGACCGGGAACGGGCGGTCGTCCGAGTCGAGCGACTTGCCGCTGTCGCAGTTGTCGCAGTGCCAGCACCGCTGCGGGTGCGACTCGCCGAGCAGCTCCAGCACGATCCGGCGCCGGCAGTCGGTGGTGTCCGCGTACGTCCGGACCATCTCGACGGCCGAGCGCGCGTACTGCCGCTGCAGCTCCCGCCGTTCGGCCGCGGCCTTGGCGAGCTCCGCAGCCGGCACCTCGTGCCGGGCCCGGGCCGAGACCAGCCGGCGGTCCTTGCGGGACCGGATCGCCCCGGCCGCCTCCAGCTCGTTGACGATCGCGGTGACCCTGGCCGCGGGCAGGCCGGTCGAGGTGGCCAGGTCCTTGCGGGAGACCGGCCCGTCGTCCCGGATCGCCTGCAGCACGCCGGCCATCTCCGGCACGGTCGGCCCGCCGCCGGAGGCGAAGAACCGCGGCAGCGACAGGTCGCTGGGCAGGTAGAACAGCGCCGCCCGGGCCGGCGCCCGGTCCCGGCCGGCCCGCCCGATCTCCTGGTAGTACGAGTCGAGCGTGTCCGGCGGCTCGGTGTGGAACACGAACCGCACGTCCGGCTTGTCGACGCCCATGCCGAACGCGCTGGTCGCCACCATCACCTCGACGTCGCCGCGCATGAACGCGTCCTGCGCCGCGTCCCGGTCGGCCCGGGACAGCCCGCCGTGGTAGTGCACGGCGTCGACGCCGTTGTCCCGCAGCAGCGCCGCCGTCTCCTCGGCCCCGCGGTGGGTGGCGGTGTAGACGATGCCGGGGCCGCCCGGCTCGACCCCGCCGGTGCCGGTCGGCAGGGTCGGATGGCCGGACCTGGTGGTGCCGTCGATCTCCTCGTGGTCGGGCTCGCCGTGCAGGGCCAGCAGCACCTGCTCGACCAGCTCCTCCCGCTTCTGCTCCGCGGAGCCGACCAGGTCGACTCCGAGCCAGATGTTCGGCCGGTCGGCGTCCCGCACGACGATCGCCGGGTCGCGCATCCGCAGCCGGCGGACGATCTCCTCGCGCACCCGCGGCGAGGCGGTCGCGGTCAGCGCGAGCAGCCGCGGCGAGCCGAGCGCCCGGGCGACCGAGCCGAGGGCGAGGTAGTCCGGCCGGAAGTCGTGCCCCCACTCGCTGATGCAGTGCGCCTCGTCGACGACCAGCAGCGACACCCGCGACTCCCGCAGCCCGTCGAGCACCTCCTCGTTGGCGAACTGCTCCGGCGCGAGCAGCAGGAACTCGATCCGCCCGGCGGCGAACTCGGCCAGCGCGCGCTTCCGCTCCGACGCCCGGATCGTCGTGTTGAGCAGCGCGGCCCGCTCGCCGGTGGCCTCCAGCGCGCGCAGCTGGTCGTGCTGCAACGCGATCGTCGGTGAGACGACCAGCGTGCCGCCGTCGATGAGCTTCGCGGCGATCGTGTAGATCAACGTCTTGCCGGTGCCCGAGGCGAGCACGGCGAGCGTGTCCCGCTCCAGCACCGCGTCGATCGCCTCGGCCTGGCCGGGGCGGAACTCCGCGGTGCCGAGCACCTGTTCGGCCGCCTTCCGGACGGCTGCGCTGGTCACGCCGGCCTCGCTACCCGAACGCGGGTCCGGCGACACGCGGTACGGTGGTCCGACCACACACGGGAGCCCGGCGTACCCCGGGCTGAGAGGGCGGCAGGCGGCCGCCGACCGTCGGAACCTGTCCGGGTCATGCCGGCGTAGGGAGCGTGCTCAGCTTGGCCACCACCGCGGAAGCCCCGGCCACCCTCACCGAGGACCAGCCCCGCTCGCTCGGCTTCGCCGACCAGTTCGGTCTCTGGGCCAACCTCGGGATCAGCCTCCTCATCCCGGTCACCGCGACCTTCCTGGTCGCGCCCGGGCAGTCGTTCCTGGCCACGGTCGTGGCGATCGTCGCCGGCACCGTGCTCGGCTGCGTGCTGCTGGCCGCGGTCGCCCGCGCCGGCGCGATCACCGGCGCGCCGACCATGGTGCTGCTGCGCGGCCTGCTCGGCCGCACCGGCTCGTACGCGCCGACCGTGCTCAACCTGCTCCAGTGCATCGGGTGGGCCACGTACGAAGTGTGGGTGATCTCGTTCGCCGCGCACGCGGTGTGGTCCGGACTGCCGCGCTGGGCGTACGTGCTGATCGCCGGCGCGGTCGCGACCGGGATGGCGCTGCGCCCGCTCGGCTCGGTGCGGCTGCTCAAGCGGATCGCGGTCGTCGCGGTGCTGGCCAGCTCGGTGTACTTCCTGGTCGAGACGCTGCGCCGGCCGCTGGGCGGGTTCGCCGAGGGCGGTTGGACGGGCTTCTGGACCTCCATGGACCTGGTTGTCGCGCTGCCGGTGTCGTGGGTCCCGCTGGTCGCCGACTACTCCCGGTTCTCCCGCTCGCCGCGGGCGGCCGCGCTCGGCACCGGGATCGGGTATGCCCTGTCGTCCGCGGTGTTCTTCCTGCTCGGCGTGCTGGCGCTGCGTGCGTACGCCGGTGCGGACCAGGACGTGGTGGGTGCGCTGCTGGCCGTCCCGGCCGGCGCGATCGCGCTGGTGATCCTCGCGGTCGACGAGGTGGACGAGGCGTTCGCGAACATCTACTCGACCGCGACCTCGGCGCAGAACGTGCTGCCCCGGGCCGACCGGAGGCTGCTGGCGCTGCTGGTCGGGGCGCTGGCGACCGTGCTGGCGCTGGCCGTGGACGGCAGCGCGTACGAGCCGTTCCTGTTCCTCATCGGGGCGGTGTTCGTGCCGCTGGCGGCGACGGTGGTGGTCGACTTCTGGCTGTCCCGCGGCCGGTACGACACGTCGGAGGCGGCGCCGGCGCGGTGGGCGATGCTGCTGCCCTGGCTGGCCGGGTTCGCCGCGTACCAGCTGACCGCGCCGACCGTGCTCTCGGCGTGGCCCGGCTGGGAGGCGTTCTGGCGGCGCGGGCAGGACCTGCTGCACGTCTCGCCGACCAACGGGTTCTCCGCCTCGCTGGTCGCACTGGCGGTCGCGGCGCTGCTCACCCCGCCGGCCCGGCTCGCCAGCCGGCACCGAGTGCCACAGCGGTCAGAATCTGTCCGGTAGCTCGCCTAGGGTTCGGGACATGGATCCGACCTGGGCGGCGACGCTGTCGCGGCGGCTGGACCGGCACCACCTGACCGGGCCGGCCACCTACGCCGCCGACGTCGCCGCCGCGGTCTGCGGGGTGCACGCGCAGATCATCACCGCCGCGGAGCTGTCGATCGGGCAGCGGCTGGCCGGTGCCGACCGCGACGACGTGCGGGCGGCGCTGTGGGAGACCCGCGAGCTGGTCAAGACGTTCGGGCCGCGCGGCACCGTGCACCTGCTGCCGACCCGGGACCTCGCCCGCTGGACCGGCGCGCTGGCCGCGGTGCCGCGCCCGCTGCCCTCGTTCGACCCGTCCGTGCGGCTGGCGCCGGCACAGCTGGACGAGGTGGTGGCCGGGATCGGCGCGCTGCTGGCGGACGCCGAGCTGACCGTCGACGAGCTGGATGCCGCGCTCGCGGACGAGGTCGGCCCCTGGGCGGTCGAGCGCTGCATGCCGGCGTTCCAGGACCTGTGGCCGCGATGGCGGCAGGCCGTGGACACCGCGGCCAACCGTGGCGTGCTCTGCTTCGGCCCGGTCCGGAACCGGAAGGTCACCTACACCAGCCCGCAGCGGTGGTCGCCCGGGTTCGCGCCGGCACCGGGCCCGGCGGCGGTGACCTGGCTGACCCGGTCCTACCTGCACTCGTACGGGCCGGCCCGGCCGGAGCACTTCGCGCAGTGGCTGAGCGTGCCGAAACCCTGGGCGGTGACGCTGTTCGAGACGCTCACGGCCGACGGCGAGCTCGAGCCGGTGGGCGAGGCGGGCTGGGTGGTCGCCGGCGACACGGCCTTCCCGTCCCGGGCGCCGGGCGGGCTGCGGCTGCTGCCCTACTTCGACGCGTACGTGGTGGGTTCCCATCCGCGCGACCAGGTCTTCCCCGGTGCGGCGGCGGTCCGGGCGCGGGCCCGCAGCCAGGCCGGCAACTACCCGGTGCTGCTCGTCGACGGCATGGTCGCCGGGGTCTGGCACCAGAAGCGGTCCGGCCGGTACGTCGACGTCACGGTCGAGCCGGTCGCCGACCTGTCCGCCGCGCGGCGCCGCGAGCTCGATGCCGAGACCGAGCGGATCGCCGCGTTCGTGGGCCTGACCCCACGCCTCACGGTCGGACCGGTGACCGTCGGCCCGCACGCGTGAGCAGCCGTTCGCCGGCTCCTGGTCGGTGCGGCCCGGCACCGTTCTAGGCTCGCGGGCGTGGAGCCCGCGTACGGAACCGGCGCCCTGTCCGACCTCACGCCCGGCGTGCTCGAGGCGCTCGAAGTGCCGGGCGGAAGCCCCGTGCTCGGCCTGCCCGAAGCCCGGCACGTCGTCCTGCTGCTCGTCGACGGGCTCGGCCTGCACCTGCTGCGGCGGTTCGCGGCCGACGCCCCGTTCCTGTCGACCCTGCCCGGCCAGGAGCTCACCGCGGGCTTCCCGTCGACGACCGCGACCAGCCTGGCCAGCATCGGCACCGGCCTGCCGCCCGGCGGGCACGGCGTGGTCGGGCTGGCCTTCGAGGTCGGTGACGGCATCGCGATCAACACGCTGGGCTGGGCCACCCAGGGCGGCGGCCGCCCGCGGGACCTGCGTGAGCAGTTCGTGCCGGAGGACGTGCAGCCGGTGCCGACGACGTTCGAGCGGCTGGCCGCGCACGGGGTCGCGGTGCGCGTCACCGTGCCGGCGCCGTTCCTCGGCAGCGGGCTGACCCGGGCGGTGCTGCGCGGCGGCCAGCACTGGGGCGTGCGCGCGCTCGGCGACCTGGCCGCGGCGCTCACCGGCGAGCCCGAGTCCGACCGGACGTTCCGGTACGCGTACCACGGCGACCTCGACCTGCTCGGCCACGTGTACGGGCCGGGCTCCGAGCCGTGGCGGTTCCAGCTCACCCAGGTCGACCAGCTGGTCCGGTCGATCGCCGAGCGGCTGCCGGCCGGTGGCCTGCTGCTGGTCACCGCCGACCACGGCATGGTGCACGTCGACGAGTCCGACCGGATCGACGCCGAGCACCTGCTCGACGGCGTACGGCTGCTGGCCGGGGAGCCGCGGGCCCGGCACGTCTACGCGGAGGCCGGTGCCGCCGACGACGTGCTCGCCGCCTGGCGGGAACGGCTCGGCTCCCGGGCCACGGTGCTCAGCCGGGCCGAGGCGGTCGAGGCCGGCTGGTTCGGCCACGTGACCAGCCGGGTGGAGCCGCGCATCGGCGACGTGGTCGCCGCCTGCACCGGCACGACCGCGATCACCCGCCCGGCCACCGAGCCGGTGCTGTCCGAGCTGACCGGCCAGCACGGCTCGCTGACCGAGGACGAGCTGCTCATCCCGCTGCTGACGTACGTGCCCTAGCCCTTGACGTAGGCGAGCTTCTCGGTGACCCGGCCGTCGGCGACGCGGAAGAGGTCGACGCCGCGGATGTGCCCGCCGGACCCGCCCGGCCCCCACCGGTAGCGCCAGCGCACGACGACCCGGTCGCCGGCCGCGATCGTCTCCTCGGCGTCGAACCAGGCGTCCGGCGAGGACGCGAACAGCTCCTCCCAGGCGCCGCGCACCGCCGCGCTGCCCGCGTACCGCCGCCCGTCCGGCGGCGCGGTCCCCTCGAACACGCAGTCCTCGCTCATCAGCGCCATCACCGCGGCCACGTCGTGCCGGTTGAACGCGGCGTTGAACCGCTCCACCACCGCGACCGGGTCACTCCCCGTCCGGCCGAACGCGGCCAGCAGCCGGGTGCCCGCGTCGGCGTCCGGCGGCGTCGGCACGTGCGGGCCGATCAACCCGGCGCCCCGGTACGCGTCCTCCCGCTCGGCGAACCAGGCCAGCGCCGCGGCCGCGTCGTCGGGGTCGAGCGAGGCCGGCCGGCCCAGCGCGACCGCGAGGTCCCAGCCGTGCACGAGGTGGTCCGCGAACAGCTGCATCGCATACTCCGAGCCCGGCACGTCGCCGAAGCTGAGATGCACGGTGCCGGTCATCGCGCCGGGTGCACCGGCCGCACCGAGCCCGCCTCGCACCGCCTCGTGCCAGCGGTCCAGCGGCACGGCGCCGAGCTGGTCGCCGTCCAGCCGGTCGCCGACCTCGGCGATGGTCCGGCCGGCGAACAGCTCGGCCGCCCAGAAGTCCTCGACCGCGACGTGGTTGACCAGGGTGCGCACGGTCCAGCCCGAGCACGGCGTGGGGTCGTTCCACTGCGGCTCGCGGATCTCCTCGACCAGCTGGTCGAACCGGGCGGCCGCGTGGCGCAGCAGCTCCAGCGCGTCGGTGTCGGTGGCGATCGTGGTCATGGCTGCCTCCCTTCGTACGGGCCTGCTGGCCCGGTCGCAGGTGACGGTAGGGACGCGGGTTTGCGGTTTCTTGGCAACAGGCCGCCGGGTCGCCGCCACACTGACCGCGTGACCACGCGGGACGTGGAGATTCGCCTGCTCGGTCGGTTCCGGGCGGCGGCCGGCGGCCGGGAGCTGCCGGCCGCGGCGTTCGGTGGCCGCAAGGTGCGCACGCTGCTGGCCGTGCTCGCCGTCGACCGGGACCGGTACGTCTCGCACGACGCACTGGCCGACGCGCTCTGGCCGGACGCCCCGCCGGCCGACCCGGCCGGCAACATCGGCGTGCTGGTCAACCGGGCCCGCCGCGCGCTCGGCGATTCCGGCCTGATCCGTACCGGCCCGCGTGGGTACGCGCTGGACGCGCGGTGCGGGCTGGACACCGCCCGGTTCGCCGCCGTGGTCGGGCAGGCCCGACGGCACCGGCCGGACCGGCCGGCGCTGCGCTGCTACCAGGAGGCGCTCGCCGGCTGGACCGGGCCGCCGCTGCCCGAGCATGCCGACGCGTCCTGGGCGCGCGAGTTCCGCGCCGCGCTGCTCGGGCTCCGCCAGGCCGCGCTGGAGGAGGCAGCCGGCCTGGCCGCCGACCTGGGCGAGCTCACGCTGGCGGTCGGGTACGCCGAGCAGGCCGTCGCTGCCGCGCCGCTGCGGGAGGTCGCCGCGCTGCGGCTGTCCCGCGCGCACGAGCTGGCCGGCGACCCGGCCGCCGCCGTGGACGACCTGCGGCAGCTGCGGCTGCGGCTGCGCGACGAGCTCGGCGTCGACCCGTCCGCGGAGGTGACCGACCGGTACGCCGAGCTGCTCGACCCGACCCGCCGTCCGCCCGCCGTCCCGCCGGCCGCGGGCGAGCTGCCGTTCCTCGGTCGGTCCGGGCAGCTGACCGCGCTGCTGGCCGCGGTGCGCGATCCGGTGCCGCCGGTGGTGACCGTGGCCGCCCCGGCCGGGTCGGGGAAGTCCCGGCTGCTGGCCGAGCTGGCCGCCGCGCAGGACCTGCCTGTCCTGTCCGCCCGGGCATACCTGCCCGAGCGGGCGGAGCCGTGGAGCCTGGCCCGCGGCCTGCTGCGGGCGGCGCTGGCCGCCGATCGGGACATTGCCGGGGCACTGCCCGCGGCCGCCGTGCCCGCGCTGCTGGAGGTCGTCCCGGACCTGGCCGAGCTGCTGCCGGAGCCGGCGGGCAGGCCGCTCGACCCGGCCACCCGGCGCGCGCTGGTCCTGGAGGGCACGGTCCGGATGCTGGTCGCGGCGGCGCCGGCAGCGGCCGCGCTGGCCCTGGACGACCTGCAGTGGGCCGACCCGGACAGCCTGCTCGTGGTGGCGGACCTGCTCGACCGGGTCCCCGGCCTGCCGGCCGTGCTGGCGTACCGGCCGGAGGAGGCGCCGCCGGACGGCCCGCTGCGCTCGGCCCTGGCCGGGCTGGCCGACCGCCGGCAGGTCCGGCCGGTCGCGCTGCCGCCGCTGGCCATGGCCGACCTCGGCCAGATCCTCGACGCGGAGATCGCCCGGGTCGTGCTCGCCGGCACCGAGGGGCTGCCGTTCGCGGTGGCCGAGGTCGTCCGCGAGCTGACGCGGTCCAGCACGTTGACCCGCGGCCCGGGCGGCGGCCGGTGGACCGCGGTCAGTCCGGACGTCGCCGCCCGGGAGGCCGCCGCGATCGCCGGCGCGGGACGGCGCCGGCGGCTGCTCGCCCAGGTCGAGCGGCACCCGCCGGCCGACCGTACGGTCCTCGGGCTGCTGTCGCTGCTGGCCCGGCAGGTGCCGGTCGGGACGCTCACCACCGCGGCCGCGCTGCCGCCGGAGACCGTGCTCGGCTCGCTGTCCGCGCTGTCCGCGGCCGGCCTGGTCCGGCTGGGCGAGCGCGGCTGGGCGACCTCGCACGACCTGGTCCGGGAGACGGTGGCCGCCGACCTGGCCGACGCCGACCGGGCCCAGTTGCACGCCCAGTTGGCCGCGGCGCTGGCCGGTGCGAACGCCGATGCGGTCGAGCTGGCCGGGCACCTCGCCGGAGCTGGGGACGCCGAGGCGGCCGCGCGGCAGTACGCGACCGCGGCCGGGCAGCGGGTCGAAGGCGCCGACGACGCCGGGGTGGCCGAGCTCGTCGACGCCGGCCTGGCTCTCGCCGACCGAGGCGAGCCGCGCAACCGGTTGCTTGAGGTGCGCGCCCGGCTGCGGGCGCGGCGCGGCGACCTGCCCGGCGCCCGGTCCGACCTGCGCGAGGCGCTGATCGCGGAGCCGGACCTGGCCGCCCGGTCCGGGCTGCGGGCCCGGCTGGCAATGCTCTACTCCGGCGCCGAGGACCTGGACCGGGCCGCCGGGCTGGCCGAGCTGGCCGTGCTCGACGCCGGCGACGACCCGGCCGCGCTGGCCCGCGCGCTCGAGGTGGCCGCGATCGTGGACATGAACCGGGAGGAGCCGGACCGGTCGGCGCAGCGGTTCGACCGCGCGCTCGAGCTCTACCGGACGCGGCACGACGCGGCCGGCGCCGCCCGCATCCTCGACGGCCGGGCGATGGCGACCTTCCTGGACGGCCGGATCCCGGCCGCGCTGGAGCTGTTCAGCCAGGTCGCCGACCTGCTCACGGACTCGGGCGACCTGTTGCACGTGGTCACGCCGGCCTCGACCGCCGGGCACGCGCTCGTGTTCGGCGCCGACCCGCGGGCCGGCCTGGCCCGCACCACCGCCGCGCTGGAGCTGGCCCGCTCGCTCGGGCACGCCGAAGGCGTCACGTACGCGCTCTGGCACCGGTCCGAGGCGCTGGCTGCGCTCGGCGACCCGGACGAGGCGGCCGGCTGCGCCCGGGAGGCGCTGGCCGTCGCCGACCGGCTCGGGCACCGCGGCTGGACCGCGACCGCGCTGCGGGCGCTGGGGATCGCGCTGCGCACCGGCGGCGACCTGCCCGGCGCGGCCGAGGCGTTCCGCCGCTCGCTGGAGACCGCATCGGGCGGGCTCACGCTGTTCTCGTCCTGGGCGGCGGCCCAGCTGGCGCTGACCGTGATCGCCGGCGGCGACCCGGCGGCGGCCGGCCCGCTCGTGCACCGCGCGCTGACCGAGGGCCCGGCGCTGGCCCAGTACGAGGCGCGGCTGGCGAGGGCCGAGCTGGCGTGCGTGCGCCGCCGGCCGGAAGCGGCCGCGATCGCCGCCGACGCGGCCCGGCTGGCCCGCGCCGGCGGGCACCTCGCCTCGGTGCCCCGGCTGGCGGAGCTAGCCGAGATCCGGTAGCTGGTAGTCGGCGAACCGGGCCCGCAGGTCCTTCTTGGAGAACTTGCCGACCGAGGTCTTCGGCACCTCGTCGATGAACACCACGTCGTCCGGCAGCCACCACTTCGCCACTCGCGGCGTGAGGAACTCGATCAGCTCCTCCTTGGTGGCCGACGCGTCCGGCTTGAGCACGACCGTCGCAAGTGGACGCTCCTGCCACTTCGGGTGCGGCACCGCGATGACCGCGGCCTCGGCCACCGCCGGGTGCGCCATCAGGTGGTTCTCCAGCTCGACCGAGCTGATCCACTCGCCGCCGGACTTCACCAGGTCCTTGGTCCGGTCGGACAGCCTGATGTTGCCGTGCCGGTCGATCGCGCCGACGTCGCCGGTACGCAGCCAGCCGTCCGGGGTGAACGAGTCCTCGGAGTGCTCGACGTGGTAGTAGTCGGCCGCGATCCACGGCCCGCGTACCTGCACCTCGCCGGTCGCCTTATCGTCCCAGGGCAGCTCGGTCAGCGTGCCCGGCTCGACGATCCGCACGTCGACGCCGACCGGCGGGATGCCCTGCCGGGCGCGCACGTCGGCCGCCTCCTGGTCGGACAGCCCGTCGTACGCGGTGAACCGGCCGTTGATCGAGCCGAGCGGGCTGGTCTCGGTCATCCCCCAGGCGTGCAGGATCGGCATCCCGAGCGTCGCCCGGTAGCCCTCGGACAGCGCCTTGGGCACCGCCGAGCCGCCGCAGAGGATCGCCCGCAGCGCGGACAGGTCGCGACCGTCGAGCTCGGGCAGCACGCCCATCCAGATCGTCGGCACGCCGGCGGTCATGGTGACCCGCTCCTCCTCGAGCATCGACGCGATCGCGGCCGGGGTCATCTGCGGGCCGGGCAGCACCAGCTCGGCCCCGGCGAACAGCGGTGCGTGCCCCCAGCCCCAGGCGTTCGCGTGGAACATCGGGACGACGGGCAGCAGCCGGTCGCGCTCCATCACGCCGATGCCGGCCGACGCGTTGAGCACGCCGAGCGAGTGCAGGTAGACCGAGCGGTGCGAGTAGACGACACCCTTGGGGTTGCCGGTCGTGCCGGACGTGTAGCACATCGACGCGGCCTGGTTCTCGTCGTCGGCGGCGAACCGCACCGGCGGCGCGTCGGCGAGCAGGTCGTCGAGCAGGTGGATGCGCGGGTCGTCGGGGATCTCGGTCGGGGCGCCGTC
>DATBFW010000222.1:0-42896 GCA_036558285.1 Mycobacteriales bacterium | reverse complement strand
GCCGATGCCCTGCACCAGCAAGCCTTCGCCGCCCTGACAGCCTCACCCGGCGCACGGGCCTACTACAACAACCACCGCGCCCGCGGCGCCACCCACCACCAAGCACTTCGCGCACTGTCCAACCGACTGGTCGGCATACTGGACGGCTGCCTGCGGCACCGCCGCCTCTACGACGAAACGACCGCATGGGCGCACCGCGAAACGCTGGCCGCTTGACACGTTAGAGCCCTGGGATATCTAGGTCGTGTGCCGGCGGGTCTGGATCACCCGGAACCGGCCGGCGACGAAATGCGCATCTGTGTACGCGGCGTTCGCGGCCGGGTTGGCGCCCGTGGCGTGCAGGTCGGAGTACGCCGCGGTCTGGTTCACGTACACGCCACCGGTGAGGTTCTCGGACAGCGCGACGCCGGACTCGATCGCCACCGCCCGGGCGGACTCGATCACCTTCTCATCGGTCGAGTAGACGGCGGCGGTCAGCGCGCCGCGGGCGGTCACGGTGCGACGCATCAGCTCCAGCGCCTCCTCCGTGGTGTCCGTGGCGACGAGGAACGACACCGGCCCGAAGCATTCCGCACCCCAGGTCTCGACCCGGTCGGCTGGCACGCGGACCAGCGCGGGCGTGCGTACCCGCGCCTGTGGGTACGCGGGATGGGTGAGCGTCCGGGACGGGAGCACCACGGTGCCGAGTGATCCGGCACCGTCCACGCGGGACAGCACACCGTCGTTGACGATCGCGCCGAGCAGCTCGACCGCCTGTGCGTCCGGGCCGAGCAGCTTCTCGACCGCCGCGCCGAGGTCGGCCGCGAACTCGTCCACCGATCTGCGGCCTTCGGGGGTCCCCACGCCGTCGGCCGGCACGAGCAGGTCCTGCGGGGTCGTGCACATCTGCCCGCTGTAGAGACACAGCGAGAAGGCCAGGTTCGCCAGCATCCCGGCGTAGTCGTCGGTCGAGTCGACCAGCACCATGTTGACGCCGGCCTTCTCGGTGTAGACCGCCGCCTGCCGGGCGTGCTCCTCCAGCCACTGGCCGAATGCGGTCGAGCCGGTGAAGTCGACGATCCGGACCTCCGGCCGCACCGCCAGCTCGGTAGCGACGGTCCCGCCCGGGTTCTCGGCGACCAGCGTGACGAGGTTGGGCGAGAAACCCGCCTCCGCCAGCACCTCGCGGGCGATGGAGACGGTGATCGCGAGCGGAAGGATCGCCGCCGGATGCGGCTTCACGACGACCGCGTTGCCTGTGGCGAGCGACGCGAACAGCCCCGGGTACGAGTTCCACGTCGGGAACGTCGAGCAGCCGATCACCAGGCCGATCCCACGCGGCACCACGGTGAACGTCTTCTCCATGACCAGCGCCGGCCGCTTGCCCTGCGGCTTCTCCCAGCGTGCGGTCGCCGGGACCCGCGTCTGCTCCGCGTACGCCACGGCGATCGCTTCCAGCGCACGGTCCTGCGCATGCGGGCCGCCGGCCTGGAACGCCATCACGAACGCCTGCCCGCTGGTGTGCATGACCGCGTTCGCCAGCTCGAAGCTGCGCTTGTTGATCCGATCCACGATCTCGACGCAGACCGCCGCCCGCACGTCCGGGCCGGCGTCCCGCCAGGCGGGCATCGCTTCCCGAGCGGCGGGCAGCAGCACGTCGAGGTCGGCCTGCGGATAGGTAACCCCGAGCTCCGGCCCGTACGGCGAGCGCTCGGCGCCGACCCAGCCGACGGAGCCCGGCTGATTCAGCTCGAAGCGTTCGCCCAGGCGGGCCTCGTACGCGGCCAATCCGTCGGCCGCGGCGGTCTCGCCGTACACGCGGGGGCTGGGCGACTCGGGGTAGTTGGACCAGTAGCCACGGTCGGCGATCGCGGCGAGCGCCCGGTCGAGGGTCTCCCGGTGGGCGTCCACGAAGGCGGTCATGCGCACTCCTCGTCGAGTGTCGGCGCCTGCAGGTGCAGGTGTTGCGAGTTCGGTGCCTCGAACCTAACCGGTGCGCCCCACTGCGGGAGCCGCCGGTCGTCGGAGCCGCCCGAAGGGGCAACCGGCCACCAGCGGGCAACCGGCCACCAGCGGGCGCGGTCACGAGCGGACCGCGGCCAGTCGCCGCACCACTGCTCGCGGGAACGGGTCGACCACGATGTTGCGCCGCCGCCGCACCTGCCGCCGGGTCACCAGCACGCCGACCAGCCCGACCGCCCAGAACACGTACTGCGCGCCCATCGCCACCCGGTACGACCCGGAGGCGTCCACCAGCAGGCCGACGACCAGGATCATCAGCAGGGTCGCGACGAACCCGCCCACGTTGACGATCCCGGTCGCGCTGCCCAGCCGGGCCGGCGGGTTCTCCGTACGGGCGAAGTCGAAGCCGAGGATCGAGCCGGGCCCGTTCCCGGCCAGCACGAGCACCAGCAGCACGAGCAGCCAGACCGGCGCATGGCCGGGCCAGAGCAGCACCACACCCCAGGCCAGCGCGCTGCTGAGGACGACCCCGAGCACCAGCACCGAGCGCCGCAGCGGCCACCGCCCGGCGAGCGCGCCGAGCAGCGGCCCGATGCCCATGCCGGCGACGACGAGCAGCGTGAGCAGGCCACCCGCGGCGGCGGGCGAGAGCCCCTGCGCTTGCACGAGATACGGGTAGCCCCAGAACAAGGCGAACATGTTGCCGGAGAAGGCGGTGACGAAGTGGGTCGAGAGACCGAGCCGGGTGCCGGGTTCCCGCCACGACGCCCGCAGCGCGTCCAGCCGCCCGCTGGCCGCGACCATCGTCACCCCGGGCGGCGCGTTGCGCAGGCCGACGGCCACCGCGATCGCGGCGAGCAGGCCGACCGCGGCCGCGGCGTCGAAGGTCGGCGTCCAACCGGCCGCGTGCAGCCCGGCGACGAGCGGGAACGCGGCGACGATCTGCCCCGCCTGCCCGAGCAGCCCGGTCAGCTGGGTCACCAGCGGTGCACGGCGAGCGGGAAACCAAGCCGGGACCAGCCGCAGCACGCTGATGAACGTCATCGCGTCGCCGGCACCGACGAGCACCCGGGCCGCGAGCCCGAGCGAGAGGCTGCCGGCGGTCGCCATCAGCAACTGGCCACCGGCCATGAACACGGCACCGGCGACGATCATGCGGCGCGAGCCGACCCGGTCGAGCACCACGCCGACCGGCACCTGCATCCCCGCGTACACGGCGAGCTGGACGACGCCGAGCAGGGACAGCACCCCGGCGCTGATGCCGAATCGCTGCTGCGCGTCGAGGCCGGCGACGCCGAGCGAGGCGCGGTGAAAGACCGCCACCGTGTACGCGAAGACCCCGAGGCCCCACATCACCCAGGCCCGCCGCACACCAGTCCGCACGACCCGCCGCAACACGCCGCGCCGCCGCGGGCATCCGAGACCTACGCCACATGCGGCCCTACGGCGGACGTCGATTGCGCAGTCGGCGCAGCGACAGCTCGTACATCTGATCGGGGGTTGGCGGCGGCCGGCCCGGCGCGCCCGCGAGGGCTAGAGCCAACCGCGGCGGACCGCCTCCACGCCGGCCTGGAAGCGGCTGGACGCGCCGAGCCGCAGCAGGATGTCGGCCACGTGCCGGCGGTAGGTCCGGTCGGAGATGCCGAGCTGCCGGGCCGCCGCCTCGTCCTTCACGCCGCTGCTCATCAACATGAGCACCGACCGGTCGAGCTCCGAAGCGGCGGGCGAGGCGGCCGCCAGGGCCTCCTCCAGCGTCTGCGCGCCGACCCAGAGCGACTCGAACAGCATCACGAGATTCGCAGTGATCGCGGGCTCCCGCACGATCAGCGCGGCCGGGCCGGGCCGGAGCGGATCGACGGGCAGGAACGACACCGTCCGGTCGTAGATCACCAGGCGGTGCGGCAGCGTGTCCGCGACCCGGATCTCCGCTCCCCGCTCCCGGATCATGTGCATGTAGTCCCGCATCGAGTCGTCCGCGAGCTGCCGCCGCGTGTAGATGAACCGCAGCGCGACCCCGCGGTCGAGCACGGCGACGTCGTGCACCGCGGCCTCGTCCAGCAGCTGCTGCGGGACCGGACCGCCGGGCAGGACGCTGAGCATCTCCTTGTAGCAGCGGGCGGACAGCTCCTGCAGCACCTCGAGGACGCGCTCCCGACCGTCGATCCGGCGCGCCTCGCGCATGGCCGGGGACCGGGGGTCGCCACTGCGGACCAGCCGGGACAGCTCGGCCCGCGCCTCCAGCAGCTGCCGCTCCCGGCGGGACAGCTCCGCTTGTTCCAACGACAGCAGCGCGTCCAGCGCGACGTCCGGGTTGATCGGGGCGTAGATCCGCCCGGGCGAGCGCTCGGCGACCAGGGACAGCTCGACGAGCCGTTTCAATGCCTGGTTGACGTCGGCCCGGGTGACGCCGAGCTTCGCGGCCAACTCGTCGAGGTCGGCATCGGGGTTGGCCAGCATCGCCCGATAGACGGACTCCGACAGACCGTCAAGGCCGAGGATCTCCAACGCCACCGACTGCCGCTCTCCGCTCGGGTACGCAGAGACCCTATCCGCCCGGGTGAACCCGGACAACGCAGCACGACTCGCGTGGCGGCAACGCTGCCGCGACCGGCAGCGTCGGGTCCGGGCCGGCCGGGCGGGGACACGCCCGGCCGTACCCGGCCACGACACCGGTCCGGCGCCGTGGCGCCCGCCGGCGGCCCGGCACCTCGGCGCCGCACGCCCGACCGGGACGGGGACAGCGCCAGGTGGAACCCGAGCCGACATGACATTCGGGCATCGGCGCTCCGGAGGCAAGGGTCACGACCGTGGGTGACCAGTCTCGGCCGCTGCGGTGGTGCAAAACCGGACGGGCGGACCCGCAGGTCGAGGAGGTGATGTCCGGTACCGGACACCGCCCGCCCGAGATCGCCCGGCCCGTCCCTTAGGGGACCTGGATCGCCGGAGGTACACCCTTACTGCGGATGGCCGGAAGTGGACACACCGTGGCATCCTGTCGCCACTCGTCCGCTTTGATGTCAGCCCTGCTGCCCGTACCTCCCAGGAGATCCAGTGAAGCTCGTCCGCACGCTGATTGCCGCCGCTGTCGCTCTCGCCGCCGCCATCGCCCTCCAGCTGGCCGGCTCATCCGGCGCCTCGGCCACCACCGTCCCGGTCAAGCACACGACCGACTGCGGAACCTGCTGGCAGATCGTCCACGAGTGACAGCCCGCCGTTCGCCGAACGATAGAGAGCCGAACGGCGTACGACAAGGGTTTCCGCAGATGTAAGACCATACCGCCCGTTCGACCCAATAGTCGGACGGGCGGTGTCGTGTCCCGCCAGACGGGGCTGGGACCCCCGGGGACGGCCTGCCAGACTGCCTGCAGGCCGCCCCGCCGGGCGGCCGGCCGGTCGCATCCCAGCGAGGTGGTCATGTCCCCTGCGTCCCTCGTCACCCCGGGTGTGGTGGTCGGCCTCGACATCGGCGGCACCGCCACCAACGCGACCGTGCTCGACGGCTTCGGCCGGTTCCTCGTCGACGACCTGTGCGAGACGCCGAGCCGGGTGCTCGAGGGCCCGCCGGCCACCCTCGACGCGCTGCGCCAGGCGTTCGAGTCGGTGCTCGCACAGACCGGGCTGCCGACGACCGCGGTCGTCGCGGTCGGCCTCGACACCCCCGGACCGGCCAGCGCCGACGGCGTGATCTCGTCCAAGGGCTCGACGAACTTCAACCAGCCGGAGTGGCGCGGCTTCGACATCCGTGGCGCCCTGGAGACCAAGCTCGGGCTGCCGGTCGTCTACACGAACGACGCCAACGCGGCCGCGCTGTACGCGCACCACCTGCACTTCGGCGCGGAGGCGGAGCGGCGGTCGTCGATCGCCGCGATCGTCGGCACCGGCCTCGGCGGCGGCGTGGTGGAGAGCGGCCGGGTCGTCAAGGGCGCGGCAGGGATGGCGGGCGAGCTCGGGCACGTACAGATCCCGATGCGCGGGCTGCTGGCCGAGGACCAGCCGCTGCCGGTGTGCAACTGCGGCTTCGTCGGGGACGCGGAGAGCGTGGCGTCGCTGACCGGGATCGTGAAGAACCTGCTGCCCTACTGGCTGAACCGCTACCCGGACCATCCGCTGGCCCAGGTGCAGCCGATCCGGGCGGCCGCGATGAAGGTGCGCGGGCTGGCCGAGGGCGGGGACGCGCTGGCGCTCGCGGTGTTCGAGCAGCAGGCGATGGCGCTGGGCCGGCTGTTCACGATCGCGGCGAACTTCACCGATCCGCACGCGTACTTCCTCGGCGGCGGGGTGGTGGAGGCGCAGCCGCACTTCCGGTCCTGGTTCCTGGACCGGGTGCGCACGCACCTGCACCTGCGGGACGAGCAGGAGAAGGTGGCGACGCTGGAGCTGGTCCCGGACCGGGACATGGCAGGCGCGCGAGGCGCCGCCATCGCCGCCCGCGACATCGCCGAGGAACGCGTGCCCTGAAACCGCTACGGCCACGCGCCACAGCCACGCCGGACGGTCGGGCCGGACGGTCGGGCCGGACGGTCGGGCCGGACAGTCGGGCCGGACACTCGGGCCGGACAGTCGGGCCGGACACTCGGGCCGGACAGTCGGGCCGGACAGTCGGGCCGGACAGTCGGGCCGGACAGCGGGATGGACGGACGCGCGGGGCCGACTGGCGCCGGGAGGGCCACACGGGCGGGCCGGCGGCGGCGGGCGGGACGCGCGGAGCGGTTACGGCCGGGGTCAGGCGGCGGTGATGCCGGCGCGCTTGGTCCAGGTCAGGCGGCCGCGGGCGGGGCCGGTGTAGACACCGGAGGTGGGGGCGACGTCGGCGTAGTCCCGCCCGACGGCGACCGGTAGGTGCCGGCCGCCGGCCCGGCAGCCGTTGGTCGGGTCGAACGCCAGCGCCCGCGCGCCCGGCCCGTCCGGCACCAGCACCTCGACCCAGGCGTGGCTGCCGCCCTGCTCGCCGAGCAGGTGACCGGACACGTACCGGGCCGGGATGCCGGCCAGCCGGCAGACGGTGAGCATGACGTGCGCGATGTCCTGGCACACCCCGCGGCGCAGCGCGTACGCCTCGGCGGCCGTGGTCGCGACGGTGGTCGCGCCGAGGTCGAAGGTGAACTCGGACCGCAACCGCACGCACAGCGCCTCGGCCAGCGCCGCGTCCGAGTCGTACGTCGAGCGCAGCGACTCGGCCAGGTCCCACAGCTCGGGCGACGGGCTGGTCAGCCGGGTCGGCACCAGCAGCCGCGGGTCGGCCAGCGCGGCCGCCGGCAGCAGCACGTCCGCGGCCGGGCCGACCCGCTCGACCAGCGCCGCCAGGGTGAACTCCACCGCCGACGCGACCACCGGCAGCTCGACCGCGACGACCTCGTTGCCGTCGGCGTCCCGATGGGTGACCGGCCGGTACGCCGACCCCTCGGCGTCGGTCACGACGACGTGCCGCGCCTGCCGGTGCAGGTTCCCGTGCCGCGCCCGGGGCAGCCCGACCAGCCGCTGCCGCACCTGGTACGCGGGGCCGTCGTAGGTGTAGCGGAAGACCTGGTGCAGCAGGTAGGTGACCGATTCGGCGGCGTCGAGGTCGACCGAGTCGAGCTCCAGCAGCGGCCGGTCCAGCCAGTCGGTCACGCCGGGGACTCCTCGGCCCAGACCTCCATCCGCTCCAGCACCGGGCCGCCGAACGTGGTGACCATCGCGACGTCCAGCGCGTCCCGCCCGCGACCGATGAGCACCCGGCCCTTGCGGTGGGCGTTGTTGCGCGGGTCGAAGGTGTACCAGCGGCCGCCCAGCCAGACCTCGATCCACGCGGCGAAGTCCATCGGCTCGGGGGCCGGCGGGACGTCAAGGTCCGGCAGGTAGCCGAACACGTACCGGGCCGGCAGGTTGAGCGCGCGCAGGAAGCTCAGCGCGACGTGGGCGAAATCGCGGCAGACCCCGCGCTTGGCCGCCCACACGTCGGCGGCGGTGGTCAGCGGCGTGCTGCTGCCCATCTCGAAGACGAGCCGGTCGTGCACGTGGTCGAGGACGGCCTGCACCCGGCCGTACCCCGGCGGTGTCGAGCCGAAGGTCGCCCAGGCCTCGTCGCCGAGCACGTCGGGCAGCACGTACCGGCTCGGCATCGTGTAGACGAGCACCTCGTCCGGCAGGTCGGCTACCGGTGCCTCGGGCGCGTCCGGGACCACCTCCTCGGTCGCGTCGGGAACGGAGACGAGCGCGTCGAACCTGATGGTGCACGGGCCGGCCGGCAGCGTCAGTCGCTGGCAGGGGTTGCCGTAGAGGTCGGTGTAGCCGTGCCGACCGAGATCGGGGTCGGTGGCCCAGGTCGCCGAGCGGACCACGGCCGGCCCGGTGTCCAGCGGGACCACCTGGAAGACGGCCGGCGTCTCGACGGTCGCCGCGTAGCGGAACTCGCAGCCGACCCGCAGCTGGCGACGCTCATCCATCAACCCACCCTGCCCGACGTGCGTTTCGGGCGCATTACGGCGGAGGCGTACAGATGCCGAGCGCCCCGCCTCCGGACGGGGAAACGGAGGCGGGGCGCTCGGGCGGGGTGGGTTACTTGATCTCCATCCGGCCGGGCTCGTAACGGAGCTCGACGCGGTCGCGGGTGGAACGCTCGGTGAAACGGACCTCGGTGCGGGCGCTGCTGCTGGTGCCGTCCGACTTCACGTCGGCCGACCAACCGTCGGTGACGCTGACCGAGGCGAACTCGGTCGTGCCGGACACGACACAGACGGTGCCGGCAAGCTCCGGCGTGTTGTCAGAGGTGAACGCGAACGGGACGTCGATGGGGTCGGTGCCCACCGCGCAGGCGGCGGGCGCTTCCTCGGTGGCCGATGCGGTGGTCGCAGGGATCAACATGGCGCCGAGGGCGCCGGCGACGACCACGGAGCCGAGGCTCAGCTTCAGGGACTTCTTCACCGAAACTCCTGTATGTGTGGGGCGGGGATGTGTGGTTCGGGTAGTTGAAGTTTCACTGGACCAACCGGCTCACGGCTACTGGACCTAGGTACTAGGACCTGTCCGGACAGCGCGACATCGGCCGGCGGTCCCCGACCGTTTCGGGAACGGTGCGCAAAGTCCCCGTAACACGATGGGGGTAAGACTGCGTCGTGGAGGGACTGCTCGCCGGCTACCGGAGCGCCGCGTACGACGAGATGGTCGACGCGGACGGCGTGCCGTACCCGCACACCAAGTCCCTGCACGAGGCGCTCCAGCTGCTGTCCGCGGCCGACCTGACCGAGCGCGGCGCGGTCCGGGCCCGCAGCTTCCTGGAGCAAGGCATCACGTTCTCCTCCTCAGGGCGGGAGTGGGTGTTCCCGCTCGACCTGATCCCCCGGCTCATCCCGGAGCCCGAGTGGGAGCACATCGAGGCCGGG
Organism: Mycobacteriales bacterium; assembly: GCA_036558285.1. GTDB lineage: Bacteria > Actinomycetota > Actinomycetes > Mycobacteriales > CADCTP01 > CADCTP01. Next base: position 33,594 of record DATBFW010000222.1, on the reverse strand, counting down.
GTGGTCCAGCGGGTGCGGGCGCTGGAGGCGTTCCTCGCCGACGTCTACGGCGACCGGCGGGTGCTCGCCGACGGCGTCGTGCCGCACTCGCTGGTCGTGACCAGCAGCAACTTCACCCGCGAGGCCGCCGGCATCAGGCCACCCGGTGGCGTGCGCGTGCACCTGGCCGGGATCGACCTCGTCCGCGGGTCGGACGGGATGATCCGGGTGCTGGAGGACAACCTGCGGGTCCCGTCCGGCATCTCGTACGTGGTGGAGAACCGGGAGGCGCTGACCCGGGTCTTCCCCGGGCTGTTCCTGGAGCAGCAGGTGCAGCCGGTGGCGAACTACGTGGCGACGATGCTCGACTCGCTGCGGGCGACCGCGCCGCGCGGGGTGAGCGACCCGACCGTGGTGCTGATGACGCCCGGGGTGCACAACTCGGCGTACTTCGAACACGCGTTCCTTGCCCGCAAGATGGGCATCGAGCTGGTCGAGGGCCGGGACCTGATCTGCCGGGACAACGTGCTCTACATGCGTACGACCAGCGGGCAGCGCCGGGTCGACGTGGTCTACCGGCGCATCGACGACGACTTCCTCGACCCGCTGCAGTTCCGGCCGGACTCGATGATCGGCTGTCCCGGGCTGGTCAACGCGGCCAGGGCCGGCAACGTCACGCTCGCCAACGCGATCGGCAACGGCGTCGCCGACGACAAGCTCACCTACACCTACGTTCCGGACCTGATCCGCTACTACCTGGGTGAGGAGCCGCTGCTGCCGAACGTGCCGACGTACCGGCTGGACGACCCGGACGTGCGGGCCGACTGCCTGGGCCGGGCCGACCGGCTGGTGTTCAAGCCGGTCGACGGGTCCGGCGGGCACGGGATCGTGATCGGGCCGCAGGCGAGCGACGAGGAGCTGGCCGAGATGATCCGGAAGGTCGCCGAGCTGCCCCGGGCGTACGTGGCCCAGGAGCTGGTGCTGCTGTCCACCGTGCCGTCTCAGGACGGTGACCTGCTCAAGCCGCGGCACGTCGACCTGCGGCCGTTCGCCACCAACGACGGCGACCGGATCAGGGTGCTGCCCGGCGGCCTGACCCGGGTCGCGCTGCGGGAGGGCAGCCTGGTGGTCAACTCCTCGCAGGGCGGCGGGTCGAAGGACACCTGGGTGCTCACCTCCCGGCCCCGGCTGCCGGCCGTGGACGCCGCTCCGGAGGTGCTCGCCGCGACCCTGCCGGCGCAGGCCCCCGACCCCGGCCCGGTCACCGGGCAGGCCCAGCAGCAACAGCAGGGGTTCCGGCCGCCGGGCGCACTGGAGTCGGGACGGGTCGGATGCTGAGCAGGGACACGCTTGCGGCGCTGTTGCCCGGCGCACTGGAGTCGGGACGGGTCGGATGCTGAGCAGGGCTGCCGAGGCGCTGTTCTGGATCGGCCGGTACGCCGAACGGGCCGAGGACACCGCCCGGCTGCTCGACGTGCACTTCCACCAGATCATCGTCGACCCAGCCGTGGACGAGGCCGAGACCTGCGCGGTGGTGGCGACCGTGATGGGCCTGCGGGACACCGGACCGGACCCGGTGCCGACGACCATGCGCGAGGTGCTCGACCTGCTCGCGTACGACCTGGACAACCCGTCGGCGATCGCCGGCGCGCTGGCCGCGGCCCGGGAGAACGCCCGCGGCGTGCGCGAGTCGCTGTCCGGCGAGATCTGGGAGTGCCTGAACACGACCTACCTCGAGCTGCCGCGGCGGATCTCGGCAGCCCGGCAGTTCGGCCCGGCCCCGCTGTGCTCGTACGTGCGGCACCGCGCGGCCATGTACGCCGGCTACGTCGCGTCGACGATCAGCCGGGACGCCGGCTACGACTTCCTCGCCCTCGGCCGGTCGCTGGAGCGGGCCGACATGACCGCGCGGCTGCTGGCCGCCGCGGTCGGGACGCCGGCGCGGGAGGACGAGCACTGGGTGACCACGCTGCGGGCGTGCTCGGCGCACGAGGCGTACCTGCGGCGGTACCAGCGCGGGGTGGCCGGCCGGCCGGTGCTGGAGTTCCTGCTGCTGGACCGGCAGTTCCCGCGCTCGGTGCTGCACGCGCTGACGGTCGGCGAGGAGGCGCTGGCCCGGCTGGAACCGGCCGAGCTATGGGACAGCCGGTCCGGTCGGGCGTCCGACGCGCCCCGGCTGATCGGCCGGGTCCGGACCGACCTGGAGTTCCTCTCCCCCGAGGCGCTGGCGCACGGGCTGCCGGAGCGCCTGCAGTCGATCCAGCGCGGCGTGTCCGACGTCAGCGAGTCGGTCGGCCGGCGCTACTTCGGCTCGTCCGCGCTGGTCGGCTGGAACCGCGAAGAGGCCGACTGGATCGGCGCCGCCCCATGAGTGAGCGCGAGGGCTCGCTGCGCGAGCGGGGCGCGACCAGAGCCGAGCCGACCGGGGTACCAGGTCGGCTCAGGTGGAGGAGCGGGCGATGAGCTGGCGGGTCGCGGTCCGGCACCGCACCGGATACCAGTACGGGTCGCCGGCGCGGTCGTCGTACAACGAGGTGCGGATGACGCCCGCGACGACCGGCGGCCAGCACCTGCTCACCAGCCGGCTGGAGATCCGCCCCGACTCCCGCCCGCTGCGGTACGTCGACTACTGGGGCACCCAGGTGCACGCGTTCGACGTGCACGTCCCGCACACCGAGCTGGCGGTGACCGCGACCTCGGTGGTGGAGACCGCCGGTCCGGTGAGCGCCCCGGACGTCGACTGGGACACGCTGACCACGCCCGCGGTCCGGGACCGGTTCGCCGAGCTGCTGGCGCCGTCCCGGTATGCGGTGGCCGAGCAGGAGCTGGACGCGGTGGCCCGGACGCTGCGGTCGGCCGGGTCGCCGGCGGAGACAGGTCGGGCGGCGGCGCACTGGGTGCACGAGACGCTCGACTACGTCCGCGGCGCCACCTCGGTCGGCACCACCTCGGCCGAGGCCCGAGACCTCGGGCAGGGGGTCTGCCAGGACTTCTCGCACCTCACGCTGGCGCTGCTGCGGTCGGCCGGGCTGCCGGCCCGGTACGTCTCCGGCTACCTGCATCCCCGGTCGGACGGGGCGCTGGACGAGCCGGTGTCGGCGGAAAGTCACGCCTGGGTGGAGTTCTGGGCCGGCGACTGGATCCCGGTCGACCCGTCGAACCTGTCCGAGGTCGCCGAGCGGCACGTGCTGGTCGCCCGCGGCCGGGACTACGCCGACGTGCGCCCGCTGGCCGGCGTCTACTCGGGGCCCGCCGCGGAATCGCTCGGGGTGACGGTCGAGCTGACCCGGCTGCGCTAGCGCACAGTGCTCGCATAGCGGGCTCACCGGCCGGCGACAGGGCGCCTGCTGATCGTCGGCAGCATGACGACTGCGGCAACCGCCCCGGCGGAGGCACCCGGGCCGGCGGCGGTGCCGGCGGGGGCGCCCGAGCCGGCGGCCACCCTCGCGCCGGTGCCGGCGCTGGACATCGTGGTGCCGGTGTACAACGAGCAGGCCGGCCTCGAGTCGTGCCTGCGCCGGCTGCACGCCCACCTCACCGCCGGTTTCCCGTACCGGTTCCGGATCACCGTGGCGGACAACGCCTCCACCGACGGCACGCTCGCGGTGGCCCGGCGGGTGGCGGCGGAGCTGCCCGGGGTGACCGTGGTGCACCTGGCCGAGAAGGGGCGCGGGCGGGCGCTGCGGGCGGTCTGGTCGACCTCGGACGCGCCGGTGCTCGCGTACATGGACGTGGACCTGTCGACCGACCTGGCCGCGCTGGCCCCGCTGGTCGCGCCGCTGCTGTCCGGGCACTCGGACCTGGCGATCGGCACCAGGCTTGCCCGCGGCTCCCGGGTGGTGCGCGGGACGAAGCGGGAGGTGCTCTCCCGCGGCTACAACCTGCTGCTGCGCGGCACGCTGGCGACGCGGTTCTCCGACGCGCAGTGCGGGTTCAAGGCGATCCGCGCCGACGTCGCCGCCGGCCTGCTGCCGCTGGTCGAGGACGACGGCTGGTTCTTCGACACCGAGCTGCTCGTGCTGGCCGAGCGGTCCGGGCTGCGCATCCACGAGGTGCCGGTGGACTGGATCGACGACCCGGACAGCCGGGTGGACATCGTCGCGACCGCGCTGGCCGACCTGCGCGGCGTGGCACGGGTGTCGCGCGCGCTGGCCACCGGCGCGCTGCCGGTCGCGGCGCTGCGGGCGCAGTTCGGCCGGGCGCCGCTCGACCCCGGCACGCCGGGGGTGCCGGCCGGGCTGACCCGGCAGCTGGTGCGGTTCGCCGGCATCGGCGTGGCCAGCACGCTGGCGTACCTGCTGCTGTTCCTGCTGCTGCGCCCGGCGATGGGGGCGCAGCCGGCGAACCTGGTGGCGCTGCTGCTGACCGCGGTCGCGAACACGGCGGCGAACCGCCGCCTCACCTTCGGCGTCACCGGGCGGGTCGGCGCCGGGCGGCACCAGCTGCAGGGCCTGGTCGTGTTCGCGCTCGGGCTCGGGCTGACCAGCGGCTCGCTGGCGCTGCTGCACGCGCTGTACACCCCGGTCCCGCTCGGGGTCGAGCTCGGCGTGCTGGTCGCGGCGAACCTGGCCGCGACCGTGCTGCGCTTCCTCCTGCTGCGGGTCTGGGTGTTCCGGGCCCGGCCGGCGGCACTGGCCTGAGTACGGTCGGTGCGTGGACGGGGAGCGGATACAGCAGGTCGGGTTCGCGGCCGGGATCGGGGCGGTGGCCGGGGCCGCGGTCGGGGCCGGGCGGGCGCCGGTGCGGGCGGCGGTGCTCGGGGCGGCCGGAATGGCTGCGGTCGAGGCGGCGGCGCGAGCAGTGCAGCGACCCGACGAGATCCCGCCGCTGTGGTCGCGGATCGCGGCCAGTGGCGCCCTGGCGGCGCCGGCCGGATGGGTGGCCGGGCGGCTCGGAGCGCGGCCGTCGGCGGTCGCGGTCGGAGCCGGTGCGGTGGCCGGCGCACTCGGGATCCGGCCGCAGAAGGTGGCGCTCGGGCCGGTCGTCGGCGCGGCCGCGGGACGGCTGCTGGGCGGCCGGGTGAACACGGCGACGCTGGCCGCGGCCACCGTGGTGGGGTTCCGGCTGGTGTCCGCGGCAGCGTTCCGGGACGCGCAGGTGCGGCTGCTGGCCGGCGCGGTGCCGGCCGACCAGCTGCCGTTCGTCGTCCCGCTGGAGGCCCGCACCCGCTACGTCGGCACCGGCTATGTCCGCGAGCTCGCTTCCGTGCTCGGCGGCACGTACACCGCGGCGAACCCGGACGTCGGCATCGTCGCCGACCTCGACGACCTGGCCGGCCCGGACTTCGACCCGGGCCGCGCCGACCCGCTGGTGCGCGAGTTCTACGAGCACACCACCCGGTTCGCGCTGGACATCGTGCCCGAGTGGCGGCTGTGGGTCCGCCCCGGTTACCTGCTCTACCGCACGCTGCTCGCCCGCCCGCTCGGGCAGGCCAACGTGCCGGCCAACCAGAAGGAGACGCTGCGCGGCGTGCACAGCCGGATCGACACCGTCTCCGACCCGACCGGGGCGATCACCGTACGGGGCTGGATCCGGTCCGCGGCGGACACCGACGAGCCGATCTACGTCGGGATCTACACGACGTACCGGCACGAGGGCCGCGGCTACGTCAGCGTCGGCTTCCCCGTCCCGCAGGGCGACTTCACCGCGACCCTGCTGCCGGTCGGCCGCCCGGACGGCGGGCTCACCCTGACCAGCCGCAGCGACCTTCCGCATCCAGGGCACTACCTGGCCTACATCGACCCGCAGACCCGGGACCTGACCGCGCTCGAGGTGCCGGGCTTCGCCGAGCAGCTGGACGTCTGGGCCGACGGCGACCAGCTGCGCGCCGACCACGCGTTCTCCGTGTTCGGCTTCCCGTTCCTGGTGCTGCACTACACGATCCGCCGGAAGGGCTAGCCGAGCGCGCCGCAGAGCAGGTTGACCGCGGTCGCGAAGCCGGAGTCCGGCGGGGTGGCGTAGCCGACGACGAGCGCGGGCGGGTGCGTCGCGGCACCGGTCGAGTACTCCCCCAGCCCCTGCAGCTCCAGCCCCCGGCGGGCCGCGGCGGCGACCACCGACGACTCCGACCGTCCCGGCGGCAGCTCGACCAGCGCGTGCAGCCCGGCCGCGACGCCGGTCACCCGCGCGACCGGTACGTGCTCGGTCAGCGCCGCGACCAGCCGATCCCGCCGCCGCCGGTACGCGAGCCGGCGCCGGCGCACGTGCCGGTCGTACCCGCCGGAGGTCACGAACTCTGCCATCGCCAGCTGCTCCAGCACGCCGGTCTGCCGGTCGGCCCGCTCCTTCGCCGCGACCACGCCGTCGACCAGGTGCGCCGGCAGCACCAGCCAGGCCAGCCGGAGTGCCGGGGCGAGCGTCTTGCTGGCGGTCCCCGCGTAGACGACCCGGTCGGGGGCGAGCGCCTGCAGCGCGCCGACCGGGTGCCGGTCGTACCGGAACTCCCCGTCGTAGTCGTCCTCGACGACCAGCGCGCCGGTCTCCACCGCCCGGGTGCGCCGCTCGGCCACCAGCACGCTGCCGATCAGGAACTGGTGCGCCGGCGTCAGCAGCAGCACGTCGGCCTTCCCGCCGGGCACCGCACCGCGCTCGTCCACCGGCACGGTCGCCAGCCGCAGCCCGCGGGCGGCGACGAGCTCGCGGGTGGCCGGCTGGCACCAGGCCTCGGTCGCCAGCGTCCGCGCCCCGCCGGCCCGGACCGCCTCGCAGAGCAGGCCGAGCGCCTGGGTGAAGCCGGCACAGACCACGATGCGCTCGGCGTCGGCGTGCACGCCGCGGGCCCGGGCCAGGTAGTCGGCCAGCGCCCGACGCAGCTCGGGCCGGCCGCGGGCGTCGCCGTAGCCGTACGCGTCCGCGGGTGCCGTCGCGAGCGCCCGCCGGCCGGCGGCCAGCCAGGCAGTCCGCGGGAACGAGGTGAGGTCGGGCGAGCCGGGCTTGAGGCTGTTCCGGATCACCGGACCCGGCGTCGCCGGGACCGCGCGGGACGCCGGCGGCGTGACCCGCTCGGCCACCACGGTGCCCGAGCCCTGCCTGGCCACCAGCCAGCCCTCGGCGACCAGCTGCCCGTACGCCTCGGCGACCGTGTTGCGGGCCATCCGCAGGTCGGCCGCCAGCGTGCGGGACGGCGGCAGCCGGCTGCCGGGACGCAGCCGGCCGGACCGCACCGCGTCCCGCAGCGCCCGCTCCAGCCCGGCCCGCCCGCGCGTTCCGGCCAGGTCGAGGTGCAGGTCGACCCCCGAAATGGCCCATGATTCCGGCACAGGAATGGATCTTACTCATGGGCCGATCCGGCGGCAGAGTGGAGCCATGACGACGACGGAGATCCCCACCCGGCTCGACTTCGACAGTGCCGTCCCGGCCTTCTCCCGGGCCATGTCCCACCTCGACAACGCCGCGACCAGGGAGCTCGACCGGGTCGGCATCGACCCCGCCCTGCGCGAGCTGGTCCGGATCCGGGCCTCCCAGCTCAACGGCTGCGCCTACTGCATCGACATGCACTCGAAGGACGCCCGCAAGGGCGGCGAGAGCGAGCAGCGGCTGTACGGGGTGGCGGCCTGGCGGGAGACCCCGTACTTCACCGACCGGGAGCGGGCCGCGCTCGCCTTCACCGAGTCGGTCACCCTGGTCGCCGACACGCACGTGCCGGCCGAGGACTACGCCGCGGTCGCCGAGCACTTCTCGCCCGGCGAGGTCGGTGCGCTGGTGTCGCTGATCGTCGCGATCAACGCGTGGAACGCGATCAGCGTCGCCACCCGCGCCTGGCAGCCCGGTTCGTACGCGCCGGCGTAGGGGTCGTCCGTGCCGGCCTGGGGCTTGTCCGGGCCGGCCTACGGTTCGAAGCGGTAGCCGAGACCCGGCTCGGTCAGCAGATGCTTCGGCCGGCTCGGATCCGGTTCCAGCTTGCGGCGCAGCCGGTTGAGGTAGAGCCGCAGCGAGGAGGTGTCGCCGGTGGCCGCCGGCCCCCAGACCTCGGTGAGCAACTGGCGCTGGCCGATGAGCTTGCCGGGGTGCCGGACGAACGCCTCCAGTAGCTTCCACTCGGTCGGCGTGAGCTTGACCTCGCCCCCGCTCCCGTCGCTGCCGGTGACGCGGCGGTCGGCGAGATCGACCCGCCACGGTCCGATGTCGACGGTCGGCCTGCCGGCGCCGTCCGGGGTGGTCGCCCGGCGGGTGACCGCGCGGATGCGGGCGAGCAGCTCCTCGATCCCGAACGGCTTGGTCACGTAGTCGTCGGCGCCGGCGTCCAGCGCGGCCACCTTGTCCCCGCCGGAGGTGCGGCCGGACAGCACGATGATCGGCACGCTGGTCCAGCCGCGCAGGCCCTCGATGACCTCGACGCCGTCCAGGTCGGGCAGCCCGAGGTCGAGCACGACCAGGTCCGGCCGGGCGGCGGCCGCCTCGGACAGCGCCTTGCGGCCGGTGGCCGCGGTGACCACCTCGTGCCCGCGGGCGTGCAGGGTGATCCGCATCGCCCGCAGCAGCTGCGGGTCGTCCTCGACGACCAGGACCCGGCTCACGACCGCGCCGCGGCCGGAACGGGTGCGGCAGGCAGCGCGAGCACCATCGTCAGCCCGCCGCCGGGAGTGCTCTCCGGTTCCAGGGTGCCGCCCATGGCCTCGGCCAGGCCGCGGGACAGGGCCAGCCCGAGCCCCACCCCGGTGGTGTTGTCGCGGTCGCCGAGCCGCTGGAACGGGACGAAGATCCGGTCCCAGTCGGCCTCCGGCACGCCGGGCCCGAAGTCGATCACCCGTACCTCCACCCGGTCCCGGTGCGCGCTGCCCTTGATCCGCGGCGGGCGGTCCGGCGGCGAGTGTCGCACCGCGTTCGTCCCGACGTTCACCAGGATCCGTTCCAGCAGGCCGGGGTCGGCCATCACCTCGGGCAGGTCGAGCTCCAGCGCCGACTCCACCACGGCCGGCTCCAGTTCGCGCAGCACCGCCGGCAGGATGTCCTCCAGGCCCACCGGCTGCGGGAAGACCGCGAGTGCGCCGGCCTGCAGCCGGGACAGGTCGAGCAGGTTCTCCACCAGCCGGCTCAGCCGGTCCAGCGACTCGTCGGCGGTGGCCAGCAGCTCGGCCCGCTCGGGCTCGCGCCACTGCACGCCGTCGCTGCGCAGCGCCGACACCGCCGCCTTCGCGGAGGCCAGCGGCGAGCGCAGGTCGTGGCTGACCGCGGCGAGCAGCGCGGTACGGGTCCGGTCGACCTCGGCCAGCGGCTCCGCCTCGGCGACGGCCGCGGCGAGCCGGTGCTGCCGGAGCGCGACCGCGGCCTGCGCGCCGAACGCGGCCAGCACCCGCCGGTCCTCGGCTGCCAGCGGCCGGCCACGCAGCACCAGCGCCAGGTCGTCGTCGACCGGCACGTCCACGTCGGCGTCCTCGGGCCGCGGCGCCGGCGCGGTGCCGGAGCTCGCGACCACGTGCCAGCCCTGCCGGTCCGCGTCCCGCTCGAGCAGCCCGGCCGAGCTCATCCCGAAGCTCTCCCGGACCCGGTCCAGCAGCGCGGTGAGCGCGCTCTCCCCGCGCAGCACGTCACCGGCCAAAGTGGACAGTGTCTCGGCCTCGGCGGTGGCCCTGGCCGCCTGGCTGCTGCGGCGCGCGGCGAGGTCCACCACCGCGCTCACCATGGCGGCCACCGCGGCGAACACCCCGAGCGCCAAGGCGTTGTTGCGCTCGGCGATCGTGAACCGACCGGTCGGCTCGGTGAAGAACCAGTTCAGCAGCAGGAAGGCGGCCACCGCGGCGCCGAGCGCGGGCCAGAGCCCGCCGACCAGTGCCACCGCGACGACGGCGAGCAGGAACAGCAGCACGTCGCTGGTGAGGTTGAGCGCGTCCCGCAGCAGCGTCAGGACGACCGTCAGCAACGGCAGCAGGATCACCGCGGTCGCCGCCCCGTACAGCCGGCGGCGCAGGGTGAGGCCGGCCGCGAGCCGCGGCAGCCTGGCCCGCCCGCGCGCCGCCTGCGGGTGGCTGACCAGGTGGACGTCGATCGACCCGGACCGGGCCGCGACGGTCGCGCCCACGCCGGGCGAGAGCATCCGGGCGAGGTGGTTGCGGCGGGAGGCGCCGAGGACGAGTTGGGTGGTGTTTTCGGCGCGGGCGAAGTCGAGTAGGGCGGTGGGGATGTCGTCGCCGATGACGTGGTGGTAGGTGCCGCCGAGGTTTTCGAGCAGGGTGCGTTGGCGGGTGAGGGTGGCGGGGTTGGCCTCGGTCAGCCCGTCGGGGCGGGTGACGTGCACGGCCAGCAGGTCGGCGCCGGTGTTGCGGGCGGCGATGCGGGCGGCCCGGCGGATGAGGGTGTCGCCTTCGGGGCCGCCGGTGAGGGCGACCAGGACCCGTTCGCGGGTTTCCCAGGTGCCGGCGATGCCGTGTGCGGCCCGGTACTGGTCGAGTTGGTCCTCGACGGTGCCGGCCAGCCACAGCAGCGCCAACTCGCGCAGGGCGGTGAGGTTACCGACCCGGAAGTAGTTACCGAGGGCGGCGTCGACGCGGTCGGGTGGGTAGATGTTGCCGTGGGCCATCCGCCGGCGCAGCGCTTCGGGGGCGATGTCGACCAACTCGACCTGGTCAGCGGCCCGGACGACCTGGTCCGGGACGGTCTCCCGCTGCGGCACCCCGGTGATCGTCTCGACCACGTCGTTGAGGGACTCCAGGTGCTGCACGTTGACGGTGGTCAGCACCTCGATCCCGGCCGCCAGCAGCGCGTCCACGTCCTGCCACCGCTTGGCGTTGCGGGATCCGGGCACGTTGGTGTGGGCCAGCTCGTCGACCACGACCACCTGCGGCCGCCGGGCCAGCACCGCGTCGACGTCGAGCTCCTCGAACGTCGCCCCCCGGTAGGCGATCCGCTTGCGGGGGAGCACCTCCAACCCCTCCAGCAGCGCCGCCGTCTTCACCCGGCCATAGGTCTCCACGAACCCGACCACCACATCGGTGCCACGCTCCAACCGCCGCCGCGCCTCCCCCAGCATCGCGTACGTCTTCCCGACACCAGGCGCCGCGCCCAGGTAGATCCGGAGAGCACCGCGCCCCATGGCGATCAGAGTGCCACGGGCCGTCAGCTCGCCGGGAACGTCGGGTGCGGGTGCACCGGCCCCGGCTCGCCGGCCTCGGGGCTGCCCGCCGTGATCAGCTCCGACCGCACCACCCAGATGCTCACGCCCTCGTTGCGGCGGGTGTAGACGTCGCGGGCGTTGCGCAGCGCCATCTGGTCGTCGGCCGCGTGCAGCGAGCCGACGTGCACGTGGGCGAGGGCCTGCCGGCCCCGGACGAACACCTCGTACAGCGGCCATTCCGCCTCGGTCACGCGTCCACGGTAACCGGAGCCTCCGAGCGGGCTTGATCGAGTCCCGGTTCGGGTATCGGACAGACGTGTCTGATCGGGTAGCGGTGCTGGCCCACCGCAAGAAGATGCTCCACGGTGCTGGCTTGGACGCGCTGCGGGAGACCCTCGACGCGGCGGGCGTCACCGACCCGCTCTGGTACGAGGTGAACAAGTCGAAGAAGGCTCCGAAGCAGGCCCGCAAGGCCCTCGACGCCGGTGCCGAACTCGTCCTCGTCTGGGGCGGCGACGGGATGACGCAGCGGTCGATGGACGCGCTGGCCGGCTCCGGCGTCACCGTCGGGCTGCTGCCGGCCGGGACGGCCAACCTGCTCGCCTCGAACCTCGGGATCCCGACCAAGCTGTCCGAGGCCGTCCAGATCGCGCTGCACGGCAAGGACCGCAGGCTCGACCTCGGCGCCCTCGACGGCGAGCACTTCGCCGTGATGGCCGGGGCCGGGTTCGACGCCCGGCTGGTGGGCGGCGCGGACCGGAAGGCAAAGGACCGGCTCGGCCGGCTCGCGTACGTGCGGTCCGGTCTGGGCGGGCTGCGCGGCCCGACGGTCCGGGCTCGCGTCACCGTCGACGACCGGGTCTGGTACACGGGACCGGCGAGCTGCGTGCTGTTCGGGAACGTCGGGCGGATAACCGGCGGCGTGCCGGCGTTCGACGACGCCGACCCGACCGACGGCGAGATCGAGGTCGGTGTGACGACCGCGGCCGGCCCGGTGCAGTGGGCCCGCACGCTCGGCCGGGTCGCGTTCGGACGGTCGGACAAGTCCCCGTACGTACGGATGACCCGCGGGCGGACGTTCTCGGTCAAGCTGGACTCGCCGTTGCCGGTCGAGCTGGACGGCGGTGCCCGCAGCAAGACGAAGAAGTTCGCCGTGCAGGTGGCGCCGGCCGCGATCACGGTCCGGGTGCCGCGCTGACCGGGTCGGCACTCACCTAGGCTCGGCCGGGTGAGTGAGCCGACGCCGGATCCCGGTGCCTTCGTCCAGTGGCTTGGTCTGCAGATGCTCGAGGCCAGCGGCGACAAGGTCGTCGCCGCCTGGGACGTGCGCCCGGACCTGCTGCAGCCGTACGGGATCGTGCACGGCGGCGTGCACTGCTCGGTCATCGAGACGGTGGCGAGCTACGCGGCGGCGCTGTGGTACCCCGAGGGTCAGGTCGTCGGGGTGGCGAACCAGACCGACTTCCTGCGGGCGGCCCGGGACGGCCGGCTGACCGCGACGGGCACGCCGATCCACCGCGGCCGGCTGCAGCAGCTGTGGCTCGTCGAGATCACCGACGAATCCGGGCGGACGCTGGCGCGCGGCCAGGTCCGGCTGCAGAACCTCCCGGCCGGCCGGGTCTAGGTCCGGGCGCGGCCGGGAGGGTCTGGCCGGTCTACCGGTGGTTCCCCTCGTAGTCGTGCTCGTAGTCGTGCGGGACGCCGTAGTCGATGCGCAGGCCCGCCGCGGCGAGCACCTCCGGCGGCACGTCCTGGACCGCGGTGCGCAGGGCGACCTTGGCACCGAGGCTGCCGAACGCGACGCCGTGCGCGGCCCGGAGAAGCGGCACCAGCCAGTGCAGCTGCTGGTTCTCGGTGCCGGCCATCGACGCCTCGCGGGCGCGGTGGTCGCGGATCACCTCGGCGAGCAGCTCGCGCAGCCGGGTCGCCTCCGCCCGGAGCTCGGCGGCCTCGGCCACGTCGGCCCAGCCGGACGCGCGCAGCACGTCGAGCACCGCGGCGGCTGCGAACTCGGCCGGGTCGGCGTCGGAATCCTCGCCGACGACGACCTCGAGCTGGTGTGCCACCTCGACCGCGACCTCGTCGTCCTCGACGACCTCGTCGGCGGCCGCGAGCTCGTCCTTGCTGCGGACCCAGGGGTCGTCGGTGACGGCGCCGGTGATCTCCTGCGCCGCCGCGTCCGCAGGTGCGGGCGCGGCGAGCGGACGACCGGCGGCCTCGGCCGCTGACCCGTCCTCGGCCGCACGGTCCCGGGCATGCGTGCCGTCGCCGGACAGCGCCCTGCCATCGGTGATGGCGCGACCGCCGGCCATCGCCTGGCCGTCGACCGTGGCGAAACCGTCGGCCGTCGCCTGGCCGTCGGCCGTCGCCTGGCCGTCGACCGTGGCCTCGCGGTCGGGCGTGGCGGAGCGGTCTGCCGACTCGCGACCGTGCGCCGACGCACGCCGGCCGGTCGAGGAGCGGCCGTCGGCCGCCGCGTGGAGGTCGGCCGTGGCGCCGTTCTCGGGCGCAGCGCCGTCCTCGGCCGTGGCCCGGTCCTCGGCGGTCGCGTGGCCGCCGGCAGCGGTGCGGCCGCCGGCAGCGGTGCGGCCGCCGGCCGCGATGCCGCGGGTGCCGCCGCCCGCCGCGGTGCCGCCGGTGCCGCCCTCGGCTCCGGTGCCGCCGGTGCCGCCCTCGGCTCCGGTGGCCTCGGTCGTAATGGCGACCTCGGCCGTGGTGCCGTCCTCGGCCGTGGTGCCGTCCTCGGCCGTGGTGCCGTCCCCGGCCGTGGTGCCGTCCCCGGCCGTGGTGCCGTGCTCGGCCGTGGTGCCGTGCTCGGCCGTGGTTGCGTCCTCGGCCGTGGTGGCGTCCTCGGCCGTGGTGCGGTCGGCTGCCGACCGGCTCCGGGCCGACTTCCGCCCGCCGGCGGACCGGTCGCCGGACGCGGACTGCTCGTCCGCCGCGCCGTCGCTCGGCGCGGCGCCGTTGTCGGCCGCGCGGCTCTCCGGCGTCGCGCCGTCGTCCGAGGCCGCCTCGGCCGGCGCTTCGCCGCTCGTCGGGGCGTCGGGTGTCGCGCCGCGGTCGTCGACCGCCGCCCGGCCCTTCGCCGTTGTCCGACCGTTCATTGTCGCCTCGTCCTCCGCCGTGGCGCGGCCGTCCGCCGGCGCCCGGTCGTCGGTGACGCGGTCGGCCGGCCGGAAGTGGTCGGCCTGAACTCGCGCATCTGGGTACTGCAAGAGAGGGGATAGGGCGCCGTTACCGTTCGGGGAAGAATCGGCGTTGCGGTGCGGAAGATAGGAGAACGATCCGCTCTCGGCGGTCGGCCACTCGGTCGCACTGCGCTCCCCCGTGCCCGCGACGGACTGCTGAGACTCGTCGGCGGACACCGTGGACGGCGCTTCTGCTGTCATGTCACCCCCCGTAAAGAGGCTCGCGTGACGGTGAGCCCCGGCCCGTGTCTTGACCATCCGGCTTCCCGGCGGGGTCCACCATAAAGGTCATGGCGCCCCCGCGCGCGACCATCTTTCCCACTACCCGAACACGTTTGGTAACGAATCCTGTGAAGCCGGTGTGCCGGTGGACGTTACGCAGTCGTAGCGTCCCGCTGCGTAGACACGGAACCGGCCAGGTCCGGCAATCAGGACATCAGGGGCTAACCCCAGACCTGCAGCATTCGCACGGTGAGCACGGAGAGCACCAGCGCCGCGACACCGGCGGCCGCGGTTCCCCACTTGGATTTGTCCGATAGCGCCCACACTGCCCCGACCGGCGATACCAGCAGCGAGGTCAGCGCGTAGCCGACGAAGGTCGCCGGCTCGTCCGGCCGCTCCCCCCGCACCACCTGCACGATCGCGACCAGGACCTGGACCAGCGCCACGGCCTCGACCGTGACCAGGCCGTACGCCAGCAGGGTCAGCGGGCGCCGGTTCGCCACCGCGAGCCCGATGATCCCCAGGCCGACGACCAGTGAGACGGCTATCACGGCGTACGCGAGCCCGTCGATCACGCCCGCTCCCGGGTGTGTCGCAGCCAGAGCAGCCCGAGCACCGGCAGGACGAGCGGCACGAATCCATAGCCGTCGCCATACCCGGACCACACCGTTGCATCCGGGAAGTCATCCGGCTGGGCGAGGCTGATCGTGCCGACCACGAGGACGCCGATCAGCTCGACCGTGACCGCGACCGTGGCCAGTCGACGCGCGCCCGGCCCGGACCGCGCCAGCCCGACCGTCGCGCAGATGTAGACGACGGCGGCAAACGCCGAGAGCAGGTACGCCAGCGGTGCCTCGTCGAACTTGGTGGCGATCTGCACCGCGGCCCTGGCCGTCGCGGACAGCGCGAAGATCCCGTACACGAGCACCAGCAGCCGACCGGGCCCGGACGACGTCCGCGAGGGGCCCGACCGGCGCCCCGGCGAGGTGCCGCCCTCCACGGCGGAGAACCTACTTGCCGCGTGCCATGCTGACCGCGGGAGGGTCTCGGGAGGGCCAGTGCTGCCAGGACGCAGGACCGCCGCACGCCGGCTGGAGCGCGCGCTGCACCGCGCCCACGGCGACGGTCCGGCCGGGCCCGACGAGCCGGGTGAGCCGGCGTCGGTCGAGGTGGACAGGAGCGTCGCAGACTGCGCCGTGTACGACGGCGGCAAGCGGCGTGGCGGCCGGCTCAGCGTCCCGGAGGCCCGGCATGCCGCCCGTACGGTCCAGGACGGGTTCGTCTGGCTCGGTCTGGTCGAGCCGACCGCCGAGGCGATCGCCGCGGTCGCGTCCGAGTTCGGCCTGCCGGCGCTGGCCGTCGAGGACGCGGTCAAGGCGCACCAGCGACCCAAGCTGGAGCGGTACGGCGACGTGCTGTTCGTCGTGGTCAAGCCGGTGCGCTACATCGACCACGACGAGATCGTCGACATCGACGAGGTCGCGGTGTTCCTCGGCGAGACGTTCGTGGTCACCGTCCGGCACGGCGACAACGACGTGGTCAGCCGGGTGCGCAAGGAGCTCGGCGACGACTCCCCGCTGCTCGACCTCGGCCCGTCCGCGGTGCTCTACCGGCTGCTCGACATCATCGTCGACGGCTACGGCGAGGTGGCCCAGGAGATCGACGTCGACGTCAGCGACATCGAGGTGCAGGTTTTCGGCGGCGACCCGAGCGACCACAGCGAGCGGGTCTACAAGCTCAAGCGCGAGGTGCTGCAGTTCCGCAGCGCGGTGCTGCCGCTGGCGCCGGCGGTGGAGGACCTCGCCGCCGGGACGGTCGCCGGCGTCAACCCGAAGACCACGGACTACTTCCGGGACGTGCACGACCACCTGCTGCGCATCGGCGACCAGATCGAGGGCTACGACAACCTGCTCACCGGTGTGCTGCAGGCCGACCTCGCCCGGGTCGCGGTACGGCAGAACCAAGCGGCGGCGCGGCAGAACGAGGACGTCCGCAAGATCAGTGCGTGGGCGGCGATCGCGCTGGTGCCGACCGCCGTCGCCGGCATCTACGGGATGAACTTCGACAACATGCCCGAGCTGCACACCCGGTACGGCTACTTCGTCGTGCTGTTCGTCATCGCGCTGGCCTGCGTCGGCCTGTACGTCCAGTTCCGCCGCAACGACTGGCTCTAGCTGCCCCGGTAGGTCGTGTACGAGTGGGGCGAGAGCAGCAGCGGCACGTGGTGGTGCGCGCCGCCGTCGTGGATCGAGAACGTCACCGTCACGGACGGGTAGAACGTGCGCTCGGCGAAGTAGCCGCCGGAGTCGAAGGTCAGCTCGTACGTGCCCGGCTCGAGGTCGTACGGGGCGATCGCACAGCGCCCGTCCGAGTCGGTGTGCCCCTCGTCCAGCGGCGCACCGTCCAGATCGGACAGTCGCACCGCGACACCGACCGCCGGGCGACCGGTGGTCGCGTCCAGGACATGCGTGCTGACGCTCATCTCCCGCTCCTCATCCAGCCACCATCCGCTCCACCCGCAGCCGGGTGATCTCGGCCAGCTGCGCGGTCGTCTCGGCCCGCTCGGCCGCGGGGTCGTTGCCGAGCCGGCGGGTCAGCTCGGCCAGGATCTCGTCCGGCCCGCGGCCGGCCGCCCGGATGAGGAACACGTGCCCGAACCTCCGCTGGTACGCGCGGTTGCCGTCGGCCAACGCCTGCTTCACCTCGTCGCCGGCCGCGGTCACCGCAGACTGCTCCTGCCGGGACGCCGCGGCCTCGACCGATCCGCCCGCCGCCCGCTCGCCGATGCGCGGGTGGGCCGCCAGCGCCGCCGCCACCTCCTCCCAACCCAGGCCGCCGGCCACGGTCGCGGCGGTGTCGGCGAGCACCGCCGCCGACGGGTACGGCCGGCCGGCGGCGACCTCGCGGGCGAACCGCGGCGCCGCGTTGCAGGCGGCCAGCTCGCGCTCGGCCGCCTCGGCGGCCAGCCCGTTGAACTCCGCCAGCGTGCCCACGCCCCGGCACGCTACCCCGGTCCCGGCCGGCGGCGATGGGAGGATGCCGGCGTGCTGCCGCAGACCACGCTCGCCCGGGCCGCCGCCGGGACGGCCTCCCGGTGACGGGGCACGACCTCGTCGTGGCGGCCCGGCGGGTCGTCACCGGCGGCGGGATGCTGCCGGCCCGGGTCGGCGTACGGGACGGGGTGATCGCGGCGGTCGTGCCGTGGGAGCGGGACCTACCCGCCGCCCGGACCGTGACGCTGCCGGACGACGCCGTGCTGCTGCCGGGACTCGTCGACACGCACGTGCACGTGAACGAGCCCGGCCGGACCGAGTGGGAGGGCTTCGCGACGGCGACCGCGGCCGCCGCGGCCGGTGGCGTCACGACGATCGTGGACATGCCGCTGAACAGCGTGCCGCCGACCGTCGACGGCGCCGCCCTCGAGGTCAAGCGCACCGCAGCCACCGGTCAGGTGCACGTCGACGTCGCCTTCTGGGGCGGAGCCGTCCCGGGCAACGCCGGCGAGCTGCGGGCGCTGCACGCGGCCGGCGTGGTCGGCGTGAAGTGCTTCCTGCTCGACTCCGGCGTCCCGGAGTTCCCGCCGCTCGACCCGACGCAGCTGCGCGCGGCGCTCACCGAACTGTCCACTGTCGACGGTCTGCTCATCGCGCACTGCGAGGACGCGGGCGCGATCGGGCCGGCGCCGCACGGTCGGGACTACCGCGGTTTCCTCGCCTCCCGGCCGCCGCAGGCCGAGACCCGGGCGGTCGCCGGCCTGATCGCGGCGGCCCGGGATACCGGCGCCCGGGTGCACGTCGTGCACGTCTCGGCGGCCGAGGTGCTGCCCCTGCTGCGCGCCGCCGCCGTCGACGGGGTCCGCATCACCGCCGAGACCTGCCCGCACTACCTCACGCTGGCGGCCGAGGACGTCCCCGCCGGGGCGACCCAGTTCAAGTGCTGCCCGCCGGTGCGCGACGCGGCGAACCGGGACGCGCTGTGGGCCGGGCTCGCGGACGGCACCCTGTCGTGCGTGGTGTCCGACCACTCCCCCTGCACGGCGGAGCTGAAGCGGTTCGACACGGGCGACTTCGGCGCCGCATGGGGCGGGATCTCCTCGCTCCAGCTGTCGCTGCCGGTGGTCTGGACGGCGGCCGTCGCACGTGGACTGTCGCTGGTGGACATAGCACTGTGGATGGCCCGGCGGCCGGCGGCGCTGGTCGGGCTGCGGTCGAAGGGCTCCATCGCGCCGGGGTACGACGCGGACCTGGTCGCGTTCGCCCCGGACGAGGAGTTCACCGTCGACCCGCACGCCCTCCGTCACCGCAACCCGGTCAGCGCGTACGCCGGGCGCACCCTGCGCGGGGTGGTGCGCGACACCTGGCTGCGCGGCGAGCGGGTCGGCGACGTCCCGCGCGGACGCCTGCTGCGCCGCGACGACTGACCGGCGGAGTCCGCGTCAGAGGCCGACGGCGGTGCGGATCGCGTCCGGCAGGTCGTCCGCCCGGCGCAGCGGCCGGGCCGCCACGGTCGCCTCGGCCACCTCGACCGGCACGCCCTCCGCGGTCAGGACCTCGCTCGCGTGCGCCGGCGGCAGCAGGTCGAACCAGCGGACGACCACCTGCTCGCGACCCGCCCGGGTGAGCTCCCCCACGAGGCGGAGCCGGGCCATGCCGCCGTCCGGGAAGACGTCCAGGCGGACGTGCGTCACCGCCGGTGCCGCGCGCAGCCGGAAGCGGTGCGGCGTGTCCGGCTGCAGCCGGGTACGCGGCAGCAGCTCCACGTCGCCGCCGCGCTCGTCCCGACCCCGCAGCGAGGCCCACCCGGGCGCGTTGCCGACGAACCAGCTGGTGTCCAGCTCGGCCAGCTGCACCACGCCCGGCCCGGCGAGCCGCACCTCCACCCAGTCGTTGCCGTCGTCGCGGCGGCGTGCGGTCTCCCAGCCCTCCCCCATCAGCCGGGCGAGGCCGGGCGAGAGGAGGTTGGCCGGCGACGAGTAGAACATGTTGCTGCACCCGGCGACCGCGGCCCCGTTGGCGAGGGCGGCCAGGTCGACCGCACCGGCGCCGAGCAGCCGCGGATCCGGCACGACCTCGCCGTGCACCCGCAGCCGGGCCACCCCGCCGTCCGGGTAGAGGCACAGCCGGACGTGCGTGAAGCGCTGCTCGATGCCCACCCGGAACTCGTTCACCGCGTCGCCCGCGACCGCCGACCTCGGCACCAGGCTCGTCCAGTCGGCGGCCGCCAGCTCGTCCGGCGACGGGTAGCCCTCGACCGCGGCGCCCTCGACCGAGATCTCCGGCGGGTAGTTGCCCTTGAAGAACGCCGTGTCGACGATGACGCCCCGCACCACGCCCGGCACGCCGAGCCGCACCAGCGCCCAGTCGTGCCCCGGCTCCCGCCGGCGCCGGGTCTCCCACCCGTCGTACACCTGGCCCTTGTGGCCGAACGTGTACGTCGAATACTGCGGGGGTCCGGGCTTGATCAGGTTCTCCCGCTCGGCGAACAGCTCGTCGTTCGCCGCGACGACGCCGCCGCCGAGCGACCGGGAGGCCAGGTCGGGTAGGCCGGCGAACGCGGGGCCGGCCGGGCGAGGATCGGTGTCCGGCATGTCAGGCTCCTCCTCCGGTCAGGACGGCTCGGCGGGCAGCGGGCGGCGCCGGGCCAGCGCGTCGAGGCCCGCGGCGGGCAGGCCGGTCGCCGCGGCCAGCTCGGCGTCGTCCAGCGCGCCGCAGCGCAGCCCGCGGACGAGGAAGGAGGCGAGCGCCTGCGCGGTGGCCGGCTCGTCCAGCACGCCGCCGGTGCGGGACGGGCCGCCGGTGCCGGACAGGTAGCGGCGCAGCCGGTCGGCCGCCGCCGGCAGCCCCTCCCGGTAGAACGCGTACGCCGCCAGGTAGCGGGTGACGAGGTGCCCGGGGTGCATATCCCAGCCCTGGTAGTAGCCCCGTTCCAGGGACCGTCGGACCAGCCGCGCGTGCAGCCGCAGCGCATCCCGCACCTGCTCCGGGCTGCCGGCCGGCACGACGTTGGTCGAGCCGTCCGACAGCCTCACCCCCGTGCCGGCCGCAGCCACCTGCATGACGGCCTTGGCGTGGTCGGCGACGGCGTGGTCCAGGCTCTGGTACGCCGCCGCCACGTCACAGGCCGCGCTGTAGTCGTAGGTGCCGTAGTGCAGGCCGACGCACCGGCGGCCGGCCGCGTGCACCAGCACCGCGACGGTCGCGACGCCGTCCGGGCCGAGGACCGCCTGCGGCGTCTCCACCTGGATCTCGAACCGGAGCGCGCCCGGCGCGAGCCCGTACAGGTCCTCGAGTCGTTCGCACACCTCGACCGTCGCCAGCACCTGGTCGGTCGAGGTCACCTTGGGCAGCGTGACCAGGAAGCCGGCCGGCAGCGGGCCGGCGTCGAGCACGGCGCCGAGGACGAGGTCGAGCGTCCGCAGCCCGCGCCGCCGGGTGGCCTGCTCCAGGCTCTTGAACCGGACGCCGGCGAACGACGGTCCGGCCGGCGCGGCGAGCAGGCCGGCCAGCACTGCGCCGGCGGCGGCCGCGGCCGCGTCCTCCTCGGCGTCCGGCCGGGCGCCGTAGCCGTCCTCGAAGTCCACCCGCAGGTCCTCCACCGGCTGACCGGCGAGCTTGGCCCGCACCCGGCGGTGCACGTCGTCGTCGATGCCGTCGAGGCCGGTGACCCTGGCCGCGCTCGCCGCGTCCGGCACGGCCGTCGCCAGCACGTCGAGGGCCGCCGCTCCCCATCGCGCGGGCGTGTCGAGGTCCACCTGGTCGGCCGGCACGTAGACGGTGTGCAGCGGCTGCCGGTCGCCGGCGTCGCCCGGGTAGCGGCTGGCGAGCAACCGGTCGGCGTCGGCGAGCCGGTCGTCGATCCCGAGCAGGAACGCGGCGTCGAGCCGCCCGGCGCCGCGCTGCCCGGGAGACGCCTCGGGACGGCTCATGCCGGCCACAGCCGCCGTACCCGCCGGGTGAGCTCGCTCCGCAGCGCGACGATGTCGGCGCCGACGAGAGCACCGTCCCGTACGACGTAGTCGCCCTCGACGAAGACATGGCGCGCGGTGCGCTCCGGACCGAGCACGAGGCCGGCCAGCGGGTCGAGCACGTCGGCGAGGTCGTCGCCCGGCCAGACCACCACGTCGGCCCGCAGCCCGGGCTCCAGCCGGCCCACGTCGTCGCGGCCGAGGCAGCGGGCGCCGCCCTCGGTCGCCAGCCGCAGCGCGTCCGCCGGCCCGAACGCGGTCGGGTCCAGGCCGCGCTGGCGGGCGAGGAACGTCGCCATCCGCAGCTCCGGCAGCAGCCCGCCGATCTCGTTGGACGCGACCCCGTCCACGCCGAGGCCGACCGGCGCACCGGCGGCGACGAGGTCGGTAGTGCGGCAGATGCCGGCGCCGAGGCGGCAGTTGCTCGACGGGCAGTGCGCGACGCCGGTGCCGGTCTCGCCCAGCCTGGCGATCTCGGCGTCGTCGAAGTGGATTCCGTGCGCCACCCACACGTCCGGCGCGATCCAGCCGAGCTCGTCGAGCACGGCCAGCGGCCGCTTGCCGAACCGCTGCAGGCAGGACCGCTCCTCGTCGAGGGTCTCCGCCAGGTGCGTGTGCAGCCGCACGCCCAGTCGCCTGGCCAGCTCGGCCGACTCGGTCATCAGGCCGGTGGTGACGCTGAACGGGCTGCACGGCGCAACCGTGACCACGATCCGGTCGCCGTCGTGCAGCCGGTCGTAGACCGCCTGGGTGGAGGCCAGGATCGCGTCGCGGTCCTCGACCACCGAGTCGGGCGGCAGGCCGCCGGCGCTCTCGCCCAGGTCCATCGAGCCGCGGGCGATATGCGTCCGGACGCCGATGGTGCGGGCGGCGCCGGCGATGGCGTCGAAGACCGAGTCGTCGCCGCCGGGCACCAGGTAGTGGTGGTCCGCCGCCGTCGTGCAGCCGGTCAGCGCGAGCTCGGCCAGCGCCACCGCCGAGGCGGCTGCGACGTCCTCCGGCGTCAGCCGGGCCCACACCGGATAGAGCGTGGTCAGCCAGCCGAACAGGTCGCAGTCGTACGCCCAGCCGCGGGTCATCCACTGGTAGAAGTGGTGATGGGTGTTGACCAGGCCGGCGGTGACGATGTCGCCGTCGCAGTCCACCACCGTGTCGGCGTCCTCCGCGGGGACGTGCCCGACCGCGGTGATGCGACCGCCGGTGAAGGCGACGTCGCCCGGCCAGCGGGCGCCGCGCAGGACGGTGCGGCTCATGGCGCCGCGGTGGTCGGCGTGGGCAGCGCGATGTCGTCCGGTCGGACCGGGATGCGGTCGAGCGGCCGGCCGGTCGCCGCCCGGATCGCTGCCACGATGGCCCCGGTCGAGGAGATCGTCGGCGGCTCACCGACGCCCTTGGCGCCGTACGGGGCGCCACGCTCGGGCTGCTCGATCCACGTCTGGACGACCGGCGGCATGTCCAGCGGTGTCGGGAGCAGGTAGTCGGTGAACGACGGGTTCCGGATCCGCCCGTCCACGACGACGATCTCCTCCATCACCGCCAGCCCGAGACCCTGCGCGATGCCGCCCTCGACCTGGCCGGTGACCGCGAGCGGGTTCAGCGCCTTGCCGATGTCCTGGGCGGTGGCGACCTGCACCACCCGGACCAGCCCCAGCTCCTCGTCCACGTCGACGACGGCCCGGTGCGCGGCGAACGCGAGCGACCAGTGCGCGTTGCCCTGACCGTTCTCGTCGAGCGGGTCGGTCGGCGCGTGGTGGAACTCCCGGTACGCCTCGACCGGGCCGGCCCGCAGCGCGTCGGCCAGGGGGACGCTGCGCTCGCCGTCCTTCGTGGTCAGCTCGCCGTCGCCGAGCACCATGTCGGCCGGGGCGAGGTGCAGGTCGAGGGCCGCCCGTTCGAGCACGACCTCGCGCACGCCGGCGCAGGCCATCTGCACCGCCCCGCCGCTGATCATCGTCTGGCGCGAGGCGCTGGTGGAGCCGGCCGACCCGACCTGGGTGTCGGCCGGGTGCAGCACGACCGAGCCGACCCCGAGCTCGGCCCTGGCGATCTGCTGGGCGAGCGTCACGAAGCCCTGGCCGACCTCGGCGGTGGCGACGTGCACGGTGGCCACCGGCTCGCCGTCGGCACCGAGCTCCAGCCGTACCCGGGCCGACGAGTAGTCGTCGAAGCCCTCGGAGAAGGCGAGGTTCTTGAACCCGACCGCGAAGCCGACGCCACGCCGGACGTTGTGGGACAGCGCCGTCCGGCCGGCACCGCCGGGCAGCGTCATCAGGTCGGCGCCTGGGTCCGCGGCGGGCGGCAGCGGCAGCTCCCGGCAGGCGCGGATGCATTCCTCGACCGGCGCGACGCCGGTGATGACCTGGCCGGTGAGCAGCTGGTCGTGCGTCTTCAGGGCGTTGATCAGGCGCAGCTCGACCGGGTCCATCCCGAGGGCGGCGGCGAGCTTGTCCATCTGCGCCTCGGCGGCGAAGGAGGTCTGCACCGCGCCGAACCCGCGCATCGCGCCGCACGGCGGGTTGTTCGTCCGCACCGCGTAGCCGTCCACCTTCGCGTTCGGGACCTGGTACGGGCCGGCGGCGAAGCAGGTCGCGTTGGCGATGACCGCGGTGCTCGACGAGGTGTAGGCGCCGCCGTCGAAGACCATCCGGGACTCGACGTTGACCAGCGTGCCGTCGCGCCGGGCGTGGTGCCGGAACCAGAGCTTCGCCGGGTGCCGGTGGACGTGGCCGAAGAAGGACTCCTCGCGGGAGTAGACCATCTTCACCGGCCGGCGGGTGACGAGCGCGAGCAGGCAGGCGTGGATCTGCATGGACACGTCCTCGCGGCCGCCGAAGGCGCCGCCGGTGCCGGCGAGGGAGAGCCGGACCTTCTCCCGGGGCAGGTTGAGGCAGGCCGCGATCTGGTCGCGGTCGACGTGCAGCCACTGGGTCGCCACGAACAGCTCGATCCCGCCGTCCTCGCTCGGCACCGCCAGCCCCGACTCCGGTCCAAGGAAGGCCTGGTCCTGCATGCCCACCTCGTACGTGCCCTCGACGACCACGTCGCCGGTCGCGTCCGGGTCGCCGTGCCGCAGCCGGATGTGCCGGAACACGTTGCCGTCCGGGTGGATCGGCGGCGCCGTGATCGCCGCCTCGGCGTCCACCAGCGGCTCGAGCACCTCGTACTCGACCTTGATCGCGGCGCAGGCGCGGGCGGCGAGCTCGGGGTGGTCGGCGGCGACCGCGGCGATCGGCTCGCCGTGGAACCGCACGACGGTGTCGGCGAACACCGGCTGGTCGTGGCGCTCCAGGCCGTACGTGCGGGAGCCCCACAGGTCGTCCTGGGTCACGACGGCGTGCACCCCGGGCATGCGGAGTGCATCGGTGATGTCGATCCCGAGGATGCGCGCGTGCGGGTGCGGGCTGCGCAGCGTCTTGCCCCAGACCATGCCGTCCACGTACAGGTCGGAGGAGAACGCGAACTCGCCCCTGACCTTGGGCGGCGCGTCCGGACGCAGCACGCTCTCGCCGAGCCCCGGCGCCCGGCGCCGGCGGGTGAAGGTGGCCGGCAGGCTAGGCGCGGGCATGCGCACGCTCCTGCTGGACCTGGCGGAACGCCGCGAAGATGCGGCCGTAGCCGGTGCAGCGGCACAGGTTGCCCGAGATCGCCTCGCGCATCTCCAGCTCGCTCGCCGCGGGACTGCGGTCGAGCAGGTCGGTGAGCGCGACGATCATGCCCGGGATGCAGAAGCCGCACTGCACCGCGCCCTGGTCGATGAAGGCCCGCTGGACGTCGGACAGCTCGCCCTCACCGGTCAGCCCCTCGACCGTGGTGATCGCCGAGCCCACCGCGTCGGCCGCGAGCACGCAGCAGGAGGCCACCACCGCACCGTCCATCAGCACCGAGCAGGACCCGCACTCGCCCTGCTCGCAGGCGTTCTTCGAACCGGGCTGGCCGAGCCGCTCGCGCAGCACGTAGAGCAGGCTCTCCCCGACCCAGGCGTCGTCGACCGGCAGCTCGCGGCCGTTCACCGACAGGACGTACGTCTCCAGCGGCAGGTCGCGGGCCCCGTCCGTGCCCGGATAGCCCTGGGCGCCGCGACTGTCCGAGGTCGTCGGATCGTGCAGGGCGTCGCTCACCGCGCTACCGCGGTCCGGATCCGATGCACTCACGCCAGGCTCCTCTCCAGCGCACGGGTGGCGATGACCTGCACCGCTCGGGAACGGTACGCAGCGGTGCCGCGGTGATCGGTGATCGGGCGCACCCCGTCCCGCACCAGCTCGCCGAACCGGGCGACCGACCCCGCCGGCGCCGACAGCGCGTCCCAGTCGATCTCCGCGGCGATGTAGGCCTCCGCCTCCGGCGCCCGGACCGGCGTCGGCGCCACCGAGCCGAGCCCGATCCGCACGGTGCGCCCGACCCGGTCGACCAGCAGCGCGGCGCAGCAGATCGAGATCACCATCGCGTTGCGGGTGCCGACCTTGAGGAACTCCTGCGGTCCGGCCAGCCGCGGCACCCGCACCCTGGTGATGATCTCGCCGGGCTGCAGGATCGTGCGCTTCACGCCGGTGACGAACTCGGCGAACGGCACCGTGCGCTCCCCCTGCCGGCTGGCCAGCACCAGGGTGGCGCCGGCGGCCAGCAGCACCGGCAGCCCGTCGCCGGCCGGGCTCGCGGTGGCGACGTTGCCGCCGATCGTGGCCGCGTTGCGCATCTGCGGCGAGCCGACCGTACGGGCGGCCGCGGCCAGCGCGGGCAGCTCGCCCGCGAGCTCGCGCTCGATCGTCGTCCAGGTGACCGCGGCACCGATGTCGACCTCGTCGGGACGGATCTCGTAGCCCTGCAGCTGCGGGACGCGGCGGATCGCGACGACAGCCGGCGGTCGGCGGTGGCCGAAGTTGACCTCCACCATGAAGTCGGTGCCGCCGGCGAGCAGGTGCGCATCCGGGTGGGCGTCCAGCGCGTCGAACGCGTCCTGGAGGCTCGAGGGTCGGGCGATGACGGACACGGTTCTTCCTACCAGCCCTGGCCGGGGTCGAACGCGGGCCCCGCGTCCGGCGCGCCCTCCCGCCGGACGGTCCCCTCGATCAGACCGTACGGGCGGTCGTCGGCGTGGAAGACCTCGTTCGGGTTGTCCAGCCCGAACGGGCTCAGGTCCACGACGAAGTGGTGCTTGTTGGGCAGCGAGAAGCGCATCTCGGCGATGCCCGGGTTCTCCTCGAGCACCGCCGCACCCATCGCGTAGAGGGTCTGCTGCAGGGCGAGGCTGTGGTGACCGGCGAAGACGCCGGTCATCGTCGCCAGCACGGCCGCGTGCGACTTCGACCAGTCGACATCGGTGTCCGTGTGCCACCACTGCGCCGTCACCGACGTCGCCATGATTCGGTCGTCGGTCGGCGCCAGCGTCGTGTAGCGGTCGCGCAGGAAGTCGTGGAACTCCGAGTCCGTGGTCTTGAGCAGCACCAGCTCGCGCACCCCGGACACGACCCAGGCCTGGCCGCCCGCGCACGTGACGGTCGCGGTCCGCACGTGGCCGCCGTCCCGGGCGAAGGCATGCGGGTGCGGCGCACCGGCGTGCTCGAGCCGTGCCCACGGGTACATCTCCAGCGTCACCCGCGCCTGCCGGACCGGCTCGATGTCCTCGACGAAGTGCCGGGCGAGCGCGAGCCCGAACGACTCCGGCTGCCGGGCCTGCTCGCCCAGCTCGGCCGCGAAGGCGTAGACGGTGTTCTTCGTTGCGTCCGTGGTCAGGCAGTTCGCGTTGTCGCCGGTGAGGTAGACGTCGGCGAAGTCACCCGACAGGGCGACGGTCACGCTGTAGTCGACCAGCTCGTGGGGGTCCGCGTCGCGGTAGACCCGCACGACCCGGGTCTCCGCCTTGCCGTACTGGTTGTAGCCGAGCGTCACTCCCATGTGCTCAACTCCCTCGATCGGCGGAGTGGGCGAACTATCGCGCCAGCGTGTGCGAACACAGATCACGCGGGCTCGGCGCCGATCGTCGGCGCCGCAGGCAGCTCTGACGAGGATTTCACCCCGCGCGGGTAATGGTCGTGCGAACGTAGTCCTTTCGAACCACCTCGGGTTGGACCCCGTGCCATCCGGGAGAACGTCAGGCAGGATCAGGAAGGGACGGATCGGACGGAGGGAAGGCCCTTGCAGCGCAGCTTCGGGTTCCCCGGCTGGTGTGCGATCTGCCGCTGGACCGCGGTCGGCGCCATATCGGTCGGCACGATGGCGGTGCTCGGCGCCGCCACGTCCGACCACCGGCCCGCACCGACGGTCGTACGGCTCGCCGCTCAACCCGAGGGCACCGGGCTGGACTGGCCGGGCTGGACCGTGCGCGACCCGGCCGAGCAGCGCCGCTCCCTCGACCTGCTGCTGAACAGGGAGAAGGACCGGCGGGCGGCCGCCAGGAAGGCCGCCGCGGCCTCGATCGTCAGCCGCACCGCCGCCGCGCCGGTGTCGCCGTCCTCCGTGGCCATCCCGCAGTCCGCGCTCGGCCAGGGCACCACGCTGGCCGCTCCGCAGGCCGTCTCGGTCGCGATCCGGTACGCGCTGGCCCAGGTCGGCAAGCCGTACCTGTGGGGCGCGACCGGGCCCGACTCGTACGACTGCTCCGGGCTCGTGCAGCGCTCGTACGCGATGGCCGGGGTGGCGCTGCCGCGCACCTCCCGGGAGCAGGCGCGGGTCGGCAAGGCGGTCGAGCTGCCCGACCTGCTGCCCGGTGACCTGCTGTTCTGGGCGTACGACCCGAGCGATCTGTCGACAGTGCACCACGTCGCGCTGTACCTGGGCGACGGCAAGATCGTCCAGGCCCCGCAGCCGGGTGAGTTCGTCGAGGTCACGACCATGTGGCTGAGCGGGTACGCCGGGGCGGTCCGGGTGGCCACCGGGCCGGCGACCGCGGCGCTGCCGCCGGTGCCGGTCGGCGTGCCGGGCACCGGGATCACGCCGGTCGGCGACGCGATGCCGGACGGGTCGCCGCCGCCGCCCGCGCTGCGGTCGGCCGAGTCGCCGCCGCGGATCCAGCACCGGTCCGGGGCGTCGTCGCAGGCCGGGACCACCTCCCCGGACGGCACCCCGGCGACCAGCGCGCCGGGCAGCACCTCCCCGGGCTCCACGTCGCCGGGCACGACGTCGCCGGGGACCACGTCGCCGGGGACCAGCTCGCCGGGCACCAGCTCGCCGGGCGGCTCGACCGCTGGGGGCACCACGTCGCCGGGGACCACGTCGCCGGGGACCAGCGCGCCCGGTGGCAGCAGCCCCGCCGGCAGCCAGCAGCCCAGCGGCTCGACGTCCGGCACCGGCTCGCCGGCCACCTCCTCGGCCGCGCCGGACCCGACCACGCCGGCGCCGACGAGCAGCGAGCCGCACAGCAGCGCGCCGGCCCCGCCGCCGAGCAGCACGCCGCCGCCGACCACGCCGGCGCCGCCCAGCACGACCCCGCCGCCGCCCGCGCCGTCCCCGTCCGCTGACGCGACGAGCGACTCGGCCGCGCCCGCGGCCACCACGTCGGACCCGCCGAAGCCGAGTGTCTCGCCGTCCAGCCCGACCCCGTCACCGACCTGATCCGTGCCGGTCAGGGGGCGGTTCGGGCCGCCTCCGGGGCCAGCGCGACGGCCGGCTCGACCGGCACCTTGCGCGAGGTGGCCAGCACCGAGCCGGCCAGGATGAGCACGAACCCGACGGCGGTCGCCGCGGTGAACGACTCGTCCAGGATCAGCACGCCCAGCAGCACCGCGACCGCCGGGTTCACGTACGTGATGACCGTCGACCGGGCCGGCCCGACCTCTGCGATGAGCTGGAAGAAGACCAGGAACGCGACGGCCGTGCAGATCACCGCCAGGCCGAGCACGGCCAGCGTCACCCGCGCCGACGGCCAGGCATCCGGCGCCTCGAGGATGCCGGCCGGCAGGTAGACCACGGCCGCGATCGCCAGCGAGGCCGCGACCACCCCCAGCGACGGCAGGTCGGACAGCGAGCGGCTGAGGATCGCCGGGCCCAGCGCGTAGCCGAGCACGGTCAGCGCGACCGCGACGATCGCCCGCGCGTCGCCGGCGCCGGCCTCGAACCCGACCAGCGCTCCGACCCCGGCCAGGCCGACCAGCAGCCCGACCAGCCGGCGGGTGCCGAGCCGCTCGCGGTCCGGCCCGAACCGGGCCAGCAGCGCGCCGACCAGCGGCACGCCGGCGATGAGCAGCCCGGTCAGCGAGCTGGACAGGCGCTGTTCGGCGAACCCGAGCAGCAGCCACGGCCCGCAGATCTCCACCGCCGTGTAGAACAGCAGCGGCTTCCAGCGCGGCAGCAGCGGCCGGATCTGGCCTCGGAACAGCGCGATCGGCAGCAGCAGCACGGTGGCGATCCCGCACCGGAACAGAACCAGCGTCGACGGTGCCAGCTCCTCGACCGCCACCTTGATCATCAGGTACGGAATGCCCCAGATCACCGACATCGTCGCGAACAGGATCCAGCCGCGCCGGCTCATCGGTGTCCTCTCGGTCGGGGAACGGGCTGCCTAGATCCTCGACCCCGGGATCGGCCGGTTTGTTCCGCGCCGACGGCCGGTCCCGGCATCAGGATTCATGGTCTGCTCACAGCGAGGCCGGGTACTCAGGCGGGATGCATCCGCGCGGCGCGCTGCGCCCCGTCCAGCCCGGCCACGGTGGCCGGGTGTTCCGCGCGCTGCTCGCGCTGGTCGCGGCCGTGCTGCTGGGCGGCTGCGCGGTCTCCGTCGACAGCGGCGGCGGCGGGAACGGCGACGACGGCACGAACAGCCCGATCGACTCGGTCGACCGCACCGACCTGGACGGCGACGAGCGCGGCGCCGTCGACGCCACCACCGCGTACTGGCGGCAGACGTTCCCCGACGACTTCCGCCAGTCGTACCGGTCGCCCCGGGTGCTCGGCGGGTATGTCGGCGAGGACGGCCCGAGCTGCGGCGGCCAGGCGTCGGTGCCGTTCAACGCGTTCTACTGCCCGTCGCAGGACTTCATCGCCTGGGACGAGAACCTCATGGCCGCCGGGTACGAGCGGATCGGCGACGCCTGGGTCTACCTGATCATCGCGCACGAGTGGGGGCACGCGATCCAGGCCCGACTGCGCGCCGACCAGGTCTCGGTCGCCGCCGAGCTGCAGGCCGACTGCTTCGCCGGCGCGACCCTGTTCGGCGCGGCCGACCGCGGCCTGCTGCGGTTCGAGCGCGGGGACACCCAGGAGCTGCAGGAGACCCTGGCCGCGGTCGCCGACGACTACCCGTGGACGACCGAGAGCGACCACGGCGACGCGCAGCAGCGGATCAGCGCGTTCAACCAGGGCGCCGAGGGCGGCGTCCGGGCCTGCGTCGCCTGACCGCACCGGGACGCACCCCTAGTCGAGCAGTTTCTGCAGGTCGCCGTACGTCAGCGCGTCCTCGAGCGCCGCGTAGGTCCCGGTGGCGAGCAGCTCGCGGGCGGCCCGGTCGGCCGCCGCGTAGGCCGCCTGAGCCAGGCCGGTGCCCACGCTGACCCGCCGCACCCCGACCGCGGCGAACTCGTCGACCGTCGGCGCGTGCGGCCCGGTGAGCACGTTGACCGGCAGCGGGATCTCGGCGACCAGCGTCCGCAGCACCTCGACGTCGGTCACGCCGGGCACGAAGATCCCATCGGCGCCCGCCTCCGCGTAGACCCCGGCACGGGAGATCGTCTCGGCCAGCCGGCCCTCGGGGTCACCGATGCCGAACAAGTAGACGTCGATGCGGGCGTTGACGAACAGGTCGCGCCCGCCGGCCTCGCGTGCAGCCGCCACCCGGTCGCGGTGCAGCTCGACCGCGCCGCCACCGTCCTCGATGTTGATCCCGACCGCGCCGGCGACCAGCATCGCCCGCACGGTCTCGGCCACGTCCGGCCCGCCGGACTCGACGTCGGCGGTCACCGGCACCGCGACCGCTGCCGCAATCCGCTCGACCGCGCCGGCGAGCAGCTCCAGCGGCAGCCGGTCGCCGTCCGGCACGCCGAGGCTCCACGCCACGGCGCCGCTGGTGGTGGCGACCGCCGCGGCGCCGGCCCGCTCGACCAGGCGGGCGGAGGCGGCATCCCAGGCGTTGGGCAGGACGAGCACGCCCTCGGCGTGCAGTCGGCGGAAGTCGTCGGCGAGTGTCATGCCGGCGAGGTAACCACCCCGCACCGACAATTCCCGACCCACGCGTACGCGCTAGGTGTTCCGCCAGGCCCGGCCGTCGCGCTCCAGCAGGCGGTCGGCCTCGTCGGGACCCCACGACCCGGCCTCGTACGTCGGGATCCGCTTCGGGTCGGTGGACCAGTGCTGGATCACCGGGTCGATGATGCGCCAGCACTGCAGGACCTCGTCGGAACGGATGAACAGGGTCGGGTCGCCGATCAGCGCGTCCAGCAGCAGCCGCTCGTACGCCTCGGGCGACTCCTCCCGGAACGACTCCCCGTACGAGAACTGCATGGACGCGGTGCGGACCCGGAAGCTGTGCCCGGGCACCTTCGCCCCGAACCGCAGCTCGATCCCCTCGTCCGGCTGGATCCGCAGCACCAGCGCGTCGGCGTCCAGCTCGGAGGCGTCCCGGCCGGAGATCGGCAGGTGCGGCGGCCGGGAGAACTGCAGCGCCACCTCTGTCACCCGGCGCGGCAGCCGCTTGCCCGTACGCAGGTAGAACGGCACCCCGGCCCAGCGCCAGTTGTCCACGTCAAGCCGGAGCGCCGCGTACGTCTCGGTCTGCGAGAGCGGGTCGACCCCTGGCTCGTCCCGGTAGCCGGCCATCAGCTCCTCCCGGGTGCCGCCGCGGGTGTACTGCCCGCGCACCGCGATCCGGTCGATCTCGGTCGCGGTCGGCAGCCGGATCGACTGCAGCAGCTTCACCTTCTCGTTGCGCACCGCCTCGGCCGAGAACGAGGTCGGCGGCTCCATCAACGCCAGCGCCAGCACCTGCAGCACGTGGTTCTGCAGGATGTCCCTGGTCGCGCCGGCGCTCTCGTAGAAGCTGCCGCGGGTGCCGACGCCGAGCGTCTCGGCCACCGTGATCTGCACGTGGTCGACCCAGGTGCGGTTCCAGATCGGCTCGAAGACCGCGTTGGCGAACCGCAGCGCCAGCACGTTCTGCACGGTGTCCTTGCCGAGGTAGTGGTCGATCCGGAACACCTGCGGCTCGCCGAAGTGCGAGTGCACGGTCGCGTCGAGCTGATCGGCGGTCCGCTCGTCGGTCCCGTACGGCTTCTCGATCACCACCCGGCAGTGGCCGCAGGACAGGCCGGCCGTGCCGAGGCCGGTCACGATCGGCTCGAACGCCTCCGGCGGCGTGGACAGGTAGAACACCCGGTTGCCGGCCGTGCCGCGGTCCGAGTCCAGCTGGCCGAGCAGGGCGGACAGCCGCCGGTACGTGTCCGGGTCGTCGTACCCGCCGGCCAGGTAGCGGTAGCCGTCGGTGAACGCCGGCTGCACCGACGTGCCGCCGTCCAGCACCTTGGTGCGGAACTCGCCGTCGCTCATCGGGGTCCGCCCGACCCCGACCACCGCCGACTGCGCCGGCAGCCGCCCGGCCGCGGCCAGGCTCTCCAGCGCCGGCACAAGCTTGCGCCGGGTCAGGTCACCGGAGGCGCCGAAGATCACGATTGCGCAGGGATCCGGCGTGCGGCGGATGTGCAGGCCCTCGAGGAGCGGGTTCTCCTGGGTGGGCTGTGCGGTCTCGGTCATTGCTCGGGGCTCTTCTCGAGGTGGCCGCCGAAGGCCCGTCGCATCGCGGAGAGGACGCGGTTGCCCCAGTCGGCTTCGCCGCGGGAGGCGAAGCGGTCGAAGAGCGAGGCCGCCAGCACCGGTGCGGGGACGCCTGTCTCCACCGCGGCCTGGACCGTCCAGCGGCCCTCGCCCGAATCGCTCACGTGGCCGGCGTAGTCATCGAGGTCCGGCGACTCGTGCAGGGCCTGGGCGGTCAGGTCGAGCAGCCACGAGGCGACTACCGACCCGCGCCGCCAGAGCTCGGCGATCGCGGCGACGTCCAGCTCGTACTTGTAGTAGTCGGGGTCGCGCAGCGGCGTCGTCTCCGCGTCGGTCTCCTGCGCGTGGAGGCCGATGTTCGCGTGCTTGAGCACGTTCATGCCCTCCGCGTACGCCTGCATCAGGCCGTACTCGATCCCGTTGTGGACCATCTTCACGAAGTGCCCCGCCCCCGACGGGCCGCAGTGCAGCCACCCCTGCTCCTCGGGCGAGGGGTC
>DATBFW010000221.1:0-56496 GCA_036558285.1 Mycobacteriales bacterium | reverse complement strand
GTGCACGTTGCACAGCGACACCGAGCCGCGCCCGCCCGGTCCGTCGTTGGCGTAGACGTACACCTGCGGGACGTCCATCGCCGGGCAGGCGTGGAAGGGCTTGGTCGACGCGACGCCCTCCTCCACCGCGGCCACGTGGGTCAGGTAGGCGTCCGTGAGCTCGTCGTCGCCGATCACCCGGCGGCGCAGCTCACTCTCGGTGAAGTAAATGAGCGGAAAGTTGAAGTGCACCAGTTCGTCACGGTGCGTATCCCGGAATTCATACAGCCGTTCACACAGCGTACGCCAGGCGAGCGGGTCGAGATGGTCGAGGCCCTTGGCCAGGAAATCCGGAGTGCCCTCCACGGAACCGCTGTGGAAAGCAAAACCGCGCACTCCCATCTCCCACAGTGCGCGCACTGTTTCCAGAACCGTGAGGTAATTGCGTGGCCAAACCGTAACTTGAACCTTCACCGGCATGCCGTTCGCGACGGCCCGCTCGATCGTCGCGATCGTCCGGCGGTAGGCCCCCTTGCTGCCCCGGAGCGCGTCGTTCACCTCGGGGTCGATCGAGTCGAGGCTGACGATGACCTTGTAGAGGTCGCCCGATGCCAGCGCTTGCCCGAACGTCCGGTCGAACCGTGCCGGCGAGCTCGCGCCGTTGGTGATGGACATGGTCGTGAGCCCGGCGTCGGCCGCGTACGCCAGCTTGGCCGCGGACCCCTCGGGGTCCATCGTCGGTTCCGCCCCGAGAAGGTAGAAATCTTGCAGTCCGGCACCGAGTCCGCGCAGGTGACCGGTAAAGTCCTGCCACGGCACGCGTAGCCGCTCGTTGCCGGCGACGGGCGCGATCGAGGGCCGGTCCAGCCGCTCACCGGTGTAGCAACCGGGGCAGCGCAGGTTGCACCGGTCGTCGCCCTGGTAGGTCACCCGGAGGATCTCCCGCTCGTCCAGCCAGGCCGGAGAGTAGGGAGACGGCTTCTGGTTCACCCGGGCGAGCACCGGCGGCAGCTCGTCGTCGGTCGGGTCGACGACGCCGACCCGGTCCTGCACCGGGCTGTAGCGGTCAGTCGACGACCAGCCGATCCGTCGGCCCGCTGCCATTGCGCTCCATCTCCGGTACGTCGGTGGACTTCCGTCGAGCGGGCACGACGCTCCCCCGTCCCCGCGCGATCAAGGCTTATTCAGACACCTATCGCCAGTCAATGCAATAACGACTTTGAGTGGCGTTATAAGTGCAGGGAGTAAGCAATTTCGCCCTCCACACCACGTTGAGTCATCACAACAGAGCGTGACCAAACGGGGGACTCGTCCGGAGAGGACCGTACGCAGAGTGATCGAAGAGGTCAGAAAACGGTCGGCTGACCGGCGGTCGTCACGTACCCGACGTGAGGCGGTACACGTCGTACACACCCTCGACGGAGCGGATCGCCTTCAGAAGGTGACCGAGATGCTTGGGGTCACCGAGCTCGAACGTGAACCGGCTCACCGCGACCCGGTCCCGGGACGTGGTGACCGACGCGGACAGGATGCTGATCCGCTCGTCCGAGAGCACCCGGGTCACGTCGGACAGCAGCCGGTGCCGGTCGAGCGCCTCGACCTGGATCGCGACGAGGAACACCGAGTCGGTCGACGGTGCCCACTCGACCTCGACGATGCGCTCCGGCTCGGCCAGCAGCGAGGCCGCGTTGGTGCAGGTCTTGCGGTGCACGGACACCCCGCCGCCGCGGGTGACGAAGCCGAGGATCTCGTCGCCCGGCACCGGCGTGCAGCACTTGGCCAGCTTGACCCAGACGTCCGAGGCGCCCTTGACCACGACGCCGGGGTCGCCGGCGGGGCGGCGCCGGCCGGCCCTGGCCGGGACCGCGGTCTCGGCGATGTCCTCGACCGCACCCTCGGACCCGCCGAGCGACGCGACGACCTTCTGCACCACCGACGTGGCGCTCACGTGTCCCTCGCCGACGGCCGCGTAGAGCGCGGTCACGTCCTGGTAGCGGAGGTCGCGGGCAAGCGTGGTCAACGCGTCGCCGCCGAGCAGCCGTTGTAGCGGCAGACCTGCCTTACGCATCGCCCGGCTGATCGCGTCCTTGCCGGACTCGATCGCGTCCTCGCGCCGCTCCTTGGCGAACCACTGCCGGATCTTCGTCTTCGCCCGCGGGCTGGCCACGAACGACAGCCAGTCCCGGGACGGGCCGGCCTGCTCGGACTTCGAGGTGAACACCTCGACGGTGTCGCCGTTCTCCAGCGGCGACTCGAGCGCCACCAGCCGGCCGTTGACCCTGGCGCCGATGCAGCGGTGGCCGACCTCGGTGTGCACCGCGTACGCGAAGTCGACCGGGGTGGACCCGGACGGCAGCGCGATCACGTCGCCCTTCGGCGTGAAGACGAACACCTCGCGGGAGCCCAGGTCGAACCGCAGCGACTCGAGGAACTCCCCCGGCTCCTGGGTCTCCCGCTGCCAGTCCAGCAGCTGCCGCAGCCAGAGCAGGTCCTCGCCGCCCTGCGCGCCCGGAGTGGCGACCTCGTTCTTGGTCTCCTTGTATTTCCAGTGCGCGGCGATGCCGTACTCGGCGGTGCGGTGCATGGCCAGCGTCCGGATCTGCAGCTCGACCGGCTTGCCCTCGGGGCCGATCACCGTCGTGTGCAGCGACTGGTACATGTTGAACTTCGGCATCGCGATGTAGTCCTTGAACCGGCCCGGGACCGGCTGCCAGGTCGCGTGCACCACGCCGAGGGTCGCGTAACAGTCGCGCACCGAGTCGACCAGGATCCGGATGCCGACCAGGTCGTAGATGTCGGTGAAGTCGCGGCCGCGGACGATCATCTTCTGGTAGATCGAGTAGTAGTGCTTCGGCCGTCCGGTCACCGTCGCCTTGACCCTGGCGGCGCGCAGGTCGGCGGAGACCCGCTCGACCACCCTGGCCAGGTAGGTGTCCCGGGACGGGGCGCGCTCGGCGACCAGCCGGACGATCTCGTCGTACCGCTTGGGGTAGAGGGTGGCGAAGGCCAGGTCCTCCAGCTCCCACTTCACGGTGTTCATGCCGAGCCGGTGGGCGAGCGGCGCGAGCACCTCGAGCGTCTGCCGGGCGATCCGCTCCTGCTTGTCCGGGCGGAGGAAGCGCAGCGTGCGCATGTTGTGCAGGCGGTCGGCCAGCTTGATGACCAGCACCCGCGGGTCGCGGGCCATCGCGACGATCATCTTGCGGATCGTCTCGGCCTCGGCGGCGTCGCCGTACTTGACCTTGTCCAGCTTGGTCACGCCGTCGACGAGGTGGGCGACCTCGGCGTCGAACTCGCGCTTGACGTCCTCGAGCGTGTAGCCGGTGTCCTCGACCGTGTCGTGCAGCAGTGCCGCCACCAGCGTGGTCGTGTCCATGCCCAGCTCGGCCAGGATCGTCGCCACGGCGAGCGGGTGCGTGATGAACGGGTCACCGGACTTGCGCAGCTGGCCGCGGTGGTGCTCTTCGGCGATGTCGTACGCCTTCTGCAGGATCTTCAGGTCGGCCTTCGGATGCGCGGCCCGGTGCGTGGCGACCAGCGGCTCGAGCACCGCCTGGATGCCGGACGGGCGCTGGCCGCCGGCGGTCAGCCGGCGGGCGATCCGGGCGCGGACGCGGCGGCGGTACGTCGTGGGGTCGGCCACGTCGGGCGCGGCCGCGGTGTCGATCGCGTCCGGCTCGTCGTCGAGCAGCAGCGGCAGGCCGGGCAGCGGCTGCGTCGGGTAGGGGTCGGCCTCGAACTCGGCCTCCTCGCTGACCTCGACGTCGGCCGCGGTGAGGCCCGGGGCGCTGCCGTTCGCCGACGCCTCCACCGCGGACCCGGCGGACGGAGACGGCCCGTTCGGGGAGCCGCTCACGTCCTCGGCGCCATCGGAGGGAACAGTGGCGCCGTCGGGAGCAGTCGCGGCGGCGGGCGCGTCGGTGACGTCGTCAGGGGAGGCGGTCCCGGTGACGTCGTCGGATGCGGCCGGCGGTGCCGACGCGGCGCCGTTCTGGGTCAGCGTGGTCTGGTCCGGGCGCGCCTCATCGCCGGCCGGCCGGTCCTGATCGGACCCGGTACGTGCCGCTGCACGGGCGAGGTCGGAACTCAGAGCCGCTCCCCTTTCAGCGCGGACCTGACCTCACCCAGTGTACGGGCGTCGGAGGTACGGCGTCGTGGACGACGCCCGTGTCGCCCGATCGGCGCAACTGAGCGTGGTCGGCGGCTACCCGGCGAGCACGGTCTGGACGTCGAGGTCGGCCAGCCGGTCCCGACCGCCGAGCGCGGTCAGCTCGACCACGACCGACACCCCGACCAGCTGGCCACCGGCCCGCCCGATGAGGTCCGCGGCCGCGGCCAGCGTCCCGCCGGTGGCGAGCACGTCGTCGACGAGCAGCACCCGCTTCTGGTCGGCGAACGCGTCCTCGTGCACCTCGACGACCGCCTCGCCGTACTCGAGCTCGTACGCGGCCGAGACCGTGTGCCACGGCAGCTTGCCGGCCTTGCGGATCGGCACCACGCCGGTCCCGGACGCGATCGCGACGGCCGCCGCGAACAGGAACCCGCGCGCCTCGACGCCGGCCACGACGTCGAAGCCGGCCTCCGCGTGCCGGTCGGCGATGGCCCGGCCGACCTCGCCGAACAGCGGCCCGTCGGCGAGCAGCGGCGTCAGGTCCTTGAAGACGATGCCCGGCCTGGGGAAGTCCGGCACGTCCCGCAGCGTCGCGGCGACCCGCTCGGCCAGATCGGTCACCGGCGCTTCTTCGCCGACGGACGCCCGCCGCCGCCCCGCTTCTGCGCCGGCCGCTTCTGCGGTCGGGCGCCCGGTCGCGGCGTGCTTGACCCGGCGCCGCGGCCGGCCGGAGCCGGCGTCACCGGTGCCTCCGGCGCCTCAGCCGGCTCGTCGACGAAGTCCTCGGACTCGGCGGCCGGGGCGTCCTCGGCGTCGAGCAGGTCCCCGTCCTGGTCGGCCACGGCCGTGCGGCCGCGGCGGGGCTTGGTCGCGGTCGCGGTGGCCGCCGCCGTCGCGGTGCGGGCGGCCGCCTTCTGCCGGCGGGTGCCGGCGGGCGCCTCGCCCCGGGCCTCGGCGGCCCGCCGCTGCGCGACCCGCTTGGCCAGCGCCTTGTACTTCGGTTCCCGCTCCTTGAGCTCGCACACGATCGGGGTGGCCAGGAAGATGGAGGAGTAGGCACCGGAGGCCAGGCCGACGAACAGCACCAGCGCCAGGT
This sequence comes from Mycobacteriales bacterium, assembly GCA_036558285.1. Classification (GTDB taxonomy): domain Bacteria; phylum Actinomycetota; class Actinomycetes; order Mycobacteriales; family CADCTP01; genus CADCTP01. The sequence goes on along the minus strand of DATBFW010000221.1, from coordinate 51,310 downwards.
CCTTGATCGTGCCGACGCCGAGCAGCCCGGCGCCGACGAACAGCAGCCCGGCCACCGGCAGCAGCGCGATCAGCGACGTGTTGATCGAGCGCATCAGCGTCTGGTTGACGGCGAGGTTCGCCGCCCCCGAGTACGTGATGCGGGAGCCGCCGAGGATGCCGCGCGCGTTCTCGTCGACCTTGTCGAACACGACGACCGTGTCGTACAGGGAGAAACCGAGGATGGTGAGCAGGCCGACGATCGTGGACGGGCTGACCTCGAAGCCGACGATCGAATAGATGCCGGCGGTGAGCAACAGGTCGTGGAACAGCGCCGCGATCGCGCCGACGGCCATCTTCCACTCGAACCTGACCGCGATGAAGATGCAGACCGCGATCAGGAAGAACACCAGGCCGCGGATGGCCGCCTTGGTGATGTCGCTGCCCCAGGACGAGCTGACCGCCTCGACGTTGACCTGCTGGCCGAACCGGGTCTGCAGGGCGTCCTTGACCTTCGTCTGGTCCGGCGCGGACAGCTCACCTGCCTTGACGATGATCGATCGGCTGCCGCCGCTGCCGACGATCTGCGGGGTGTTCTGCACGTCGGCGCCGGCCTGCTCGGCGACCTGCTGCACCTCGGCCGGCTGGGCGGTGGTCGCCTTGAACTGGAATTGGGTGCCGCCGTCGAACTCGATGCCGAAGTTGAACCCGCGGACGATGAAGCTGGTGATCGACAGCAGCAGCAGGACGGCGGAGATCCAGTACCACCGCTTGCGGTGGCCGATGAAGTCGAAGACCGCCTCGCCCGCGTTCAGCCGGCGGAACACGCTCAGCATTGCTCAGGACTCCTTCGCCGGGACGCGGCCGCGGCGGCCGGCGGTGGGGCGGGCAGGGGGTCGGTCGGCGGCGGCGGCGCGCTCGGCGGCGGCCCGCTCGGCCGCAACCCGCTGCACCGCGCCGAGCCCGGAGATCCGCGGCGACATGAACGCCTTGTTGCGGGCGAAGAGCGTGACGACCGGGTGGGTGAACAGGAAGACGATCACCAGGTCGAGCACCGTCGACAGGCCGAGGGTGAACGCGAAGCCCTTCACCGTGCCGGCGGCCAGGTAGTAGAGGATCGCCGCGGCGAGGAACGAGACCGCGTCCGCGGACAGGATCGTCCGCCGGGCCCGGATCCAGGCCCGCGGCACCGCGGACCGTGGCGATCTGCCCTCGCGTATCTCGTCCTTCAATCGTTCGAAGAACACGACGAACGAGTCGGCTGTGATGCCGATGGCGACGATGAACCCGGCGATGCCGGCCAGGGTCAGCGTGAAGCCGATCTGCCGGCCGAGGATGACCAGCACCGCGTAGACAAGGATGCCGGACAGGATCAGGCTGGCGATCATCACCAGGCCGAGCGCTCGGTAGTAGAGCAGGCTGTAGATGAACACCAGCGCGACGCCGATGCCGCCGGCGAGCAGGCCGGCCTTGAGCTGGTCGGAGCCCAGCGTCGGCGAGACGGTCAGCGCCTCCTGCTGCTGGAAGGTCAGCGGGAGCGCGCCGTACTTGAGCACGTTGGCCAGGTCCTCGGCCTGTGACTGGGTGAAGCTGCCGGTGATCTGGGTCTGGCCGTTGATCGTGCCCTGGATGGCCGGCGCGGAGATCGTCTTGCCGTCGAGCACGAACGCCACGTTGTTCGCCGGGTCGTTGGGCGTGGCGGTGACGTTGTGCTGGGAGGTGTACCGGGCCCAGGTCGCCTGGCCGCTGCTCTTGAAGTCGAGCGAGACCGTCCACTGCGGGCTGGTCGAGGTCGGCGCGACCGCGGAGGCGCCGGCAATCTCGGTGCCCTCGATGATCGCGGGCGCGAGCAGGTATTTGCTGCCGCCGTTCTGGTCGCAGGAGGCGATGACGTCGGTCGGCTTGTCCAGGCTGGCGCTGGCGCCGGAGTTGGGCGCGCAGGTCAGCTTGTCGAAGTCGGCGAGCGCCTGCGCGTACTGCTTCGGGTCGACGCCGGCCGGCGGGGTCGTCGGCGGGCCGGTGTCGGCCGGAGCGGTCGCGGCCGGGGCGGTCGCCGCGGGGGCGCTCGCCGCCGGGGCGCTCGCGGTCGGCGCCGGCGCGAAGCCCTGCGGGGTGGACGACCCGGACGGCTTGGCCGACGCGGACGGCTTGGCGGACGCGGACGCGGTCGGGGCCGGCGTCCCGGACGCGCCGGCCGACGGGGTGGCCGCCGGCGGGGTCGCCGCGGCCGCCGCGCTGTAGATCACCGGCCGCAGCCGCAGCTGCGCGGTCTGGCCGACCGACTTGGCCGCGTCACCGTTCGGTCCGGGCACCGAGATGACGATCCGGTCCGGGCTCTGGGTGACCACCTCGGCCTCGGCGACCCCGAGGCCGTTGACCCGCCGCTCGATGATCTGCCTGGCCTGGTCGAGCGCCGCGCTGCTCGGCGGCTTGTTGTCGGTGGTCTGCGCCTGCAGGGTGACCTGCGTGCCGCCCTCGAGGTCGAGCCCGAGCTTCGGCGTGGACGAGTCACCGGTGAAGAACACCAGCGCATAGAGGATCACCAGGATGCCGGCGAGGGCGCCGAGGTAGCGGCCGACTGGCAACGATCCGGACGGGGCGGCCACGGGGTGTCATCTCTCCTCGGTGCGGGTCCCGCCACGGCGGGGCAACAACGTTCCAGGCCAGTATGGACCGGCCGTCATTCGGTCCTGGTGTGCCGGGTGGCTCAGACGGAGTCGGACTCGTCCGCGGCCGCCGGGTCGGGGGCGGGCGCGACCGGGGACTTGATCTCCGCGATGGCCGCCTTCGCCCACTGGACGGTGACGCCCGGGCCGAGCTCCAGCTCGACGGTGTCGTCGCCGATCGAGGCCACCGTCGCGTACAGGCCCGAGGTGGTCATGACCTGGACACCGGGGACGAGGTTCGACTGCAGTTGTTGAGCACGCTGCAGCGCCCGGTTGCGCTGGCGCATCGGAAGCACCAGCAGGAAGATCACCGCGATCGCGATGAACAACAGGGGCACTAGCTCAGCCATGACGGTCGGGTCTCCTCCAGCTCGCGGCCGATCTGCCCAGCTCGGGCTGGGCCGGTCGGCAATCGCGGCAGTCTATACACAGCGTCTTCCGCTGCATTCGCAACGAGTCGGGCGCGACGCCGGTTCCTTCTTTACTCGAACAGTACCGGGGATGTCGGGCCGGGTGGAGTGAGTCCCAGGTGGGTCCAGCCCGCCGGAGTGGCCACCCGGCCGCGCGACGTGCGGGCGAGCAGCCCGGCCCGGACCAGGTACGGCTCGGCGACCTCCTCGACCGTGCGCTGCTCCTCCCCGACCGCGACGGCGAGCGTGGCCACGCCCACCGGTCCGCCGCCGAACCGGCGCACCAGCGCGTCGAGCACCGCCCGGTCCAGCCGGTCGAGGCCGATCTCGTCCACGTCGTACACGGTCAGGGCGGCCCGCGCGGTCGGCCGGTCGATCACCCCGTCGGCCCGCACCTCGGCATAGTCGCGGACCCGGCGCAGCAGCCGGTTGGCGATCCGCGGCGTGCCGCGGGACCGGCCGGCGATCTCGTCGGCGCCGTCCGGCTCCAGCCGCACCCCGAGCAGGCCGGCCGAGCGGGTCAGCACCTGCACCAGCTCGCCCGGCTCGTAGAAGTCCATGTGCCCGACGAAGCCGAACCGGTCCCGCAGCGGCCCGGTCAGCAGTCCGGCCCTGGTGGTCGCGCCGACCAGCGTGAACGGCGCCACGTCGAGCGGGATCGCGGTCGCGCCGGGGCCTTTGCCGACCACCACGTCGACCCGGAAGTCCTCCATCGCGATGTAGAGGATCTCCTCGGCGGGTCGCGCGATCCGGTGGATCTCGTCGACGAACAGCACGTCGCCGTCGTTGAGCGCGGTGAGGATCGCGGCCAGGTCGCCGGCCCGCTCGATGGCCGGCCCGCTGGTCACCCGGATCCCGGCGCCGAGCTCGGCCGCGATGATCATGGCCAGGCTGGTCTTGCCCAGCCCGGGCGAGCCGGACAGCAGCACGTGGTCCGGCGGCCGGCCGCGGCGCAGCGCGCTGGTCAGCACCAGTCCCAGCTGCTCGCGTACCTTCGGCTGGCCGACGAAGTCCGCCAGCCGCTTCGGCCGCAGCGCAGCCTCCACCTCGCGCTCGTCGCGCTCCGCGTACGGGCTGGCCAGGTCGGTGTCCTCCACCCTCACCCACCTCCCGGTGGGAGCAGGTGTACGGAGGTGTGCGCCGGTGTCACCGCGGGCTCAACACCCGCAGCGCGGACCGCAGCAGCGTCGGCACGTCCGGCTCACCGTCCGCCTCCGGGGCCACCGCCGTGACCGCCTCGTCGGCCTCCCGCGGCGACCAGCCCAGCCCGACCAGCGCCTGGCCGACCTGGTCCCGCCAGGGCGCGGTCGGCGTGATCCCGGCCGGCGCCGCGGGCTCGATCGCGCCGATCTTGTCCCGCAGCTCCAGCACCAGCCGCTCGGCGCCCTTCTTGCCGATGCCCGGCACCCTGGTCAGCGCAGGAACGTCGGCGGTCGCCACCGCGCGGCGTACCTCGGTCGGCGGCAGCACCGACAGCACGGCCTGGGCCAGCCGCGGGCCGACGCCGCTCGCGGTCTGCAACAGCTCGAAGACCGACCGCTCGTCGTCGTCGGCGAACCCGTACAGGGTCAGCGAGTCCTCCCGGACCACCAGGCTGGTGGACAGCCGGGCCGGCTGGCCGACGCGCAGTCGGGCCAGCGTGCCCGGAGTGCAGGAGACGGCCAGGCCCACTCCCCCGACCTCGACGACCGCGCCGGCCGCACCGACCGCGGCGACCGTGCCGTGCACGCTGGCGATCACGCGCCCTCCCTTGCCAGCGCGGCGGTCAGCCTGGCCTGGGCCGCACCCCGCCAGAGCTGGCAGATCGCCAGTGCCAGCGCGTCCGCGGCGTCGGCCGGGCGGGGCCGGTCCGGCATCCGGAGCAGCCGGGTCACCATGGTCGTCACCTGCGCCTTGTCCGCCCGGCCTGAGCCGGTGACGGCGGCCTTCACCTCACTCGGGGTGTGCAGGGCGACCGGGACGCCGGCGCGCGCGGCGGCCAGCACGGCCAGCGCGGCGGCCTGGGCGGTGCCCATCACCGTGCGCACGTTGTGCTGGCTGAAGACCCGCTCGACCGCGACCACGTCCGGCGCGTACGCCGCGACCGCGGCGTCCAGCGCGGCGGCGAGGACGAGCAGCCGCTCCGGCAGGTCGGCGTCGGCCGGGGAGCGGACGACCTCGACGTGGACCAGGCGCAGCGGACGGCCGGCCGCGCCCTCGACCACGCCGACCCCGCACCGGGTCAGCCCTGGGTCGACACCGAGCACCCGCACCGGCCCTCCTCGCCACACCGAACAGTCGTTCGACACGCTACCGAGCCGCGGGACAGACTCCCGGTATGACGCGCGCGCCGATCGACCCCTCATCCCTGGAGCCGGTGACGCGACCGCTCGACCAGGCCCGGACGCTGCCCGGGGCGGCGTACGCGTCGGCGGCGGTGTTCGAGTGGGAGCGGCGGCACTTCCTGGACGGTGCGTGGCTGTGCGTCGGCCGCGGGGACGACGTGCCCGCGCCGGGCGACCAGCGGGCGGTGCCGGCCGGGAGCACGTCGCTGCTGCTGGTCCGGGACGGCGACGGCGTGCTGCGTGGCTGGTTCAACGTCTGCCGGCACCGCGGGCACGAGCTGCTGGCCCCGGGCGCGAGCCGGAAGGGCCGGGCGATCCGCTGCCCGTACCACGACTGGGTATACGGGCTGGGCGGCGAGTGCCGCGCCACCCCGCGGTTCGGCAGGTCCACCGACGACGGGATCGACGGCGCCGGGTTCGGCCTCGTGCCGGCGCGGGTCGAGGAGTGGCACGGCTGGGTGTTCGCGAACGTCTCCGGCGACGCCCCGCCGCTGGCCGAGCAGCTCGGCAACGCCGGCATGGTCGTCGACGGGTACGACGCCGGCCGGCTGGTGCCCGGCGCCCGGCACGAGTACGAGGTGGCGGCGAACTGGAAGCTGATCGTCGAGAACTACCTGGAGTGCTACCACTGCGCGCCGATCCACCCCGAGCTGTGCGAACTCACCCCGCCGGAGTCAGGCACCGGCTACCCGGAGGCGCCGGTCGGCAGCTGGGTCGGCGGCCCGCTGGCGCTGCGCGACAGCGTGCAGACGATGTCGCTGGACGGGCGCAGCCTCGGTGTGCCGATCCCCGGGCTGCCGGCGACCAGGACCCGCGAGGTCGGCTACGCGGCGCTGCTGCCGACGCTGCTGGTCAGCCCGCACCCGGACTACCTGATGACGCACCGGCTCCAACCGCTCGCCGCGGACCGGACCAGGGTCGAGTGCGGCTGGTTCTTCCCGCCCGAGGCGTGGGACCGGGCCGGCTTCGACGCGGCGTACGCGGCCGAGTTCTGGGACCTGGTCAACCGGCAGGACTGGGCCGCCTGCGAGTCGGTGCAGCGCAACGCGAGCTCGCCCGGCTGGCGCCAGGGCCCGTTCTCCCCCTGGGAGTCCGACGTCCACGCCGTGATGGCGACAGTGGCACGGGGCTACGAGACCGGACGGCTCGGGCCGACCGGCTGACCGACCCGGCTAATCGACCAGCGCGAGGATCTCGTCGCTGACGTCGAAGTTGGCGTAGACGTCCTGCACGTCGTCGAGGTCCTCGAGCGCCTCGACCAGCCGGAAGACCCGCCGCGCCGCGTCGGCCTCCAGGGGCACGGTCACGCTCGGCACGAACTGCGCCTCGGCCGACTCGTATTCGACGCCGGCGTCCTGCAGCGCGGTGCGCACCGCGACCAGGTCGCCCGGCTCGCTGACCACCTCGAACGACTCGCCGTCGTCGTTGACCTCCTCGGCGCCCGCGTCGAGCACCGCGGTCAGCACGTCGTCCTCGGTGGTGCCCTCCTTCGGCACGATCACGACGCCCTTCCGGGTGAACAGGTAGGCCACCGAGCCCGGGTCGGCCATCGACCCGCCGTTGCGGGTCATCGCCGTGCGCACGTCCGAGGCGGCCCGGTTGCGGTTGTCGGTCAGGCACTCGACCAGCACCGCGACGCCACCCGGCGCGTATCCCTCGTACGTGATGGTCTGGTAGTCGACCCCGCCGCCCTCGGCCCCTGACCCGCGCTTGACCGCGCGGTCGATGTTGTCGTTGGGGACCGAGTTCTTCTTGGCCTTCTGGATGGCGTCGTAGAGCGTCGGGTTGCCACCGGGGTCACCGCCGCCGACGCGGGCCGCGACCTCGACGTTCTTGATCAGCTTGGCGAACAGCTTGCCGCGCTTGGCGTCGATGACGGCCTTCTTGTGCTTCGTCGTCGCCCACTTGGAGTGGCCGCTCATGTGACTTGCTCCTTCACGATCTCCACGAACAGCGCGTGCACCCGCGCGTCGCCGGCCAGCTCCGGATGGAACGAGGTGGCCAGCAGGCCGCCCTGTCGTACCGCCACGATCCTACCGGCGGCGGGCCCAGCCTCGACCGTGCCCAACACCTCGACGCCCGGTCCCACGGACTCCACCCAGGGAGCCCGGATGAACACCGCGTGGAACGGTCCGCCCGGCACGCCGGTGACGGCGATGGTCTCTTCGAACGAGTCGACCTGGCGGCCGAAGGCGTTGCGCCGGACGGTCACGTCCAGCCCGCCGAGGGTCTGCTGACCCTCTACCCCGTCGAGAACGCGATCGGCGAGCAGGATCATCCCGGCGCACGACCCGTACGCCGGCATCCCGCCGGCGATCCGCGTGCGCAGCGGCTCCAACAGCTCGAACGCGACCGCGAGCTTCGCGATCGTGGTCGACTCGCCGCCGGGGATCACCAGCCCGTCGACCGAGTCGAGCTCGCCGGCGCGGCGGACCGGCACCGGCTCGGCGCCGGAATCGGCCAGCGCGCGCAGGTGCTCCCGGACGTCGCCCTGCAGGGCGAGCACCCCGATTCTCACCGCATCCCCCGTCCGCCGGCAGAGCCGGACCGCCCCGCGCGCGGCGGGTCGGTGCGGCCGCGCCGGCTCACCAACCGCGGCCCGCGTATCGCTGCTCGGGGGCGAGCTCGTCCAGGCCGATGCCGACCATGGGCTCGCCGAGCCCGCGGGACACCTTCGCGATCACGTCCGGGTCGTCGTGGAACGTGGTCGCCTTGACGATCGCCTCGGCCCGCTTCGCCGGGTCACCGGACTTGAAGATGCCGGAGCCGACGAACACTCCCTCGGCGCCGAGCTGCATCATCATCGCCGCGTCGGCCGGGGTGGCGATGCCGCCGGCGGTGAACAGCACGACCGGCAGCTTGCCGAGACCGGCCACCTCGGCCACCAGCTCGTACGGTGCGCGCAGCTCCTTGGCCGCGCCGTAGAGCTCGTCCGGGGCGAGCGTGGTCAGCCGGCGGATGCCGGCCCGGATCGAGCGCATGTGCCGGGTCGCCTCGACCACGTTGCCGGTGCCCGCCTCGCCCTTGGAGCGGATCATCGCCGCGCCCTCGGAGATCCGCCGCAGCGCCTCGCCGAGGTCGGTCGCGCCGCACACGAACGGGACCGTGAACGCCCACTTGTCGATGTGGTGGGCCTCGTCGGCCGGGGTCAGCACCTCGGACTCGTCGACGTAGTCGACCCCGAGCGACTGCAGCACCTTGGCCTCGACGAAGTGGCCGATCCGGGCCTTGGCCATCACCGGGATGGAGACCGTGTTGATGATGCCCTCGACCATGTCGGGGTCGGACATCCTGGCCACGCCGCCCTGGGCACGGATGTCGGCCGGCACCCGCTCCAGCGCCATCACGGCGACCGCGCCGGCGTCCTCGGCGATCTTGGCCTGCTCCGGCGTGACCACGTCCATGATCACGCCGCCCTTGAGCATCTCGGCCATGCCGCGCTTCACCCGGGCGGTGCCGGTCTGAGGTGTGGTGGCCGCGGTCGGCTCGAGCGGGCTGTCGGACATGGCCCCGATTCTACGTGGGCTCAGCGCATGCTGACCGGCGCGCCGGTGGCGGCGAGCAGCACCCAGGCGCCGCCGGGGCGCAGCGTGAGCGGCCGGTGCGCGGCGTCCTCGTACCGGGTCGGTCCGCGGGCCCGGGTCCGGCCCCACCGCCCGGTCAGCACCCGGCCGTCGCGGAAGACCAGCACGGTCCCGGAGCCGACGGTCGAGGTGTAGACGGATGGGTTGCCGACCACGTCGACGTCGCTGCGGTCGACGCGGGCGCGGCTGAACGGGACGACCAGGTTCGGCGTGGCGATGATCCGCCCCGACGCGGTGCGCCGGTACGAGCCGTCCTGGTTGACCTGCAGCCACCGCCGAGCCGTCGGTGACCAGCGGAAGCGCACCGCGGTCCGCCCGACCAGCACCGAGACGGCGTTCACCCGGCGCGCCTTCGCCAGCCCGGGATCGGTCGCCGACCAGCGCAGCCCGATGTCCCGGACCCCGGTGGCCCCGACCGCGGCGGCGGCGATCCGGCTCGTGTCGACCACGAGGTTGTACGGCGCGTGCCGGGTGGTCAGCCGCCGGTACGCCCCGCCGACCCGCTGGGGTCCCGCGTCGAGCACCGGCGAGCGGCGCAGCACGGCGACCGGCCCGGCGGCGCCGCCGGAGTACGCCAGCGCCGGGCGGCCGTAGGTGGCCAGCAGCTCCGGGTCGGCGTTGCGGACGCTGCGGACCGGGCCGACCACGCCCGGGTGCCGGCTGGCGAAGACCGCGGCCAGCCGGGTCAGGCCGGCCTCGACCTGCTCGACGTACACGAGGTCGGCGGACTCCAGCCCGATCTGCGGCCGGCCGCTCGCGGTGTCGTCGATCTTGACCACGACCACCGGCTGCTTCGGCACCCCGCGCAGGCCGGTCAGCGGGTTCACCGCCGGCGGCTTCGGCGTGGGCTTCGGGGTGGGTGTCGGCGACGGGGTCGGGCTCGGGGTCGGGCTCGCGGCCGTCGGGCTCGGTGCCGCGGCCGGGTTGCCACCGCTCGAACAGCCCGCCAGCAACGCCAGCGCGATGCACCCGAGACCGATCCGCCGCACGCCCACCTCCTGCCGGAGGCGCGACCCTATCCCTGCGTCCGCTCCGGATCCGGCGCGGGGATGGTGTCGTCGATCTCGAAGAAGGCCGGCAGCGGCTCGGCCCCGGCGAGGCGCAGCAGCCGGGGCATCCGGCGGCGGCGCAGCGACACGGTGTCGCGAACGGCGTCGTTGTAGAACCGGCGGGCCAGCGCCACCCGGCGGGCCGCGTCGGTGAGGTCGGCCAGCAGTGCCGGGTCGGCGCCGGACGGGATGTCACGCAGGGCCCGGGACAGGTCGTTCTCGCTGGCCTCGCGGGTGCTGTCGTCGGCGTCCAGCGAGGCGGCGGCCAGCTCGAGCAGCCGCGCCTCGCGCTGCGGGCCGAGCGCGGTGTCCGGGTGCGAGGCCAGCGCCTGCAGCGCGGCCGCCCGCCGGACGAGCGCGGCGTCCAGCGCGGAGCGGGCCAGCGCGGTGCGGCCGTGCAACCGGTCCAGCCGGGTGACGGTCCAGCTCACCCAGGCGAAGAGGACGACGGTCACGGCGACGGCCGCGATTATCACCTCCACGAGTGATCAGAGTAGGCGGTCCGGTCACTCTGCGAGTAGATCGGGGGTAGCGGACGTGTCCGGGCTCACCCGCACCGGGTCCGCGGCCACCACCGTCTCGTACACGGCCACGATCTGCTTGGCCACCACCGGCCAGTCGTACCCGGCCACCACCTCGGTGCCGATCCCGACCAGCCGCTGCCGCCGGTCCGGGTCGTCGAGCAGCCCGGCCAGCGCCGTCGCGAGCGCGGCCGGGTCGCCGGTGCGGAACAGCGTGCCGGCCCGGCCGTCGTCGAGCACCCGGCGGAACGGGTCGAGGTCGCTGGCCAGGATGGGGGCGCCGGCCGCCATCGCCTCCAGCAGGATGATCCCGAAGCTCTCGCCGCCGAGGTTGGGCGCGCAGTAGACGTCGACCGAGCGCAGCATCCGCGCCTTGTCCGCCTCGCTCACCTGGCCCAGCAGCTCGACGCGGCCGGCGAGCGCCGGCGGGAGCTCGGACAGCAGGTCGTCGGCGTCACCGCGGCCGGCGACCAGCAGCCGCAGCTCGGGCCGGTCCGGGGCGAGCCGGGCCAGCCCGTCGAGCAGCACCGGCATGCCCTTGCGCGGCTCGTCGTACCGGCCGAGGAAGCCGACCGTGCCCGGCCGCGGATAGCCGGTCAGCGGCGTGGCGTCGGCGTAGTGGGCGACGGCCACGCCGTTGGGGATCTCGACGGCGTCGCCGCCGAGGCTCTCCACCAGCAGTCGCCGGGCCGCCACCGACACCGCGATCCGGCCGCCGATCTTCTCCAGGAACGGCTGCAGCGGACCGGCGAGTGCGGACAGCGTCCGGGACCGGGTCATCGAGCTGTGCCAGGTCGCCACGATCGGCCCGCGGGCGAGCATGAGCACGGTCAGCGACAGGCTCAGCGTCGACGGCTCGTGCAGGTGCAGCACGTCGAACCGGCCCTCCCGCAGCCATCGGCGGGCCCTGGCCGCGGACACCGGGCCGAACTGCAGCCGGGCGACCGAGCCGTTGTAGCGGACCGGCAGCGCCCGCCCGGCCGAGACCGCGTACGGCGGCAGCGGGGTGTCCTCGTCGGCCGGGGTCAGCAGCGAGACCTCGTGGCCGAGGTCGATCAGCGCCTCGGCCAGGTCCCGGACGTGCGCCTGCACACCCCCGGGGATGTCCCAGGAGTACGGACAGACCAACCCGACCCGCATCCGCTCACCCCGCGCCGCTGGGCTCGTCTGCAGCCGGCTCGCCGGCGCCGGCGCGGTCGCCGCCGGGCAGGTCGCTGAGCCAGAGTCGCTGCAGCATGTGCCAGTCGTGCGGGCGCAGCGCGATGTCGGCCGCGAACGCGTCCGCGACCTCCTGGGTCGCGGTGGCCACCTTGTCCCGCAGCCGGCCGTCGCCCGCGATCGGCACCTCCGGGTGGATGCGGATGCCCCAGCCGCCCGGCGTGAACCAGGTCCCGACCGGCAGCAGCGCGGCGCCGGTGGTCGCGGCCAGCAGCGCCGGCCCGGCCGGCATCCGCGCGGTGTCGCCGAAGAACTCGACGTCGATCCCGCGCTTGGTCAGGTCCCGGTCGGCGAGCAGGCAGACCACCCGGTCGGCCTCGCGCAGCCGGTCCTTGAGCACGTCGCTGGGCGAGCGGTCGCCGCCGGTCAGCGGCAGCACCTCCATGCCGAGGCTCTCCCGGTATGCGACGAACCGCTCGTACAGGGACTCGGGCTTCAGCCGCTCGGCCACGGTGCTCAGCGGGTGGCCGTGGTCGAGCAGCCAGACCCCGGCCGCCTCCCAGTTGCCGCAGTGCGGCAGGGCCAGGATCACGCCGCGCCCGCTGTCCAGCTCCTTGTCCAGGATGTCGCCGCCGATCACCTCGGTGCGCTCGCGCACCGTCTCCGGCGTGATCCGGGACAGCCGGAACGTCTCCATCCAGTACCTCGAGTACGACCGCATCGCCTGGCGCACCAGCGCGTCCAGGTCGGTACCGGGCGGGGCCACCCGGGCCAGGTTCGCCCGCAGCCGGCGCACGCCGCGGGTGTCGCGGCGCGCGGACAGCTCGCCGACCGCCCTGAACGCGGCCGACGCGACCGGCTGCGGCAGTGCTCGTACCGCGGCCCAGCCGGCGGCGAAGGCTCCGTCGACCGCCCGATCCCGCACGCTCACCCCTGCTGCACCGCCCGGGACTGCCGGTGCACCTCGACCAGCCGCTGCCACGCCGTGTACGCCGACAGCGCTACCAGTGCCCACAGCGCGATCGCCTGCACGTACGGCACGCCGAGCCCGTCGAGGCCGGTGCCGACCAGCGCGGTGGTCAGCCGCTGCGGCCGCTCGATGAGCCCGACGTCGCAGCGCAGCCCGGCGCCCTCGGCCCTGGCCTTGACGTAGGACACGATCGAGCCGAGGACGAGGCAGAGCAGGCAGGCCAGCAGCAGCGGTGTCGAGTCGCCGGCGCCGGCGAACCACCAGATGAGCGCGCCGAACACGGCCGCGTCGACGACCCGGTCGAGGGTCGAGTCGAGCACCGCGCCGAAGACCGTCGAGCCGCCCTGTGCCCGGGCGACCGAGCCGTCGACGAAGTCGAGCATCGCGAATGCCCAGATGACCAGCGTCCCGACGAAGAACACCCCGCGGGAGTAGAAGACGAGGGCGCCGGCCATCGCGCCGAGCGTGCCGACCACGGTCACCGTGTTCGCGGTGACGCCGTGCTTGACCAGCCAGCGGATCAGTGGCCCCATCACCCGTCCCCAGCCGCTGCGGGAGAACAGGCCGCGGGAGAAGAGACCGGTCATGGTGCGGCCCACCTTAGTGGTGCGGGGGTACGCGGCGGGGCCCGACCGTCCAGCCGTTCCCCGCCGGGACGGCGGTGTTTCCCTGCCAAGTCCGTCGGAAGTCTTGTCGGTGAACAGCCGGAGGGTGTCGAATCGCAGAACGCGGAGACCAGCACAGACGACCGGAGGCGGCCAATGGCGTCGAAAGGGTCCACCAAGGGAGCTGACCGTGGGGCGGTCGTCGCGGCGGCGGCGGTCGACCGCCCCGAGCAGATCCGCAACGTCGCGGTCGTGGGCCACTCCGGCTCCGGCAAGACCACCCTCGTAGAAGGGTTGTTGCTGGCCACGGGCACGATCCCGCGGGCCGGCACGGTGCCGGACGGCACCACGGTGTCCGACTCCGACCCGGCCGAGGTCAAGCAGCAGCGCTCGGTGTCGCTGTCGGTCGCCCCGTTCGAGCACAACGGGATCAAGGTCAACCTGCTCGACACCCCCGGCTACGCGGACTTCGTCGGCGAGCTGCGCGCGGGCCTGCGCGCCGCCGACGCCGCGATGTTCGTGGTCTCCTCCGTCGACGGCGTCGACGCGACCACGATCGCGCTCTGGGAGGAGTGCGCCGCGGTCGGCATGCCGCGGGCGGTCGTGGTGACCCGGCTCGACCACCAGCGGGCCGACTTCGAGGAGTCGGTCGCGGTCTGCCGCCGGGTGTTCGGCGACAACGTGCTGCCGCTCTACCTGCCGCTGCACGCCGACGACGGCACGATCGGCGGCCTGATCGGGCTGCTGTCGCGCACGGTGCAGGACTACTCGAGCGGCAGCCTGGTCGAGCGGCCGGCCGACCCGGAGCACCTGGAGCTCATCGAGGGTCCGCGCAACGAGCTGATCGAGGGCATCATCGCCGAGTCCGAGGACGAGTCTCTGATGGACCGTTACCTCGGCGGCGAGGACATCCCGATCGAGACGCTCATCGACGACCTGGAGACCGCGGTCGCGCGCGGCTCGTTCTACCCGGTGCTGGCCGCCTGCGGCTCCTCCGGGCTCGGCGCCGAGGCCATCCTCGAGGTGCTCACCAGCGCTTTCCCGACCCCGGCCGAGCACGCGCTGCCGCCGGTGACCGACATCGACGGCAGCCCGCACGAGCCGCTCGCCGTCGACCCGGCCGGTCCGCTGGTGGCCGAGGTGGTGAAGACGACCGTCGACCCGTACGTGGGCCGGGTGTCGCTGCTGCGGGTGTTCTCCGGGACGCTCAAGCCGGACCTGTCCGTACACGTGGCCGGCCACGGGCTGGCCGAGCGCGGGCACGAGGACCACGACGCCGACGAGCGCGTCGGGCACCTGTTCTCGCCGCTCGGGGCGACGCTGCGACCGGTCGACTTCGCCGTCGCCGGTGACATCGTCGCGGTGACCAAGCTGGCCAGCGCCGAGACCGGCGACACCATCTCGGCCAAGGACGAGCCGCTGCTGGTCGCGCCGTGGGACATGCCGGAGCCGCTGCTGCCGATCGCGGTCCAGGCCAAGACCCGCTCCGACGAGGACTCGCTGGCCAAGGGGCTGACCAAGCTCACCGCGGGCGACCCGACGCTGCGGCTCGAGCGCAACGCCGAGACCCACCAGCTGGTGCTGTGGTGCATGGGCGAGGCGCACGCCGACGTGCTGCTCGACCGGCTGCGCGAGCAGGGGGTCGAGCTGGGGACGGTGCCGGTGGTCGTGCCGCTGCGGGAGACGTTCGCGGGCAAGGCGTCGGCGAAGGGCCGGCACGTCAAGCAGTCCGGCGGCCACGGGCAGTTCGCGATCTGCGACATCGAGGTCGAGCCGCTGCCGACCGGCGGCGGGTTCGAGTTCCAGGTCAAGGTCGTCGGCGGGTCCGTGCCGGTGCAGTTCCACTCCTCGGTGGAGAAGGGCGTGCGGCAGCAGATGGAGCGCGGGGTCGCCGCCGGGTTCCCGGTGGTGGACTTCAAGGTCACCCTGGTCGACGGCAAGGCGCACAGCGTCGACTCGTCGGACGCCGCGTTCCAGGTGGCCGGCGCGCTGGCGCTGCGGGAGGCGGCGAAGGCGACCACGATCTCGCTGCTCGAGCCGTTGCAGTCGGTCTCGGTCACCGTTCCGGACGAGTACGTCGGCGCGGTGATGAGCGACCTGTCCGGCCGGCGCGGCCGGGTCACCGGCACCGAGTCGATCGGCGGCGAGCGGTCGGTGGTCAACGCCGAGGTGCCGGAGATCGAGCTGCTGCGGTACGCGGTGGATCTGCGCTCCATCACGGCGGGAACCGGCCGGTTCACCCGGCGATACCTGCGGCACGACCCGATGCCGGAACACGAGGCGCGCAAGGCGATGTCGGCGGCCAGCCAGGACTGAGGCCGGCACCGGAACGGGGCCCGCCCGGAGCGTGACGACCGGGCGGGCCGGTGCGGCGGGCGGCCGTGGTCAGGTGGTCGGCCAGGCGGCGGCGATGATCGCCCTGGTGTCGCTGAGCAGCTGCGGCAGCACCCGCGTGTGCCCGACCACCGGCATGAAGTTCGTGTCGCCGCCCCACCGCGGCACCACGTGCTGGTGCAGGTGGGCGGCGATCCCGGCGCCGGCCACCGCGCCCTGGTTCATCCCGATGTTGAAGCCTTGCGCGCCGCTGGCCGCCCGTACCGCGGTCATCGCCTGCCGGGTGAAGACGGCCAGCTCCCCGTACTCGTCCTCGGTCAGGTCGGTGTAGTCGGCGACGTGCCGGTAGGGCACGGTCATCAGGTGCCCGGAGTTGTACGGGTAGAGGTTGAGCACCGCGTAGACCTGCGTGCCGCGGGCGAGGATCAGCCCGTCCTCGTCGGACAGCTTCGGCGCCCGGCAGAACGGGCACTCGTCCGCCGAGGCCGGCTTGCCCTCGCCCTTGATGTAGGCCATCCGGTGCGGGGTCCACAGCCGCTCGAACGCGTCCGGCTCGCCGACGCCGTCCTGGCCGGTCAGCTCCGGTCCGCCCGCCGCGCCCGTCACGCCGGCGCGCTCCCCTCCCCCGAGATTCCGTCGCCGGCCGCGACCCGCTCGACCGCCGCCCGCTCGGCCGCGGCCTCCCCGGCCGCGGCGGCCTCGACCGCCGTACCCGCGTCGGCGCCGGGCTCGGCCGCCTCGGCCTCGTCGAACAGCGCGGCGGACGGGCCGGCGTTCACCCGGCCGCGGATGGTCGCCAGGATCTCCTCGGCCGCCTGGTCCAGCGGCACACCGTTGCGCTGCGAGCCGTCGCGGTAGCGGAACGACACGGTGCCCGCACCGGCGTCGTCGTCCCCGGCGATGAGCAGGAACGGCACCTTCTGCTTGGTCCAGGTGCGGATCTTCTTCTGCATCCGGTCGTCGGAGGTGTCGACATCGACCCGGACATCATCGGCGCGCAGCCGTTCCGCGAACGCCGACAGGTACGGCACGTGCGCGTCGGTGACCGGGATCCCGACCGCCTGCACCGGCGAGAGCCAGGCCGGGAACGCGCCGGCGTAGTGCTCGGTGAGGATCCCGAAGAACCGCTCGATCGAGCCGAACAACGCCCGGTGGATCATCACCGGCCGCTGCCGGGACCCGTCCGCGGCCTGGTATTCCAGCTCGAACCGCTCCGGCAGCATGAAGTCCAGCTGGATGGTCGACATCTGCCAGGTCCGCCCGATCGCGTCCCTGGCCTGCACGGAGATCTTCGGGCCGTAGAACGCGGCGCCGCCCGGGTCGGGCACCAGCTCCAGCCCGGACCCCTCGGCGACCGTCCGCAAGGTCTCGGTCGCGACCTCCCAGACCTCCTCCGACCCGATCGACTTCTCCGGGTTGCGGGTGGACAGCTCAAGGTAGAAGTCGTCCAGCCCGTAGTCGGCGAGCAGGTCGAGCACGAAGGTGAGCAGCGACCGCAGCTCGTCGGCGACCTGCTCCTCGGCGCAGAAGATGTGCGCGTCGTCCATGGTCAGCCCGCGCACCCGGGTCAGCCCGTGCACGACGCCCGACTTCTCGTACCGGTAGACGGTGCCGAACTCGAACATCCGCAGCGGCAGCTCCCGGTACGACCGACCGCGCGCGGCGAAGATCAGGTCGTGCATGGGGCAGTTCATCGGCTTGAGGTAGTACTGCGCGCCCTCGAGCTGCATCGGCGGGTACATGCCGTCCGCGTACCAGTCCAGGTGGCCGGAGACCTCGAACAGGTGGCCCTTGGTGATGTGCGGGGTGTTGACGAACTCGTATCCGGCGGCGATGTGCCGGCGGCGTGAGTAGTCCTCCATCTCGCGCCGGATGATGCCGCCCTTGGGATGGAACACCGGCAGCCCGGAGCCGATCTCGTCCGGGAAGCTGAACAGGTCAAGCTCGGCGCCGAGCCGGCGGTGGTCGCGCTTCTCCGCCTCGGCCAGCAGCCGCAGGTGCTCCTTGAGCGCGTCCCGGCTCTCCCACGCGGTGCCGTAGATCCGCTGCAGCTGCGGGTTCTTCTCCGACCCCCGCCAGTACGCCGCGGCGGAGCGGGTGAGCTTGAACGCCGGGATCAGCCGGGTGGACGGCAGGTGCGGGCCGCGGCACAGGTCGGTCCAGACCGTGGCGCCGTCCCGGTCGAGGTTGTCGTACATGGTCAGCTGGCCGGCGCCGACCTCGGCCGAGGCGCCCTCGGTGTCCTCGGCCGCGCCCTTGAGCCCGATCAGCTCCAGCTTGAACGGCTCGTCGGCCAGCTCGGCGCGCGCCTCGTCGTCCGAGACCGGCCGGCGGGAGAAGCGCTGCCCGGCCTTGACGATCTCCTGCATCCGCTTGTCGATGCGGGCGAGATCGTCCGGGGTGAACGGGCGGTCCGGGAGGAAGTCGTAGTAGAAGCCGTTCTCGATCGGCGGGCCGATGCCGAGCCGGGTGCCCGGGAACAGGTCCTGCACGGCCTGCGCCATCACGTGCGCGGTGGAGTGCCGCAGCACCGACCGGCCGGCGCCCGAGTCCAGCGGGACCGGCTCGACCCTGGCGTCCTCGTCCGGCACCCAGTCGAGGTCCTTGAGCGCGTCGGTGGCGAGGTCGCGCACGACGACCGCGCCGGACGGGCCGGTCAGCGGCACCCCGGCGGCGGCGAGCGCGTCGGCGGCCGTCGTGCCGGCCGCGACCACCACGCTGGCGGGAACGGCGGACGGGTACGGCTGCGACGACACGGTTCCTCCTGGTGCACGGTGGTGCTCGGGTTGGTACGCCGATGCTATCGAGGGTCGCGACCCGAATCCGCGGCGAGCCGGTATGCCTCGCGCCGCGGTACGCCGAGCCTGGCCAGCTCGGCGGCGGTGTCCCGCCCGGACCGCCCGGCCGCGCGCAGCAACCGGGCCAGCTCCGCCGCCTCCACCCCGACCTTGTCCGTCGCCCGCGGGACCAGCACGACGTGGCGCGCGTGCGCACCGTCGGTCGCCCGGACGCCCCAGCCGAGCTCGGGCGCATCGGCGAGGACGGTGTGGTCGGGGGCGAGCTCGGCCGGGTCGGCACCGGCCAGGTCGACGAGCGCGGGCGCCGGAGTCGCCGCCAGCAGCCTGGCGAGGTCGCGGTTTGCCGTGCCGGCCTGCAGGAGCGGCGTCGGCGGTCGCCCGGCGGACAGCAGCAGGTCGGCGCCCGGGTTCGGGGGCCAGAGGACGACTCGGTTGCCTGCCGTCAGCGGCAGCGCGGCGGCGGGATCCTCGGTGAGGACGACCGTCGTGCGGGCCGCCTCCCCGGTCGGGACGCCGTGCCGACGGGGTGCGGTGAGCGGCACGGGTGGCGGCGGCGCGCCGCGGGCGGTGAGGTCCACGACCAGGTCGGCCTGGGCGGCGAGCCGGGCGATCTCGTCCGTCGCCGGGCCTCCGGTGAGCACCAGCACGACCGGGGTCGGCGTGCCCACCTCCTCGACCCTCACCTCGACCGTCGCCGCGGGATCGCGCAACGCGGCGAGCAGCTCGGCCGGCAGGTCGACCGCGGCCGCGGTCGCGTTCGCCAGGTAGGTGTCGGCGTCGAGCCGCCCGCTGCGGCGGGCGATGAGCGACTCGGCCGAGTGCCAGCCGGGGTTGACCTCGCCCTCGACCGCGGCGCTGACCCGGCCGGCCGACAGCGTGAGCCGGACCCGCTCGCGCAGCATCGGCAGCCCGCCCGGCAGCGGACCCGCCGAGACGGCCAGGATGCAGGTCGCCCTGGCGGTGATCGAGCCGGCGGCGGTCAGCTCCAGCGTCTTGTCGTGCCGGCCGGTCACCGCGGGATGGCCGGCCGCGGTCAGCCGTACCGGCGTCACGACTTCTCCACCGCGCGCAGCCGCAGCAGCCGGCTGGCCCGGGCGGCGACGACCCGGGACGCCCAGGTCGAGCCGAGCCGGCGGGCCTCGGCGTCGGTGACCGGGCCGGCCGGTTTCAGTGTCCAGCCCAGCTCGGCGTACACGCCGACCAGCCGCTCGAGGTGCTCGGCCGTCGGCTCCGGCGTCGCGGCGAGCTTGCGGTCGACCGAGGCCGGCGCGTCCCAGGGCCGCACGTTGACCACGGCGTCCAGGATCGCGCCCGGCGCACCGAGCCCGAGCACCGCGCGCAGCACGTCCGGATCGGCGCCGAGGACGCCGTCCAGCAGCGAGCCCCACGGCATCACGACCGCGATCTCCGCGCACCGCCCCCGCAGCGGCTCGGGTGGGTGCTCCGCCGCCGCCGTCACGAACACGACCGCGAGCTTCCGCTTCCGCGCCGCGGCCACCGACCGGTCCAGCCGGGTGGTCTCCGCGTCCAGGCCGACGACCAGCGCGTCCGGCCGGCGCTCGGCCCAGCGCACGGTGTGCCGGCCGTCCCCGCAGCCGACGTCGACCAGCACCGGACCGGCCGCGGCGACCGCCTCGGCCAGCCGCTCCGCCGGCACCGTCACCGGGCCATTGTCCGACCGGCCGCAGCGACCCGCGCCGCCGGGGCGCGGCTCAGTCGACGCCGGAGACGATCTCGCGCAGGCGGGCCGCCTTCGCCTCGGTCCAGTCGGGCGGCTGGATCACGGTCGCAAAGGCGTCCACGTACTCGGACGTGTACTTGTGGCCGTGCCCGCCCGGCACCTCGGTGGCGAACGGCAGGTCGGCGGTGACCTGCCAGAAGCTGATGAACGGGATCCAGCGCACGGCGCCGAGGACGTCGTGGCCGCGCGGCTCGCGCATCCAGTCCGGCTCGGTCAGCAGCAGCCGCGGGGTCCACCAGACGATCGGGTCCGACGGGTGCTGCAGGTAGAGCACCCGCGGCCCGGCCCAGGCGACGGACTCCGGCTCGATCGGCGGGCCGGGGTGGTCGTCGAAGCGGACCGTCCGGCCGTCCCGGTAGACCGGTGCGACCTCGAGGCTGCCCGGGTCGCGATTGTCGCTGAACTCGCGGAAGAGCGTGTTGAAGTTCGGCGGCCCGGCGAAGACCGCGCCGGACGTGCGGTTGCGCAGGTCCTGCTCGCCGCTGAACGCGGTCTCGCCGCCGAACGAGCCGAGGCTCTCACCGAACACCAACAGCTGCGGCCGGTCGTCCTGCGGCAGCGTCGACCACTTGCTGTAGACGGCGTCGAACAGCGCACGGCCGGCCTCCCGGGCGCGCTTCTGGTCGACCAGGTAGGAGATCCAGGACGGCAGGTAGGAGTACTGGATCGCGACGATCGCCGAGTCCCCGCCGGTCATGTACTCGACCGTGTCCATCGCGGCCGGGTCGACCCAGCCGCTGCCGGTGGTGGTGGCGACGACGAGATACTTGCGGTCGAAGCCGCCGGCGCGGTCCAGGTCGGCGACGGCGAGGTTCGCCCGGTCCTCTGTGGACGACGCCGACTCGAGACCGGCGTACGCGCGGATCGGCGCCAGCGCCGGGCCGCCGGTGAACGCGGAGATGTCCGAGGCGGTCGGCCCCAGGCCGGTGACCTTGCGGCCCTCGCGGCCGAGGCTGTCCCAGGAGACCAGGGAGCCCGGGCCGCCGGACCGCGTCTCGACGGTGGGCTGCTGCGCACCCTCGACGGTGATGCCGTTGCGCACCGAGAACGCCTGGTCGGCGGCGGACACCAGCCCGTCCAGCAGGACGCCGCTGACCAGCGCGAGGGTGACGCCGACGACCGTGACCCAGCCGACCGCGCGGGCAGCGCGCGGCCCGATCCAGTGGCCGAGCATCCGGGCCAGCCAGCGGTAGATCCCGCGCAGCCCGCGGGCGATCCCGACCAGCACGACGAACACGACTGCGGCCAGCACCGGCACCAGCAGCAGGGCGGCGGGGTTGCCGGCCGCCACGCCCATGAGGTCGCGGATCTCGTCCTGCCAGCGCTGACCCAGCACGAACGCCGCGACCAGTGCGACGACGGCGATCACGGCGAAGACGCGCCACGCGTTCGTTCGCGCCGGGCGCTCGTCCCGATCGGCGAAGGCGCGCCAGACCCAGGCAGCGACCACACCGACGCCGTAGCCGATCGCCGCGGAGATACCGCAGACCAGACCCTGCACGACCGCGCCGCGCGGCAGCAGAGACGGCGTGAAGGCCAGGCAGGTGAACAGCAGGGCGCCGCCGGCACCGGGCAACGTGTACCGGAACCACCGCCGCCGGCGCTTCTGCGCCTTCGCCTCGGTCGCTCCGCCGCTCCGTGCGGCCGGCTCATCGGTCGCCGGCCCGGCGGCCGGCTCGGCGACGGTCTGCGCCGGGCTGCCGGTGGCCTCGGCCGGCTCGGTCGCGGCCGGCTCATCGGTAGCCACCGCGGCGGCCGGCTCTCCGTCGGCGGCGGGCTCGGTCGGATCGCCGGTCGCCGTCGGCGGTGGTGCCGGCTCCGTGGGCGGCACCGTGCCCGTCCCTTCGGGGGTGGGATCCGGGGCGAGCGAGCTCTGCTCGCCGCCGCCGGGCCGCGTGGCCGGCTCGCTGCGAAGATCCTCCGGCTGCGTGGTCATGCCGCCTCCCTGCGCCGGCCGCAGTGTCCGACCGCGCCTTGGGCGCTGGCTCATCCAGGGCGGATGAACCGCGGCCGGCCGGTGGCGTGGTCAGGGACCGACGAGATGGACCAGCACGATCCCGGCCCCGTTCGCCGCCCAGTGCACGCCGATCGGCGCCAGCAGACTGCCGCTGCCCTCCCGAAGCGCGCACAGCAGCAGCCCGGCGAGGAAGGTGACGAGCACCGTCCCGCCGACCCGGGCCGCGACGGCGACGGCGCCCTCGCCGAGCGCCCCGGCCGCGGTCTCGTTGGCCGGCCCGCCGCCGAGCGCGGCCAGCACGTGCCAGAGCCCGAACAGCACCGAGGACCCGATCGTCGCGACCCGGGTGCCGCCGACGCGCCGCAGCAGCGCCCAGGTCACCCCGCGGAACGCCAGCTCCTCCGGGATCACGGTGAGCAGCGGCAGCGTGACGAGCACGCGCACCGCCACCCCGCCCCAGCTGCCCGGCGCGGGCGCGATCCGGTGCTCCAGCGCCGGTACGACCAGCACCAGCACGCAGGCCAGCACCACCACCGCCGCGGGCACCGCGGCCCACCGCAGCCCGCGCACCCACGTTCCCCGCGCCAGCCCGAGCTCGGCCAGGGTCAGCCCGCTGGCGCGTGCGACGGCGACCATCGCCAGCACGAGCACCGCGGCCACGGCGACCGGCGCCCCCGGCAGGATCCGGTGCTCGAGCAGGTTGACCGCGAGCAGGCAGCCGACCACGACCAGCACCCAGGCCCGGGCGGCCGCCGCATCCACCCGCGCCGACTTCCCCGCGTCCGGCTCCACGTTCCCTCCCACGGGCAGCGTCCGGTGCTGCGCACCGGCGGGCATCGCCCGCAACAGACGAAGCGGCGGTCGATAGGGTCGCAGGCACGATGCGGCTGCGGACTCACGCCGGTTTCCGGCTCTTCTGGACCGCCAGCACCGTGTCCGACTTCGGCACTCCGATCACCACGCTCGCGATCCAGGTGCTGGTCGTGACGACGCTGTCCGGTTCGGCGGCCGAGGTCGGCCTGATCAACGCCGCCCGCTGGCTGCCGTACCTGCTGTTCGGTGTGCTGGTCGGCGCGCTGGCCGACCGGGCCCGGCGCAAGCCGCTGCTGGTCGGCACCGACCTCGGCCGGTCCGCGCTGCTCTGCGCGGTGCCGCTGCTGGCCTGGCCGGGGCTGCTGTCGCTGCCCACGCTCGCCGCGCTGGTCGCCCTGTTCGGCCTGCTGTCGCTGGTCAACGACGCCGCGCACCAGTCGTTCCTGCCGCGGCTGCTGCCCCGGGACGCGCTCACCCGGGCGAACGCGCGGCTGTCGCAGAGCTCGGCCGCCGCCGACACCGCCGGTCCCGCGGTCGCCGGCGGCCTGGTGGGCGTGCTCGGCGCGCCGGCGGCGGTGCTCGTCGACGCGGGGACGTACCTGACCTCCGGGTTGCTGATCGCCCGGGTACGGCTCGACGACCCACCCGCGCCGGCCCGCGCCCCGCTCGGCCGGGAGATCCGCGAAGGTCTCGCCTGGGTGTACGGGCACCGGCTGCTGCGGCCGCTGTCGCTGTGCACCCACGGCTGGTTCGTCTTCTACGCGACGCTCGGCGCGGTCTACGTCCCGTACGGGCTGCTGCACCTGGGGTTCCGCGCGTTCGGCCTCGGGCTGACGCTCGCGCTGGCCGGCGTCGGCGGGCTCGCCGGCGCCGGGCTGTCCGAGCGCGCCGGCCGGGCCGGCCTGACGATCCCGCTCGCCTGGCTGCTGCAGGCGGCCGGTATCGCGATCATCGCGGTCACCCCGGTCGGCAGCCTGCTGGTCGCCGGGCTCGGCAACCTGGTCAACGGATTCGGGCTCGGGTTGTCCAGCCCGCTGGAGCTGACCTACCGGCAGACGATCACGCCGGACCGGCTGCAGGCCAGGACCAACGCGACGATGCGCTCGATCAACCGGGCCGCGGTGGTGGTGGGCGCGCCGCTGGGCGGGCTGATCGCCGACTCGGTCGGCTACCGTTCGGCGCTGTGGCTGTGCGCCGGCGGGGTCGCGGCGGCCGGTCTCGCGCTGCTCGCCAGCCCGTTCCGTACCGTCCGCTGATCACGAGGAGGGCGCACATGGACCAGAGCCCGGTGGAGATGGGGCGGTCGATCGTCGACGGCTCCTGGTATCTGACGCTGGCGACCGCGGACGCGAGCGGGAAGCCGTGGGCGTCGCCGGTCTGGTTCGCGCACGACGGCTACCGCGAGTTCGTCTGGGCCTCCAAGCTCGACGCCCGGCACTCGACGAACATCGCGATACGGCCGCAGGTCGGCATCGTGATCTTCGACTCCGCCGTCGGCAGCGGCGGTGCGCAGGCCGTCTACCTCGACGCCGAAGCGAGCGAGCCGCACGGCCCTGCCCGGGATCGGGCGTTGGCCGTCTACTCCCGCCGTTCGGTCGAGTTCGGCGAGCAGGAATGGACGCTCGCGGACGTCACCGCGCCCGCACTGCACCGTCTGTTCCGCGCCGTCCCGTCCGCGCAGTTCGTCCTCGACGCCACCGACCACCGCGTGCCGGTCAGCCTCGGCTGAGCCGGTGGATGCCCGGGACGTGCTCGCCGTCCTCGACCTGCTGGCCCGCGCCGGTGTCGAGGCCTGGGTCGACGGCGGCTGGGGCGTCGACGCGCTGGGTCGGCGAGCGCACCCGGCCGCACTCCGACCTCGACCTGGTCGTGCCGCTGCCCGCGCTCGACGCGGTGCTCGCCGCGCTGGCCGCCGCCGGCTACGCGCGCGTGCTGCGCGACTGGCGGCCCACCGCCGTGGCCGTCGCCGACGGGACCGGTCGCGAGGTCGACCTGCACCTGGTCACGCCGACCTCGGACGGCGGGGGTGACCAGGCGCTGCCGGGTGGCGGCCCGTTCCACTACCCGCCGCCGGTCGCCGGCACCGTCGGCGGTGGCGCGGTGCGCTGCGTCGACGCGCGGACCCAGGTCCGCACCCATGTCGGCTACCCACCGACCGCCAAGGACCACACCGACATGCGGCTGCTGCACGACCGGCTCGGCGTCGAGCTCGTCCCGCCGTACGCATGAGCGGCCACGCGGTGACCGCAGCCGACGCGACCACGCTGCTCGGCGGGCTGGCCGAGCACGGGGTCGCCGCGTGCGTCGGCGGCGGCTGGGTGGTGGACGCGCTGCTCGGCGCGTGCGAGTCGCCCGAGTGGGCCGTCCGCTGGCGAACCGGCTACGCGCCACGTCCGAACGACCTACACGACGTGCCGCTGCTCTGCGCGAGGTTCGGAATCCCGCTGCCGACCGGCTTCTGAGCGCGGCACGCCGGACGCGTCCGGCGCCACACCCCGCCGGGCTTGCAACCCGCGTATTCATATACGAGGGTTACGAAGGCATGCCCACGACGGCCCCCAGAGAAGGAGGTCCGGCCGGTGAGCGACAGCACCACGGACGTTGACGCCTCGCGATTCGCCCGGTTTCGAGCCAGCCTGACCCGGCGCGACTGGACCTCACTGGGCGGAATGTACGGGTTCATCATCCTGCTGCACGTCGTCGGCTTCGGCGTCCTGCTCGGCTTCGTGGTGCCGAACCACTACCAGCTCGGCGGCGACCACCCGGTCTTCTCGATCGGCGTCGGCATCCTCGCGTACACGTTCGGGCTGCGGCATGCGTTCGACGCGGATCACATCGCGGCCGTCGACAACACGACGCGGAAGCTGATGGCCGACAACGGCGAGCGGGAGGCGGCCGGCGTCGCACGTGCCGAGATCCGCAAGCCGCTCTCGGTCGGGTTCTGGTTCTCCCTCGGCCACTCGACGATCGTGTTCGCGCTGGCGTTCCTGCTCTCCGTCGGCGTGAAGGCGCTCGCCGGTCAGGTCGAGAGCGACGACTCCGCGCTGCACTCGGTCACCGGCGTCGTGGGCGCGTCGGTCTCCGGCGTCTTCCTCTGGGTGCTGGGGATCCTCAACCTGGTCGTGCTGTTCGGGATTCTCAAGGTGTTCCGGGAGATGCGCACCGGCCGGTACGACGAGGCCCAGCTCGAGGACCACCTGAACAAGCGTGGCTTCATGAACCGGTTCCTCGGCGGGCTGACCAAGTCCGTTCGCAAGCCGTGGCACATCTATCCGATCGGTGTGCTGTTCGGGCTCGGGTTCGACACCGCGACCGAGGTCGGCCTGCTCGTCCTGGCCGGCGGCGCCGCGGCGTTCAACCTGCCGTTCTACGCGATCCTCGTGCTGCCGGTCCTGTTCGCGGCCGGCATGTGCCTGATGGACACCACCGACGGCGTGTTCATGAACGCCGCGTACGGGTGGGCGTTCGCGAAGCCGGTCCGGAAGGTCTTCTACAACATCACGATCACGTCGATCTCGGTCGCGGTGGCGTTGATCATCGGCACGATCGAGCTGATCGGCGTGCTCGCGGACCAGGCGAAGATCGACTCCGGGCCGCTGTCGGCGATCGCGTCGATCCCGCTCGACTACGCCGGCTACGCGATCGTCGCGTTCTTCGTGCTGGCCTGGATCACCGCGCTGGCCGTCTGGCGCTTCGGCCGCATCGAGGAGAAGTGGTCGGCCGACCTGGCCCCCGGCACCAACCCGACCCGCTGACCCCGCTGACCCTCACCGGGACGCCGCGGCGACCTCGGCTGGTGCCACCGGAGCCGGGGCAGGCTCCGCGGGCGGGCGGAGGTTGATGCGGCGCAGCAGCTGGGCGTTGAGGGCGACAACGATCGTGGACAGGCTCATCATGATCGCGCCCACCGCGGGCGGCAGCACGAACCCGACCGGCGCCAGCACACCGGCGGCCAGCGGCACCGTGAGCACGTTGTAGCCGGTGGCCCAAGCCAGGTTCTGTTGCATCTTCCGGTAGCTGGCCTCCGACAGCGAGATCACGCTGACCACACCGCGCGGGTCGTCGGAGGCGAGCACGACCCCGGCCGACTCGATCGCCACGTCGGTGCCGGCCCCGATGGCGATGCCGACGTCGGCCCGGGCCAGTGCCGGGGCGTCGTTCACGCCGTCGCCGACCATCGCGACCCGCAGCCCGCGCGCCTGCAGCTCGCCGACCTTCGCGTCCTTGTCCTCGGGCAGCACCTCGGCGAAGACCTCGTCCACGCCGAGCTCGCGGCCGACCGCCTCGGCCACCGGGCGGGCGTCGCCGGTGATCATCACGACGTGGACGCCGCGGCGGTGCAGCTCGTCGACCGCCTGCCGGGACTCCGGCCGGATCTCGTCCGCGAGCGCCAGCGCGCCGGCGACCGAGCCGGACCGCAGCAGGTAGAGGACCGTGGAGCCGGCGGCCGACCACTCCTGCGCCCGCTCGGCGACCGCGGCCGGCACCCCGGCGCCGGTCGCGCGCAGCAACGCCGGACCGCCGACCGCGACGGCCTCGGCGCCGACCGTCGCCTGCACGCCGCGCCCGGTCAGCGACCGGAACCCGGCCGCCGCCGGCACCGGACCGCGGGCGGTCGCGGCGGCCACGACGGCGCGGGCCAGCGGGTGCTCGGAGTCGGCCTCGACCGCACCGGCCAGCGCCAGCAGCCGGTCCTCGTCCTCCCCCGGCGCCGCGACCACGCCGGTGACCGCGGGCCGGCCCTTGGTCAGCGTGCCGGTCTTGTCGAACAGCACCGCGGTGACCGTACGCATCCGCTCCAGCGCCAGCCGGTCCTTGACGAGGATCCCGGCCCGCGCCGACACCGCCGTGGAGATCGCGATCACGAGCGGGATGGCCAGCCCGAGCGCGTGCGGGCAGGCGATGACGAGGACGGTGACCGTGCGCTCGACCGCCTGGTCCGGCTCGCCCAGCAGCAGCCAGACCACGAACGTGATCACGCCCGCGGCCGAGGCGAAGTAGAACAGCGCGGCCGCCGCCCGGTCGGCCAGCGCCTGCGCGCGCGACCGGGAGGACTGGGCCTGCTCGACCAGCCGCTGGATGCCGGCCAGCGCGGTCTGCTCGCCGACCGCGGTGACCCGTACCCGCAGCGCCGAGTCGGTGGCGACGGTGCCGGCGACGACCCGGTCGCCGGGCCGCTTGGACACCGGCCGCGACTCGCCGGTGATCATCGACTCGTCCAGCTCGGCCTCGCCGTCCTCGACGACGCCGTCGGCCGGCACCCGGCCGCCGGAGCGGACCAGCACGAGGTCACCGGTACGCAGGTCGGTCAGCGGCACCGACTCGACCGCGCCGTCCGGGCCGACCCGGTCGGCCTCGTCCGGCAGCAGCGCGGCCAGCGCGTCGAGCGCCGACGACGCCTGGCCGAGGGCACGCATCTCCAGCCAGTGGCCGAGCAGCATGATCACGACCAGGAGCGCCAGCTCCCACCAGAAGTCCAGGTCGAGCCCGCCGACGTCGAGGGACGTGGCGGCGCTGGCGACGAACGCGACCGTGATCGCGAGCGCGACCAGCAGCATCATGCCGGGCTGCCGGGCTCGGATCTCGGCGACCGCGCCGCTCAGGAACGGCCAGCCGCCGTACACGTAGACGACCGTGCCGAGGACCGGCGAGATCCAGGCGGTGCCGGCCGGCAGGGAGTAGCCGAGCAGGTCGGCGAACATGCTCGAGAACGCGACCACCGGCGCGGCGAGCAGCAGGCTCCACCAGAACCGGTCCCGGAACTGCGCCGCATGATCCCCGTGCCCGCCGTGGCCGCCGTGCCCGCCGTGCCCGCCGTGCCCGCCCTGCCCGCCCTGCCCGCCCTGCCCGCCGTGGTCAAGGCGGCCGTGACCGGCGGACCCGTGGTCGGCGTGGTGCGCGGGCTCGGCCGGCACGGGCGTGTGGCCGGGGTGGTGGGTCATGACTGGTCCTCCTCCTCGGACGCGACGCGGGACAGCGAGATCAGCTCGCGCAGGCAGTGCTCCAGCAGCGGCTCGGGGAACCGGTCCGCGAGCCGGTAGAACACGACCCGACCCTGCCGGCGGGTCTGCACGAACCCGGCCGTACGCAGCAGGCGCAGCGCGTAGCTCGCCGAGTCCTCGCTGATGTCCAGCGCGAGCGCAAGGTCACCGACGCACAGCTCCTCGACCAGGTCCAGCGCGTACAGGATGCGCGTCCGGACCGGATCCGACAGCAGCGACAGCAGGCTGGACAGCCGGGTCGCGTCGTCGGCCGAGATTCCGCGTTCCTGGGCCCGCGCCACCCGGTCCGGGTCCACCGGATGTGCGTGCTGCAACACCATGACTCGCCTCCATACATCCGTACGACCGTACGGATGTCCGCGCCAACCACTGGTGCCCCGGGTGCATTCCCGCGGGTGCTCAGCGACCGGCGACGGTGCTGCGGCGTTCGAGCAGCACGACGTCCCGCCAGCGGCCGCGCAGCTGCCCGGGCCGCTCCCGCACGCCCAGCACCCGGAAGCCGGCGGCCAGGTGCAGCGCGAGGCTCGGCTCGTTCTCCGGGAAGATCCCGGTCTGGATCGTCCAGATCCCGGCGTTCTCGGTCGACTCGGCCAGCGCGGCGAGCAGCCGGCGCCCGACGCCGCGGCCGCGGGCCGACTCGGCCACGTACACGGAGTTCTCGACGACCCCGGCGTAGACGCACCGGCCGGACACCGGCGAGACGGCGGTCCAGCCGACGACGGTGCCGTCGAGCTCGGCGACGAGGCGGTGGTCGGGCAGGTGCGCGGCGTCCCAGCCGGCCCAGCTCGGGACCTCCGTCTCGAACGTCGCGTCGCCGCTCGCGATGCCCTCCGCGTAGATCTCCGCGACCGCCGGCCAGTCGTCCGGCCGCATCGCCCGGATGCCGACCGCCGACCGTGCGGCAGCGGCATGCGGGTCGGGATCGGGCACCGGAGTCAGGAGCGGTCAGGAGGTGGGCAGGCCGTGCACCGCGCGCGGCGTCGGGTTGGGGTCGCTGGTCACGCCGCCGGTGCCGAGCTGCCCGCCGAGGTTGTCGCCCCAGCACCAGACCGACCCGCCGGCGCGGACCGCGCAGTAGTGCCACTTGCCGGACCCGAGATACTGCGCGTCGGCGATGCCGCTGACCGCGGTGGGGCTGCTGCGGTCCGTGGTGTCGCCGTTGCCGAGCTCGCCCTTCCGGTTGAGGCCCCAGCAGGACTCGCCGCCGGCGACCAGCTCGACGATGTCGGTCAGCCCGCCGACGCGAACCCGGCTGGTCACCCGGGGTCGTCGCCCCGGGTGGCCAGGGCGACGCCGGTGAGCCCGATCAGCACGGCGGCGACGGCGCCGACCAGCACGATCGGGTGGTGCAGCAGCCAGGACAGCGGGCGCCCGCTCCGGCGGTGATCGGTCATCGAGCCGGCTCCCCGGCTGCCGTGCGGTCAGACCCGTATCGGTCCAGTAGCTCCATCACCTCGCGGCCTCTCTACCCAAGCCAGACCCGCGGCTGGTCACCATAGAGGCGGGCGGCCGGTTCCGGCCACGGCCCGTCACCGAAGACGCCTGGTCGGCTACCTACCGCGAGCAGCCGGGCTGGAGGAGATCGCGGTCAAGGTGCCCTCAGGGCGGCCGTGGTGCGGCATCCTGATCACGCCACCCAGCGCGGAGGGATCTGATGCTTCTCGTTCCCAGGCAGTTGCGGCGGGCCGGGATGACCGGCGACGTGCCCTACTACGGCGGCCGGTTCTCGCCGGCCCAGGCGTACGCCGTGACCCACCCCGGGCCACCGCCGGCGTCGGTCGCCACTGCCGTCGACGTTGTGGGTCGCACCGCCCGCCCACCGGTTCCCCCGCCCGGCCCGCCGCCGCCCGGTCCGCCGCCGCCCGGTCCGCCGCCGGGCCCGCCGCCAGGCCCGCCGCCGGGCCCGCTGCCGAGCCACGCCGACACGCTCGCCTCGTTGCGCCACCTGCTCGACTCCGGCGTGATCAGCGCGGACGAGTACGAGCAGCTGCGGGCGCGGGTGACCGCGTGATGGGGCCGGTGCAGGTGCTGGTGGTCGGGTTCGAGCGGCCGGCGTTCTCCGGCGAGGTGCTGGCGGAGTTCGCCCGGCTGCGCGAGGCGGGGATCGTCCGGCTCGTGGATCTGCTGCTCGTCTCCCGCGGCCCGGACGGCAC
Source organism: Mycobacteriales bacterium (assembly GCA_036558285.1). Classification (GTDB taxonomy): domain Bacteria; phylum Actinomycetota; class Actinomycetes; order Mycobacteriales; family CADCTP01; genus CADCTP01. Next base: position 20,247 of record DATBFW010000221.1, on the reverse strand, counting down.
GCTCGAGACGCTCAGCGCGCCGCCCGAGCTCGGTTCGGAGCTCGGTGGGCTCGCCGCCGCGCTGCTGGGCCGGCCCGCGGAGGGCGACACCGACGGGACCGACCAGCCGGGCGAGGAGGGTGGCTGGTCGCTGGCCGACGCAGTCCCGCCCGGGTCGGCCGCCGCGGTCGCACTCATCGAGCACATGTGGGCCGGTCCGCTGACCGAGGCGGTGCGGCGGGCCGGCGGCAGCCCGCTCGAGGAGACCTGGCTGGCTCCCGCGGATGTTGCCGAGTTGGAGCGGCTGATCGCCAAGCAGGGCGGCTGACGGCGGGATTTCTCTGGACGACTGCCGGTCGCGCGGCGGAGTCTTCGAGATTCGAACTCCGTATCCCGAAGGGAGCTTGGCATGGAACTACCCGAGGTCCTCGGGCGGGCGGCCGAGGCCGCACAGGTACGCCGGGTCTTCGGTGAGCCGATCGAGCGCGACGGGGTGACGATCATCCCCACCGCCTCGATACGCGGCGGTGCCGGTGGCGGTGGCGGCCGGGGCCGCAGTCCGAAGCAGGAGGAGGGCGAGGGCGAGGGAGCGGGCGGCGGCTACGGCTTCGCGGCCCACCCGGCTGGCGTGTTCGTGGTCCGCGGCGACCAGGTCGACTGGCGGCCGGCGCTCGACCTGGGCAAGGTCATCCTCGGCGGCCAGTTGGTAGCCGTCGCCTTCCTGCTGGTGATCCGCTCGATCCTGCGCCGCCGCTGACACCAGGGCGGTCGCCGGCCGTCGCGAAGAAGGACGCCAGCCGCTCGGCCATCCCTCGCGGGTTCTGGACGTGCAGCAGGTGGTTGGCGTCCGGGAGGACGTGGCCCTCGACGTCCGGTAGCCAGGCCAGCAGCAGCTCGTGCCGCCGGCGGAAGACCGGGGAGACCTCGTCGCTGCGGGCGCCGAGCACGGCGAGCGCGGGCCGGCCGACCCGCGCCGCGGCCTGCTCGGTGAACGGCCAGTCCCGCAGGGCAGGCAGCTCCTGCCCGAGGAAGGTGTCGAGGTCGGCCACCGCCTGGTCGAACGCGCCGGGGATGGCCCGCTCCAGCGGCTCCCGGTAGTTCGGCCCGCAGACTCCGCGCATCCAGGCGTCCACCGCGCCGGCCCGGTCGCCGGCGCGGTACCGGCCGACGGCTTCGCCCGCGTACGGGCCGGAGGGTACGGCCAGCAGCGCAGTCTCCAGCAGCGACACCGACCGCACCAGCTCGGGAGCGTCGAGGGCCAGCTGGAGAGCCATGTTCGCGCTGCTGGAGTGACCGACGACGTGGGCGGGCCCGATGCCGGCGTGGCGCATCAACGCCGCGCACTGGGCCGCCTGGCGGGCGATGCTGAGCTCGCCCTGGACCCGCTCGCTCCCGGCGTACCCGGCGCGGTGGTAGCTGAGGATCTGGTGGGCGTCGCGCAGCGCCGGCTCCTCGAGCAACGGCGCGAACCAGTCCGCGCAGACGCCGGCGTGGATCAGCACGACGGGATCGCCGGTGCCGAGCACCTCGTACTCCAGCTCGACGCCGTCGACCCCCGCGCGCCGGAACCGGTGCGGGTCCGGTGACGGACGGCGGACGGCTCCCGGCCGGTCGAAGGCGATCACGCTCTGCTCGTCGGTGCTCATCGTGCCCTCCCCGTGCGTCGTGACGTTGCCCCGGACCGTAGGCGGGTGGACCGCAAGGCAGATCGCCGGAACTGGCTAGGTTGCGCCGCCGGGCTGCCCATCTCTGGTGCCCTCGTGGGCGACCACACCGAGACGGACGGCCTCGGCCGCCGCACCGCCCCGGGTGGCGGTCCCGAGCTTGCGCAGGATCGCCGCCACATGGTGGTGCACCGTGTGCTCGGAGATCACCAATCGGGCCGCGATCTCCGCGTCGTGCAGCCCGCTCGCGACCAGGCTGAGCACCTCGATCTCCCGCCGGCTCAGGTTGGCGGGGTTGGCCCGGGTGGACGCCCGGCTCCCCCGCGGGATACCCCGGACCCCGAGCGCCCGCAGCCGCGCCGAGACCCGGTCGGCGGCGGGACGGGCGCCGAGCTGCCGGAACGCCGCCAGCGCGCGGCGGAGCGCACCCTCCTCGTCGGCGTCCGCGCACGCCCACGCCGCCTGGTACGGGCAGCCCAGCGCCGTCCAGCGGTCCACGGCCAGCTCCCACTTCCCGTCGATCTGCAGCCGGTACGGCTCCGCGGCCAGCGCGGGGGATGGCGTGCCGAGCGAGCCGGATTTCCACAGCCAGTAGGCGATCTCGCCGATCTGCCAGCGGTCGGCCGGACGGCCGAGCGCGACCAGCTCGCCGAGGGCGGCCGTCGCGCGGGCGGTGACGGTCGCGTCGCCGCCGCCGAGCCACGCCCGCTCCAGCCGGGCCGCGGCCAGGCTCTGGCCGAACCCGGCCCAGCCGATCTGCTCGGCCAGCTGCTCCGCCTCGGTCAGGAGTTCCGCCGCCCCGGGCTCCCCGCGCCGGAACCGCAGCGCCGCCAGCGTGACGCACGGCGAGATGCGCCGGGCGATCGCCGTGGACTGCGTGGTGGTCAGGACGAGCGAGGCCAGTTGCTCGGCCTCCGCCCAGTCGCCCTGTTCCAGCCGGCACAGTGCCAGCCCGCCGAGTAGGTAGTAGCGCCAGAACTCGATCCCTCGGTCCGCGCACAGCGCGACGCCGTCGGCGATCACCGCCTCGGCTGCTGCGTACCGGCGGTCGAAGAGGTGGGCGCGCACCAGCCCGTAGAGACCGCGCGCGGCGAGCTCGTCGTCGTCCATCGCCCGGGCCCGGCGGACCCCGTCCCGGACGGCCGCCTCGCCGGTGTCGTCGTCGGCCAGCAGCTTCGCCTGGCCGACGCTCATCAGCGCGTGCGCGACGGTGTGCGCGTCGCCGACCGTCCCCGCCAGCGCGATCGCCCGCTCGCCCGCCGCGATCGCTCCCGGCACGTCCACGACGATGACCCGCTGCTGCGCGAGGTTGGCGTACGCCCGGGCGAGCTCCGGACCGGGCGGCAGCCGCTCCAGCAGCTCCACGGCCGCGGACGCCGTCTGCTGCGACTCCGCTCCCCGGTGCGTCATCCACTGCAGCCGGGACAGCCAGCGCAGCCCGTCGCCGACCCGCAGGCCATCGTCGCGAGCGCGCCAGATCGCCAGCGCCTGCTCGCACGCCTCGACCGCCGGCGGAACCCGGTCCGAGACGGCGCTCTCCCACGACATCCGTTCGAGCAGGTCGGCGCGGGCGGCCGGGTCCAGCGCGGCGCCGGCGCGCAGCGCCCGCTCATACTGGGCGGCCGCGTGGGCGTGCGACCCGACCCGGGCGGCGCGCTCCGCCGCCGCGGTCGCGTACCGGAGCGTGGCCTCGGCGTCCCCACCGGCATCGGCGTGGTGGGCGAGCCGGGCCGGGTCGTCCTCGCCCCGCGCGACCCGGGCGCGCAGCGCCTCCCGGTGCAGCCGGGCGCGGCGCATCGGCAGGATCGCCTCGGCCACGGCCAGCCGGGCGATCTCGTGCCGGAACCTGAACTCGGTCTCGGCCTGCCGCAGCACCCCGGCCGCGACGCACTCGTCCAGGGCGGCCGGATCCGTCCCGGCGACCTCGGCGACCAGGCCGGCATCGGCGCCCTCGCCGATCACCGCCACCACGTCGAGCAGCGCCCGCGCCGGCTCGGACAGCCGGGCCACCCGGGCGAGCACGGCATCCCGCGCAGTGTCCGGAATGTCGAGCGTCCCGGCCGCGACGATCTCCGTGACGAAGAACGGGTTGCCGCCGGTACGCCGGAACAGCTCGGCCGGGTCGAGGCCGCTGCCGCGGGCGAGGATCGCGACGGCGGCCGGCGACAGCGGCGCGAGCGGCAGCCGGCGGACGGTCGGGAAGGCCGCCACGTCGCCCATGAGCATCCGCAGCGGGTTGTCGGCGCCGACCGCGTCGTCCCGGTAGGTGGCCACCACCAGCGCCGGCACCGTACGCAGGCGCCGGGCCAGGAACCGCAGCACGTCCAGCGTCGCGCCGTCCGCCCAGTGCACGTCCTCGACCACCACCAGGCAGCCGCCGGGAACCCGCTGCAGCTCGCCGAGCAGGGCCGCGGCGACGCGGTCGGGTGGCTGCCCGCTGGTCACCGCCGTCGCCAGTGGACCGCCGGTCGCCGCGGCGATGTCGACCAGCGGGTCGAGCGGGCCCGAGGTCGCCAGCGGCTCGCAGGCGCCGACCAGCTGCCGCACCGCGCCAGGAACCCGGCGGCGCAGATGGTCGACCAGCGTGCTCTTCCCGACCCCGGTCTCGCCGCCGACCAAGACCAGCCGGCCGCGGCCGGACCGCGCCTCGGCCAGCCAACCGCTGAGCTGCTCCAGCTCGTCGTCCCGCTCGAGCAGCCCACCGGTCGCGGCGCCGGCCGACACGGACCAGGTCAGTGCCGTTGGTCGACCAGCGGGCGCCTGCTGGTGACGATCGCCATGGCACGCACCCCGTATCCGGTTGGCAAACGCCCACTAAAGGACCCACTATCGCCCTCGGGGGTCTCCGGCCGGAAGGTCCGGTCGGCCGAACGCGCCGAATTGCCTCCGGCCCGGGCGGTAGTTGAGACTGCAACCCGTGCTCTCGCGCGCGGAAGTCGGTGCCTGAACGTGCCCGAGACGATCCCAGGGCTGCTGGCGGCCGCCGCCGACCGCGACCCGGACGGGATCTGGCTGCGCACGGACGAGCAGCAGTTCACCTTCGCCGGGGCCGCAGGACGCATCGCCGCGGTCGCCGAGCGGCTGCGCGCGGGCGGGGTCGGCGACGGCGACCGGGTCCTCGTCACCGCCCGCAACACCGCGCCGTACCTGCTGTGCCTGCTCGCGGTCATCGCCGCCGGCGGGGTCGCGGTGCCGGTCAACCCGGCCAGCGCCCCGGTCGAGCTGGCCGGGCTGGCCGGCCAGGTCCGCCCGCGGCTGCTCGTCACCGACCCGACGCTGGCCGGCCTGGTCGAGGCGGCCGGGATCACCGGTGTGCCCGGCGCGACCGCGGACGAGCTCGCCGGCGCGGCGACCGGCGCCGCCGAGCTCCAGGTCCGGGCCCGGCCGGACGACCTGGCCGTGCTGATGCCGACGTCGGGGACCACCGGGCGGTCGAAGCTGGTCATGCAGACCCACCGGGCGTACGCGCTGGCCGGCGAGGGCTTCCCGTACTGGATGGAGCTCGACCGCGACGACCGGCTGATGACCTCGCTGCCGCTGTTCCACCTCAACGCGATCGCCTACTCGGTGTTGGGCTCACTGGCCTGCAGCGCCGGCCTGGTGCTGCTGCCGCGGTTCTCGGCCAGCGGCTTCCTCGACTCGGCCCGCCGGCACGGGGCGACCGAGTTCAACGCGATCGGCGCGATGCTGGAGATCCTCATGCGCCGGCCGGAACGTCCCGACGACGCCGACACCCACCTGCGGCTGTGCTACACGGGCCCGGCCCCGGCGCGCGAGTGGCAGGAGGCGTTCGAGCGCCGGTTCGGGCTGCGGGTCGTGGTCGGGTATGCGATGTCCGAGTCGCCGTACGGGCTGATCTGGCCGCACGGCTCCCGCCCGTACGGGACGCTCGGCACGGCGCGGCAGCACCCGACCCTTGGCCGGATCAACGAGGCGAGGGTGGTCGGCGAGGACGGGCAGGAGCTGGGCCCCGGCGACACCGGGGAGCTGCTGCTGCGCAACCCCGTGCTGACCCCGGGCTACTGGGAGATGCCGGAGGAGACCGCGCGGGCGATCGAGGACGGCTGGCTGCACACCGGGGACCTGGTCACCCCGAATGCCGACGGGACGTACACGTTCGTCGCGCGGCAGAAGGAGGTGCTGCGCCGGCGCGGCGAGAACGTGTCGCCGGCCGAGGTCGAGGAGGCGATCCAGGAGCACCCGGACGTGCTGGAGTGCGCCGTCGTCGGCGTGCCCTCGGAGCTGTCCGAGGAGGAGATCAAGGCGTTCGTCGTCCCCGCGCCGGGCCGGTCGCCGGACTTCGCCGCGCTGCGGGAGTGGTCGGCGCAGCGGCTGACCGCGTTCAAGGTCCCGCGGTACTGGCAGGAGCTGGACGCCCTGCCCCGCACGCCGACCTCGCGGATCGCCCGGCACAGGCTGCCCACCGGCCACCCCGACGGCGAGTACGACGCCGGGTCCTGACGGCCCCCCGGCGACCGGGACCTGACGGCCCGCCGGCGACCGGAACCCGACGGCCGGCCGGCGACCGGAACCTGACGGCCCGCCGGCGACCGGGTCCTGACGGCCGGCCGGCGACCTACGCCGGCCGGCCCGCCCGGGTCGGGTCCTAGATGCGGAAGAACATGTTCAGGTAGCGCTCGGCCGCCGCGAAGTCGCCCCGTACGGTGCCGAAGTTGCCCCGGCCGAACGCGGTGAGCACCAGGCTCCCCGCGTCGAACTCGATCCGCGCCGGCAGCTCCTCGATGTCGCCCGGCTCGTACGCGAGCCCCTTCTCGCTGACCGAGACCCGGAAGTCGCCGGCGTTGCGGCCGGTGACCCTGATCCCGATCTCGCCCGGCTCGTCGACCGCGTCGGAGAGCACCGTGCCCTGCCAGATCGCGAACATGAACGGCACCAGGAGGTCGGCGACGTCGCCCGGCAGCCCGTGCGCGCGACCGGTGCCCTGCCGGATGTCCCAGGAGTGGACGCCGTAGTCCATCAGCTGGCCGGCCGCGTAGAAGAACGCCGGCACCGGGCCCATGTAGGCGTGGGAGACCATCATGCCGGTCCACTCGTCGGGGCCGAGCGGCTCCAGGATCCCCATCATCTTCGCGAAGTCGTCGCGCAGCCGCTCCATCATCTCCGCCTGCGGCACCCGGCGGAACCCGATCGCCATCTCGTTGACCCGCTCGTGCATCGCCGGCAGCCCGTACGGCGCGGGCGCCTCGCCACCGCCGCGGGCGGCGTCGAAGGCGGCGAAGTAGCCCTCGGTCGTGTCGACGATGTGGCCGACGACGTCCCGCGTCGCCCAGCCGGCGCAGGCGGTCGGCCGCTCCCAGGCACCCGGTTCCTCGGCGAGCGCGAACAGCCGCTGGGCCTCCTGTTTGACGACGCGAAGGATCGTGTCCTTGCCCTCGTACGTCATCGCGTTCCACTCGCTCATGCCCTATCGCACCCTTCTATCGCAAGGCCGAGTCGCGACCCTGCGGCTCGGCAGCCCGGCAACGCTCGTACCGCAGATAGTTGCGCAGCGAACGTGTTTGCACACGACACCGCAGGCGCGGTGCCGTGTCAATGGGCGGACGGCAGGAAGATCACTCCTGGTCCAGGTGGCGACCGGCGAAGTACATGAGCTCGTCGCTGAGCAGCTCGATGCCGATGCCGTCCGGGTCGCGCAGGTAGAGCGACTCGGGGATGCCGCGGGCCGGCCCGTCGTACGGGATGCCGTTGTCGTCGAGGACCTTGCGCAGCTCGGCGTGCCGGTCCGGGGGCACCGCGATCGCGATGTGCTGCACGGCGCCGATCGACTCGACGCCCTGCTCGAGGCCGAGGCCGGGGAAGTCGAAGAACCCGAGCAGGGTCTTGTTGCCGAGGTCGAAGAAGAAGTGCGACGAGCCCGGGTAGTCCCGGTTCTCCACCAGCTCGACGAGCGGGAACCCGAGCAGGCCCTGGTAGAACTGGATCGTCCGCTCGACGTCGCGGCAGATCAGGGCGGCGTGGTGGATCCCCCGCCCCGACGTCGCCGGGCGTTGCGCGGCCGGCAGCAGATACTGCCCGCGCAGCTCGGCGCGGCGCTTCTCGAGCTGGACGAGGTCTTCCTCGGTGGGCGGGGTCATCGTCGTCCTTTCGCACGCGGACACTTGCTCTGCGAAGCATTGACCCCGGACACCGCGCCGCGCCAGTCCCCCGGGGCGCGCGGGTCAGGGCCGCCCGTCCCGGTGCCGAACCGGCGCCGCGGGTGGGACCCTCGCGCCGAGGAGCCGTCAGCCACCCGGCGACGACCGCGGAGTGGACGCGGCGGCCGAGACGTGGAGGTGCGCCATGCCCGTGGTCCTCGCCCGTACCCGTACCTGCCGCCGATGAGCGACCAGGCCGGGCGCACCTGGCGTCACTGGGTGCCGATCGTCGAGTGGCTGCCCCGGTACGACCGTGGCTGGATGCGCGGCGACCTCGTCGCCGGCGCCGTCGTCGCGGCGCTGGCCGTGCCGCAGGCGCTCGGCTACGCGTCGATCGCCGGCGCGCCGGTCCAGGTCGGCCTGTACGCGGTCCCGCTCGCCCTGCTGGCGTACGCGGTCTTCGGCTCGTCCCGGCAGCTCGTCGTCGGCCCGGTCTCGACGGTCTCGGTGCTCTCCGGCTCGTTCCTGGCCAGCTTCGGGGTGGCCGGGACCGCGCAGGCGGCGTCGTACACGGCCGCGCTGGCGCTGGCCTGCGGGCTGGTCATGCTCGTCGCCGGCTTCCTCGGCATCGGCTGGGTGGCCGAGTTCCTGTCCAAGCCGATCGTGACCGGGTTCGTGCTCGGGCTGGTCGTCCTGGTCATTCTCGGCGAGCTGCCGCACCTGCTCGGGGTGCCGACGCCGCAGGGCCGGGTCGTCGAGCGGGTCGGGGCGCTCGGCGGCAGCCTCGGCCGTGGCGACGCCGACGGCACGACCGTGGTGATCTCCGCGGTGGCGCTGCTCATCCTGTTCGGCGGCCAGTGGCTGGCGCGCAGCGTGCCGTGGGCGCTGCTGGTGCTGATCGCCGGCCTCGCCGTCTCGAACGCGCTCGACCTCAGCGCGCACGGGGTCGAGGTGGTCGGCCCGGTGCCGCGCGGGCTGCCGACCCCGGCGGTGCCGTCCGTGGCCGCCGCCGACATCCCGGCGCTGCTCAGCTCCGGCGCCGCGCTGGCCCTGGTGGGGCTCGCCGAGGGGTTGAGCGCGGCCCGGCTGTTCGCCGGCCGTGGCGGCTACCGGATCGACGCCGACCAGGAGCTGCGCGCGACAGGCGCCGCCAACGTCGCGTCCGGGCTGTTCGGCGGCCTCGGGGTGGCCGGCAGCCTGTCCAAGACGGCGGCCGTCGCCGACGCCCGCGGCCGCACCCAGATCGCCGGCCTGACCGCGGCCGTGCTCGCCGTCGTCGTCATCGCACTGATCGCGCCGGTGCTCTCCGAGCTGCCGAAGGCTGTGCTGAGCGCGATCGTCGTCAACGCGGTCTGGAAGCTCATGGACGTCATGGCCCTGCGCCGGTACGCGACGGTGCGGCGCAACGACATCGTTGCCGCCGGCGTCGCCGCGGTGGGCGTGCTCGCGTTCGGCCCGCTGTACGGGCTGCTGCTGGCGGTGGCCGGCTCGGTGCTCGGCCTGGTGTACCGGTCGAGCCGGGTCGAGATCGACGTGATGGGCCGGCTGGCCGGGGAGAAGACGGCCTGGGGCAGCATCCGCGACCACCCGGAACGGGCCACCGTCCCCGGGGTGCTGGTGCTGCGGATGGACACGCCGGTCTTCTGGGTCACCGCGTCGCCGGTCGCCGACGCGATCCTGGCCGAGGTCGACGCCGCCGGCGATGTGACGGCGCTCGTCCTCGACCTGCAGGCGACCCATCAGATGGACACCACCAGCGCGGACGCGCTCGCCGACCTGCTGACCGCGCTGCGCGCGCGGGGCATCGACCTCTACCTGGTGCGGGTCATGTGGGCGGTCCGCCGAGGGCTTCGCCGGTCCGGGCTGATGGCCGAGATCGGCGAGGACCACCTCTGGCACACCATCTCCCTGGCCGTCCGCGAGGCCCGGCGCGCCCACGACATCGAGCCGGCGCCGGCCGCCGACGCCGAGGACGCGGCGGAGGAGCAGATCGCGGCCCGCAGCCTCGACGGCGCCGAGCCCGAGCGGCCCGGCGACAGGGCCGTCCTGCCGTTCCGGGCCGGCAGGACCCGGGACCCGGACGACGACGGCGGGTGATCCCCCGACCGGATCGACTCACCGGCTCAGCGCGGTCTGCCGATCCAGGTGGGAGAACTTGGCGGGATTGCGGACCGCGTACAGCCCGGTGATGAGTCCGCCGTCGAGGCGCACCGCGACGACGGTGTCGGGCTCGCCGTCGACCCGGAGCACCAGCGCCGGGTATCCGTTGACCTGGGCGTGCTGCAGCGCCGCAGCGTCGATCCGGCGCAGTCCGGCGGCCAGCACGGCACCCACCTTCCTCGCTCCGACCACCGGCGCCAGCACGGCGCGCGCGACGCCGCCGCCGTCGCCGAGGAAGACGACGTCGGGAGCCAGCAGATCGAGCAGTTCCTGCAGATCGCCCGTGTCGGCGGCGCGCTGGAACGCCTCCATCGCGTGCCGGGTCTCGGCCGGCGAGACGACCTCGCGGGGCCGGCGCGCCGCGACGTGCTCCCGTGCCCGGTGCGCGATCTGGCGGACCGCGGCCGGGGTCTTCTCGACGGCTTCGGCGATCTCGTCGTAGCCGAGGTCGAACACGTCGCGCAGCACGAACACCGCCCGCTCGGTCGGCGTCAGCGTCTCCAGCACCAGCAGCATCGCCATCGACACGCTCTCGGCCAGCACGACGTCCTCGGCCACGTCCGGCGCGGTGAGCAGCGGCTCGGGCAGCCAGGGTCCGACGTACGACTCCTTGCGGCGGCCGAGCGTGCGCAGCCGGGTCAGCGCCTGCCGGGTGGCGATCCGGACGAGGTACGCACGCCGGTCGTGCACCGCGTCGAGGTCCACGCCGGCCCAGCGCAGCCACGTCTCCTGCAGCACGTCCTCCGCGTCGGCGGCCGAGCCGAGCATCTCGTACGCGACGGTGAACAGCAGGTTCCGGTGGGCGACGAACGTCTCCGTGGCCGGGTCCATCCGCTCGTCCCGGCCGGTGTCCCCGCCGCCGTCCCCGCCGCCGGTCCGCGACGTCATCGGCGCCTCCTCGCTCTCGTCCGTGTCACCACCAGACACCGCGGCCGGGCGTCCTGTGACATCGGGCCCGTGTGGCCTAGGTCTCGTACCCGCGCTGTCACGCGGACCGGGGTCACCGGCATCTCGTGCTCGTCCAGTGCAGCTCCACGAGTGAGGACGAGGCCATGGAACCCCGGTTGGACCTGCTCACCAACGAGGTGGGCGCCAAGATCAGCAAGCGCATGTTCAACGTCAGCCTGGCGATCGACCAGTCGCCGCTGCCCAGGGCCACCCAGGCCCTGGTGATGCTGCGGGCGAGCCAGATCAACGGCTGCGGCTGGTGCGTCGACGCCCACAGCAAGGAGGCCGCGGCGGCCGGAGAGACCCAGGTGCGGCTCAACCTGGTCGCCGCCTGGCGGCACGCCGCGGTCTTCACCGACGCCGAGCGCGCCGCGCTGGCGCTGGCCGAGGAGGGCACCCGGCTCGCCGACGCGAACGAGGGCGTGTCCGACGAGACCTGGGCGCACGTGCGCAAGCACTACGACGACGACCAGACCGCGGCGCTGGTCTCCCTGGTCGCCATGATCAACGCCACCAACCGGCTCGGCGTGATCCTGAACTACCAGGGCGGCTCCTACCAGCCCGGTCAGTTCGACGACGCCCTGTCGAACTGACCGGTCGAACCGCCCGGCTCGAACCGCCCGGCTCGCACCGCCCGGCCCGGACCGCCCGGCCCGGACCACCCGGGCCGGGCGCCGGGCCGGACGACCGCTGGGCGCAGGGATCTGCACGGGGAACCGATTCAGGTATGGCGAGCCCTGGACTGGCGACAAGACCTGTGCACAATCGATTGCAGCCGCCCCCTCGGGTGAGCTCGATGAGCCGGCCGGCGACGTCCCCCCGTGCGTCGCCGGCCCATCTCCTTTCTGCTAGCGGAGCCGCAGCTCAGCGACGACGGTGCGGGCACAGTCCGCTGCGCTCGTGCGCGTGGTGTCCACCTCGACGTCGTAGCCGACGCCCCGGTGCACCTCGGTCGCCTGCCGGACCGCCATCCCGGGCTCGCGGTCCCCGCGGGAGGCCTCGCGCCGCCCGGCGACCGCGGGATCGCAGTGCACGCCCACCCAGGCCACCGGCAGCCCGGCCAGCGCCGCCCGCCACCGCTGCTGGGACTCGGCGGCGCCGAGGAAGACGTCGTCGACGACGACCGGCGCGCCGGCCCGGACGGTGGCCGCGATGCCGGCCATCCACGCCGCCTCCAGCCGCCTGAACACCTCCCCGACCACGACGGCGCCGCCGGCGGCCACATCGAAGCCCGCCGTGGAGGCCTGCAGCGCGGGCGGCAGCGAGTCGACGAAGTCGTCGATGCTCGCGGCCAACCACGGCTCGGCGAGCATGCCCTGCAGCTGTCGCACGATGGTGGTCTTGCCGGAGCTCGACCCGCCGTTGACCACGATCACCCTGGGCGCCACCGTCCGAACCTAGGCGACAGGTCCGGCTACCTTGCGGCGAAGAACGCGCGCAGGTCGCCGACAACGGCGGCGGGTTCCTCCATGGCCGCGTAGTGGCCGCCGGTCTCGAACCGGCTCCAGTGCGCGATGTTCGAGTTGTCCCGCTCGGCGAACGCCCGGATCGTCTGGAAGTCGTCCGCGAAGACCGCGACCCCGGTGCGGGCGGTGTTCACGGCCGGCGCCGTCCCGGCCCGGGCCTCCTCGTAGTAGTAGCGCGCCGCCGTCGCCGACGTGTTGGTCAGCCAGTAGAGCGAGACCTGGGTGAGGATCTGGTCGGGCGTGACCAGGCTGGTGCCGTTGCCGAAGGAGTTGAACAGCTCGCTGTACGCCAGCTGGCCGACCGGCGAGTCGGACAGCCCGACCGCGACGGTCTGCGGCCGGGACGCGTTCATCGCGTTGTAGCCGCCGACGGACTGGAACCAGGTCAGGTGCTCCAGCCCCGCGTGGTCGGCCGGACCGAGCTTCTCGAACTCGGCCGGGTCGCCGGAGGGGAACGAGAACAGCTGCAACACGTGCAGCCCGAGGAAGCCGGGCGGGTCGAGCAGGCCGAGCTCGCGGGCCACCAGCGCGCCGTTGTCGCTGCCGTGCACCCCGTACGAGTCGTACCCGAGCCGGCGCATGAGGGTGTCGTACGTGCCGGCGACGCGCGCGACCGTCCAGCCGCGGTCGACGACCGGAGTGGAGAAGCCGAATCCCGGCGGCGACGGGACCACGACCGAGAACGCCTCCTCGGGCCGGCCGCCGTGCGCCACCGGGTCGGTCAGCGGCCCGATCAGGTCGAGGAAGTCGACGAACGAGCCCGGGTAGCTGTGCGCCAGCAGCAGCGGCATCGCCCCCGGCTCGGCCGACGGCACGTGCAGGAAGTGCACGGTCTGCCCGTCGATCGGCGTGCGGTAGTGCGGGAAGGCGTTCATCCGCGCCTCCTGGGCGCGCCAGTCGAAGGTGGTGCGCCACCGCTCCACCATCTCGGCCAGGTAGGAGTTCGGCGTGCCGTAGTCCCAGCCGTCGCCGGGGACCGGCCGGGGCAGCCGGGTCCTGGCCAGCCGGTCGGCCAGGTCGTCCAGGTCGGCCTGCGGGATGTCGATCACGAACGGGCGGATCTCGGTGTCGCGCACTGTCTCGGTCATGGCGACGACGCTACGGACTTACTAGGCAGCAGCTCTTCCTAGTTATCCGGCATTCTTGACCGATGCGCGATCCCGCCGTCCGGCTGCTCAGCCTGCTGTCCCTGCTCCAGTCCCGGCCGGACTGGACCGGCTCCGAGCTGGCCGGCCGGCTCGGCGTGAGCACCCGTACGGTCCGCAACGACATCAGCCGGCTGCGCGGGCTCGGCTACCCGGTCGACGCCGTGCAGGGACCGGCCGGGCACTACCGGCTCGGCGTCGGGGCGGCGCTGCCACCGCTGCTGCTCGACGACGAGGAGGCGGTCGCGATCGCCGTCGGGCTGCGGTCGGCTGCCGGGATCAGCGGCATGCGGGACAGCAGCGCGCGGGCGCTGGCGAAGCTGGACCGGGTGCTGCCGCACCGGCTGCGCCGCTCGGTGGAGGCGATCTCGGCCACGGTCTCGCCCGGGCCGGAGAACACCCGCACCGACGCCCCCGACCCCGAGGTCGATCCGGCGCTGCTGAGCACGCTCGCGGCGGCCGTCAGGGACCGGGTCTCGGTGCGGTTCGACTACCACGATCCGGGCTCGCCGGCCGCCGACCGGCCGCGCCAGGTCGAGCCGTACCGGCTGGTCAGCTGGGAGCGCCGGTGGTACCTGGTGGCGAGGGAGCCGGAACGCGGGTCCTGGCAGGTGCTGCGCATCGACTGGATCATGCTGCGGACGCCGGGCGGCCCGCGCTTCACCCCGACGGCGCCGCCGGACGACTACACCGACCTGGTGCTGCGCGAGGTCGCCTCGACCGGTTGGAAGGTACGCGCCCGCATCGCCGTCGCCGCGCCGGCCGAGGCGGTCCTCGCCCGGATCAACCCCGCGGTCGGGGTCGTCGAGACCGTGGACGAGCACAGCTCGATCCTGGTCACCGGCGCCGACAGCCTCGCCACCGTCGCCGCCTACGTCGGCATGCTCGACCTGGACTTCCACGTCGCCGAGCCCACCGAGCTCGTCGACCACGTACGCCGCCTGGCCGACCGCTACCGGCGCGCCACCGCGGATCGACCGCCGCGGTGACTCAGAGTCGGGCTTCGGTGCGCCGCGCGGCGGCGTAGATGTAGGGGTCGCGTCGTGGGGCCGCGAGCGAGGAGGGCGCGCCGGGGCCGTGCCGGCGGACCGCCTCGGCGAGCCGGTCAGCGATGCGGAGCCGCTGCCCGCGCGGACCGACGGTCTGGTCGGCGTACGTCAGCGCATCGCTCAGCGCGTCCTCGACGAACGGGAACCCGGCCAGCTCCGCGACCAGCCCGCGGACCTCGGCCACGAACCGGGCGCCGGAGTGGTGCGCCACCAGCGCGGCCTCCCGTGCATGCCCGGCCCGAGCCAGGAACCGCGCGCCGTCCAGTGGATGGAAGCCGGTCTCGCGCAACGCCGCGGCGTAGCCGATGTCGTGCAACCACGCCGCGGTCACCAGCAACGAACCGTCGGCCGCGGGCACCGCCGGACGCAGCTCCTCAGCCCGGCCGGCGACCCCCTGCACGTGCAGCCACCGATCACGGTCGCCGTGCAGGAACTCGAACGCCAGCTCCCGCGCCTGCGACTCGTCCACCGATGCCGGCCTGCCGCCGTCGACGCCGGCGCGACTCAACGACACCCGGCGCTCACTCGGCCGGCGTGCTGAGCGGCTGCCCCGTGTGCAGGACGTCTTCCGTCGAGCTCATCTGTGCCTCCCCTTGGCTCGGTGAAGGACGACGGTGTCGAGCGGGGTGCGAACGATTATCCCCGGTCCGCACCGGCGGCGGGCCTGGACCGGTGACCGCGGTCGGCCGGCACCGGGCGATATCAGCCGGCGATCCAGCGGTGATAGGCGTCGAGGTCGACGTTGCTGCCGCAGATGACGACGACGACGTGCCGGCCGGCGAAGCGGTCGCGGTCCTCCAGGACGGCGGCGACGCCGAGCGCCGCGGACGGTTCGACGACCAGGCCGGCGTGCTCCAGGAGCAGCCGGACGCCCGCGACGATCGACGCCTCCTCGACCAGGACGGCGTCGTCGGCGACGACGAGGAGGTCGTCGAGCACCGCTGGGATGGGAAATCGACCGGCGACCCCGTCGGCGATGGTGTCGGCCGAGTCGGTGGTGATCACCCGGCGTGCCCGCCAGGACAAGGTCATGGCCGGCGCGCCCGAGGGCTGCACGCAGATCACCTCGGCGCCCGATGCCTGCGTCCTCAGCACGTGGCCCACGCCGGTGGCCATCGCGCCGCCGCCGAGCGCTATCAGCACCGCGTCGAACTGCGGTGTCCCGGCTGCCAGCTCGAGGCCGATCGTGGCGGCCCCTTCACACGTCTCGAGGTCAAGGCTGTCCTCGACCAGCCGGATACCGTCCCGCCGCGCGATGCTCGCCGCCCGCTCGCGGGCCACCTCGAAATCGCCGTCCACCAGTTCCAACGTGGCGCCCAGCGCGCGGATCCGATCGAGCTTCGCGGCCGGCGCGGAGCGCGAGGCCACCACGGCGACGTCGATGCCGCGGCTTCCGCATGACCACGCGAGCGCCTGGCCCAGGTTGCCCGCGCTGGCGCACACCACGGCCGTCCGGCCCTGCTCGGCCAGCATGCTCGCCACGAGCTCCGTACCCCTGCCCTTGAAGCTGCGGACCGGGTTCGCCGTCTCCAGCTTGATGCTCAGGGTGCAGCCGAGCGCACGCCCCAGCGCATCGCACGGATACATCGGCGAGTCCAGGAAGACCGGGTCGATCACCCCCCGCGCCGCCCTAACCCGCCCGACATCGAGACGCGTTCGCACCACGGCGAGAAGCTACCCCCGCCCCGCACCCGGCTCCGCGCCCGCGGTGGCGGCGGTCTGCTCGACGGCGTGGTGCAGCGCGGCGATGAAGGCCGCGGTCGCGGGCGGATCCGGTGGGTCGCCGTAGGTGGTCAGGTAGACGCGGCGCCGGAAGTCGCGCAGTGGGGTGGCCTGGATCCCGGGCGCCCGGTGGGTGCGTAGGGCCAGCCCCGGCATGGTGGTCACACCCATGCCGGCGGCGACGAGTGCCTGTTCGACGATGACGTCGTCGCTGGTGTAGGCGATGCGCGGGGTGAAGCCGGCCTGCTGGCACGCGTCGACGAACTCCCGGCGGCAGTGTTCGCAGCCGGCGATCCAGGCCGAGTCGCGGTGGTCGGCCAGCGCCTGGCCGGGTTCGAGGCTGAGCAGGCACATCGGGTCGTCGAACAGGTGGGTGGCGCGGACGTCGTCCGGTGTCGTGTCGTCGTAGCGGAAGATGACGGCGGCGTCGACCTGCCCGGCCCGCAGCAGGTCGAGTGCCACCTGCGGGTGGGCGTCGGTCAGGTGCAGCTCGATGCCCGGATGCTCGCGGCGCAGGGTGGCCGCGGCATGCGGCACCAGGGTGGCCAGAGCCGACTGGAAGCCGGCCACCCGGACCCGGCCGGTGCGCAGGCCCACCATCGCGGACAGTTCCGCGGCGGCGGTGTCGACCCGGCCGACGATCTCGGCGGCGCGGCGGGCCAGGTGCTCGCCCTCCGGCGTGAGCCGGATGCCCCGGCCGATCCGCTGCACGAGCCGGGCGCCGGTCTCGGCCTCCAGCCGGGCCAGATGGTGGCTGACGGCGGGCTGGGAGTAGTTCAGCTGCTTGGCTGCCTTGGTGACCGAGCCGTGCGCGGCGATCGCCGCGAGCACGCGTAACCGCAGGACATCGAGCATTCATCAAGAATAGTCATGGGTAGGCGTGAAGATTGTCATTGGACGAATGAGATCTCCCGGCAGGACGCTGAGCCGGACGAACCCGCTCGCGAAAGGGAGGACATCGCCATGACAACCGTCGCGGTGACCAGGCCGGCGCTCACCGATCTCGTCCCGGCGGTGCGCCAGGTGATCGGCATGCGAGCCGACTGGGCGCGCACGGCGGAGCTGGTCGCCGACCAGCTCCGCGCGCACCTGCCCGGCCCCGACGTCCTGACCGCTGACCAGCGTCGCGGTCACCCCGACCGACCGGCCGGTCACGTCCTGCACGCCGAGCCGGACGGCACCTTCTCCATCCTCGGCCTGGTCTGGCGGCCCGGGCAGAGCACCCGGATCCACGACCACATCACCTGGTGCGTCGTGGGCGTGCTGGCGGGCACCGAGCACGAGGAACTGTTCGACGAGTCGCTCGACCCGGTGGGGATCCGGGACAACCACCCGGGCGAGGTCAGCGGATTCGCGCCGCCGGGTGACATCCACCGCATCCGGAACGTCGGCCGCGAGACCGCCGTCAGCCTGCACATCTACGGCACCGACATCACCCGGGTCGGGACCAGCGCGCGCCGCTTCTACGACTGACCCGAGCACGGCGTGCCGTACGTGGCGGTCGCCATTGTCGAGCCCGCGCGTCCGGCTCCGTCCGTGTGGTAACCGCCGCCGATCAGCCGAACCTGAGAGGAGATGACCGCCATGCGAAAGCTCATAGTCCAGCAGTGGGTCACCGTCGACAACATCGTCGCCGAGGAGGACGGCGGGCTCAGCTTCGTGTCCGGGGAGCCCTTTTCCGAGACCACCAACCCCGCGTTCAAGGCAAGCGTGATGGGGTTCATCGACTCGGTCGACACGATGATCATCGGCGCGAACACCTACGCGCAGTCCAAGGACTACTGGCCGTACGCCGAGGAGCAGGGCGAGTACGGCGAGAAGTTCAACAGCCTCGCCAAGTTCGTCGCCTCGTCGACGCTGGATAACGCCCCCTGGGGCGACTTTCCCCCGGCGACCGTCACGCGCGATCCGGCCGCCACCGTCAGGGAGCTCAAGCAGCACAGCGGCAAGGACCTCCTGCTGTGGGGGAGCTTGACGCTCATGCACTCCTTGCTGGACGCCGGTGTCGTGGACGAAGTCCAGATGCGGGTCTGCCCGGCGTCACGCGGCAAGGGAACGTACCTCTTCCAGGACTCGCAAGACCTGACGCTGGTCGAGGCCACCCCGTTCGACAACGGGATCGTGCTTCTCCGCTACGACATCAAGAAGTAAGCGGAGGTCCGCTGCTGTCCCGAGGGTGTTCAGTCGGCGATGGCTTGCCGGATCCCGGAGCACGGCCGAACCGCCGCCGACCGGAACGCGGGTCCGCGGGGCTCTCCCCCGCGGCAGACACTAAAGTGACCCCCTGCCCACGCTCTCCGTGGGCAGGGGTCGCCGGTCAGTCGGGTGGGCGATACTGGGATCGAACCAGTGACCTCCTCGGTGTGAACGAGGCGCTCTCCCGCTGAGCCAATCGCCCGGGAACCCGTGCAGCATACCGGATCAGCTGGTGACGAACGGCAGTCCTACGGACAGGTGCAGGGTCAGGCCGACGACGCCGACCACGAACGCGAGGGTGAGCAGCGAGACCAGCGCGCGGACCGCCAGGTTCTGCCGGCCGAGCCAGCGCAGCCACGATCGCAGCGTCCGGCGGCCGAAGCCGAGCAGGCGCTCGGCCCAGGAGAACTCGGTCGCGAGGATGCCGAGGCCGAGGAAGACGATCAGCCAGCCGGGGCCGGGCAGCGGCACGAGCGCGAGCCCGAGCAGCGCGATCGCGGTGCCGACCACCGCGACGGCGATCCGGTAGGCCAGGGCGAGCGCGGGGTTGCGCTTGAGCCGGGCGCGGAACCCGAGCTTGTCGGCGACCTCGTCCAGCAGGCCTGGCTCGTCGTCCGAACGACGATCCTGGTCGGTGGGCACGGTCCCTCCCCCGTCGGCTATCTGGGCTGTCGGCTAGCTCGGCTGCCCCACCGCCACGACCTGCCGCGGGGCCTTCGGAGTCGCCGTGCCCTCCTCCGAGCTGATCGCGAAGCAGGGCGCGCTGGCGACTTCAGGATCCGATCCTATGTCGCGGACGCTGAAGTCCGACTGAGTGACGGTGAACCCGCGGATCGGCTTGAGGTCGGTGGGCGTCGGTGTGTCGCAGCGCAGCGTCCACAACCAGTACTTCTCATTGCCGGTCGTCGGGCCCAGCGACTCGACGATGATCTCGATGTGGTCGCCGCGGACGACGAGCGTGGCGCGGCGGTCCGGCGACGGCTGGCCGTTCGCGGTGAGCGCGGCCACCTTGGCCGGACCGTTCGCGGTGAGCTGGGCGATCGCGGCCTCGCGCTGCGCCACGATCCGGTTGAGGTCGTCCTTCTGGTCGCGCAGGCGCACGTTCGACACGAGCAGCCCGGCGATCAGCGCCACCACCGCGGCGGCCGCCACCCCGATCCCGACCCACCGCGCGACCCGACGACGACGCTCGCCCAGCGGAACGACCCCGGCCGACTCCTCCCGATCCCGGACCTCGCCGCCCCGATCCCCACCCTGCGCACGATCCGCCTCGTCCGCCCCAGCCGCGTCCGCGGCGTCGGCGGCGGCCTCGGCTCCGTCCGCGCGGCCAGCACTCTCAGGTCCGTCCGCGCGCTCGACTTCTGCCGCACCCTCGGCACCGTCCGCATGCTCAGCAGCGTCCGCACCCTCAAGGCCGGCCGCGCCAACGCCGGCCGCGCCAACGCCCGCCGCGCCAACGCCCGCCGCGCCAACGCCCGCCGCGAGCCCGGATCCGGCCGCACGCTCGGGAACGGCCGCACCCTCGGCGCCGACGGCACCCTCGGCGGCGCCCGCGCGCTCGGCGCCGACCGCACCCGCGGCGCCGACGGCACCCTCGGCGCTGGCCAGCGGCTTGTCGTCGCCGTCTTCGGTGGACGGCGGCCGGGTCGGTCCGGCGGCCGAAGGCCGCGGCGGACTGTCGGCGGGCGGGGCAGCCTGCGTCGGGCCGACGGCGGGCGACGGCGGACCGTCGGCGGGCAGGGCAGCCTGCGTCGGGCCGACGGCGGGCGACGGCGGACCGTCGGCGGGCAGGGCAGCCTGCGTCGGGCCGACGGCGGGCGACG
>DATBFW010000220.1:0-11790 GCA_036558285.1 Mycobacteriales bacterium | reverse complement strand
ATGGAGCAGGGCAACCAGACGCTGCCGGTCTGGCTGGGCACGTTCAAGACCCCGCAGGGGGTCGACTGGGGCGGGCTGATGGCCGGCTCGACGCTGGTCGCGATCCCGGTCGTGCTGTTCGCGATCCTGCTGCAGGGGCGGATCGCCTCCGGTGCTGCGGCCGGCGCGGTCAAGGGATGAGCGAGCTCGAGCGTCCGCAGGGCGAGCGAGAGAGGGCGCTCGAGACGCTCGCCGACAGCATCCTGCTGCCCGGCTTCGCCGGCACCGCGCCGCCGGACTGGGTACGCCGCCGGGTGGCCGGCGGCCTCGGCGGGGTGGTGCTGTTCGCCCGCAACTGCGTGTCGCCGGCGCAGCTGGCCGAGCTGACCGGGGCGCTGCGGGCCGAGCGGGCGGACGTGCTCGTGGCCACCGACGAGGAGGGCGGCGACGTCACCCGCCTGTTCGCGGCGGTGGGCTCCCCGGTCCCCGCGCCGTACGCGCTGGGCGTGGCCGACGACGTCGAGCTGACCCGGTCGGTCGCGGCGGCGCTGGCCGCCCGGGTCGCCGCGGCCGGGATCGGCTGGGCGCTCGCCCCGGTCGCCGACGTCAACAGCGCGCCGGACAACCCGGTGATCGGCGTCCGGTCGTACGGGGCCACGCCCGCGCTGGTGGCCCGGCATGTGGCCGCGGCGGTGACCGGCATCCAGTCGGCCGGGGTCGCCGCCTGCGCCAAGCACTTCCCCGGGCACGGCGACACGACCGTCGACTCGCACCTGGGGCTGGCCACCGTCGGCCCGGACCTGGCCGGGGCGCTGGAGCCGTTCCGGGCGGCGGTGGCGGCCGGGGTGGCGACGGTGATGACCGGTCACCTGCTCGTGCCCGGGTACGGCGACCTGCCGGCGACGCTCAATTCCGCGCTGGTCGACGGGCTGCTGCGGGCCGAGCTCGGCTTCGACGGGGTGGTCGTCTCGGACGCGCTGGAGATGGGCGCGATCGCCGGCTCGGTCGGCGTCGGTGAGGGCGCGGTGCTCGCCGTGCTGGCCGGCGTCGACGCGCTCTGCCTCGGCGGTGACGAGGCCGGCGAGCCGATCGCCGACGCGGCCCGGGACGCGCTGGTCGCCGCCGTCCGAAGTGGACGGTTGACGGAGGAGCGGCTGGCGTCGGCGGCGGCCCGGGTGCGAGCGCTGGCCGGCCGCTTCCCCGGCTCGCTGGCGGCGCTGGGGCTGGCCGCCGCCCGGCGCGGACTGCGCTCCGGCGGGGAGGTGCGGCTGGGGCCGGGGACGCCGGTCGTGGTGCGGCTCGACCCGGCGCCGACGATCGCCGTCGGACGCAGCGCCTGGGGGCTGGACGGGCTGCTGCCCGGCGCGACCGAGCTGGTCGTGGGACCGGACGACCCGCTGCCGGCGCTGCCGGCCGACCGGCCGCTGGTGGTGGTGGCCCGGGACGCGACCCGGGTCGGCTGGGTCGGGCGCGCGGTCGCGGCCGCCCTTGCCGGCCGGCCGGACGCGGTGGTCGTCGAGATGGGGCTGCCCGGGCCGGTGCCGCCGGCCCGCGGCTGGATCGCCACCGGCGGCGCGTCGGCCGCGAGCGCCCGCGCGGCCGCCGAGCTCCTGCTCGGCACGGCACCGTGAGCGTCCGGTGGTGATCGCGGTCGGGGTGGACGCGGGCGGGTCGGGCAGCCGGGCCGTCGTGGTGCGGGACGGCGTCGTCGTCGCGCGGCGCGACCTCGGGCCGATCAACGTGCTGCTGCACGCGGACGCCGTGGACCGGCTGGCCGGCGCGGTCACCGACGCCGGCGCAACGGTGGCCGGGTTCGGGCTGGCCGGCCTGCGCTCGGCCGAGCACGCGCGGGAGCTGACCGCCGAGCTGGCCCGGCGCACCGGGGCGAGGGTGGCGGTCGGCGACGACACCGACGCGGCGCTGGCCGGGGCGTTCGCCGGCCGGCCGGGCATCGTCGTGATCGCCGGCACCGGCTCGGGCGCCGCGGGCCGGGACGCGGCCGGGCGGACGGTCCGGGTCGGCGGCCACGGGTTCCTGCTCGGCGACGAGGGCGGCGGCTACTGGATCGGCCGGGAGGCGGTGCGGGCGGCGCTGCGGGCCGAGGACGGCACCGGCCCGCCGACCGCGCTCACCGAGCTGGTCCGCACCGCGTTCGACACGCTGACCGGCGCCGAGACGCTGGTGCACCAGCGACCCACCGACCGGCAGCTGCTCTCCCGCCTGGTCCCCCAGGTCGCCGCCGCCGCCCGGGACGGAGATGCCGGCGGGGACGCGGTGGCGGCGCGGATCCTGGCCGAGGCGGCGGCGTACCTGGCCGAGCTGGCCGCCGCCGTCCGGGCCCGGCTCGGTGAGCTGCCGGTCGCCGGCGTCGGCGGGATCTTCCGGTGCGCACCGGTGCGGGACGCGTTCCGCGCCGCGACCGGCGCGGCCGACCCGGTCGAGCCGCCGGAGCTCGGCGCGCTCCGGCTGCTCGACCGACCGTGAATCAGGCCTGGTCGGGGACCGTGTCGAACTGCGGACCCTCGGTGCGGGTCCGCTTGAGCTCGTAGAAGTACGGGTTGGTGGCGAGCGCGACCGCGCCGTCGAAGACCTTCGCGGCCTCCTCGCCGGTCGGCACCCGGGAGATCACCGGGCCGAAGAACGCGGTGCCCTCGACGTGGATGACCGGCGTACCCACCTCGTAGCCGACCGGGTCCATGCCGGTGTGGTGGGAGGCCTTGAGCGCCTCGTCGTAGTCGGTGGAGTCGGCGGCGTCGGCCAGCTCGGCCGGCAACCCGGCCTCCTCGAGCGCGGCGACCAGCGTGTCCCGCCCGTAGCCGGCCTTCTGCTGGTGGATCCGGGTGCCGAGGGCCGTGTAGAGCTTGCGGAGGACCTCGTTGCCGAACTTCTGCTCGGCCGCGATCGCGACCCGTACCGGCCCCCAGCCCTTGCCGAGCATCTCCCGGTAGCTGTCCGGAAGGCCTTCCTTGTCGGCGTTGAGCACGGACAGCGACATCACGTGGAAGCTCAGGTCGAGCGGCCGCAGCTTCTCCACCTCGAGAATCCACCGGGACGTCAGCCACGCCCAGGGGCAGATCGGGTCGAACCAGAAGTCGACCTTGGTCCGCTCGCTCATTCAGGTTCCTCCTACGGAAACGGGTGCTCCGCCTTTCGGCAGCATCGGTATGCCCGATCGCATTCCCGACGTCACCTGTGCGGCCGAACGGACAACCCGGTCGGCCCAGTGGGACCGGCGTGCCAGACTGCGGGGATGGGTGTCCCGAACCTGACCAGGGTCGATGCACGGGCCCGCGCGGAGCTGCTGACCGTCGCCGGCTACGAGGTCGAGCTCGACCTGACCGACGGCGGCGGCAAGCCCGGCGAGCGGACCTTCCGGTGCCGGACCACGATCCGGTTCACCGCGACCCGGCCGGGCGCGGCGACGTTCGTCGACGTGATCGCGGACGGGTTCCGCGAGGTCACCCTCAACGGTCGGGCCCTGGACACCTCGACGTACCGGCCGGAGGACGGGCTCGCGCTGCCCGACCTGGCCGCCGACAACGTGCTCGTCGTGGACGCCGACCTGCTCTACACGAACACCGGTGAGGGGCTGCACCGGTTCGTCGACCCGGTCGACGGAGAGGTCTACCTCTACTCGCAGTTCGAAACCGCGGACGCGAAGCGGATGTACACCTGCTTCGACCAGCCCGACCTCAAGGGCAGCTTCGCGCTCACCGTGACGGCGCCGGCGCACTGGGAGGTCGTCTCCAACGGGCGGGCGGAGGAGGTCACCGAGGGCGTCGGCGGCGCGCAGGTCGTCAGGTTCCGCACCACGCCGCCGCTCTCCCCGTACGTCACCGCGCTGGTCGCCGGGCCGTACCACAAGGTGACCGACAGCCACGACGGGATCGACCTCGGCGTCTACTGCCGGGCCTCGCTGGCCGAGCACCTCGACGCCGACGAGATCCTGCTGATCACCAAGCAGGGCTTCGACTGGTATCACCGCGCGTTCGACTACCGCTATCCGTTCGACAAGTACGACCAGCTGTTCGTGCCCGAGTTCAACGCCGGCGCGATGGAGAACGCGGCCTGCATCACGTTCCTCGACGACTACGTCTTCCGCTCGAAGGTCACCGACTACTCGTACGAGCGGCGCGCCGACACGATCTTGCACGAGATGGCGCACATGTGGTTCGGCGACCTCGTGACCATGCGCTGGTGGGACGACCTCTGGCTGAACGAGTCGTTCGCCAGCTTCGCGTCGGTGCTGGCGCAGGCGCAGGCGACCCGGTTCACGTCCGCCTGGACGACGTTCGCCACCATCGAGAAGACCTGGGCCTACCGGCAGGATCAGCTGTCCTCGACGCATCCGATCGCCGCCGACATCCCGGACGTGCAGGCGGTCGAGGTCAACTTCGACGGCATCACGTACGCGAAGGGCGCCAGCGTGCTCAAGCAGCTGGCCGCGTACGTGGGAATCGAGCAGTTCCTGCGGGCGATGCAGGTCTACTTCCGCCGGTACGAGTACGGCAACACGACGCTGGCCGACCTGCTCGGTGTGCTCAGCGAGGAGTCGGGCCGGGACCTGTCCCGCTGGTCGCAGCTGTGGCTGGAGACGGCCGGGGTCAACACGCTGCACCCGGAGTTCACCCTCGACGAGAGCGGGCGGTACGCGTCGTTCGCGATCGTGCAGTCGCCGGCCGAGCCGGGCGGCGGCCCGCTGCGCGACCACCGGCTCGCGGTCGGGCTCTACCGGTCCGAGGGCACCAAGCTGGTCCGGACCGAGCGGGTCGAGCTGGACGTGTCGGGCGCCCGGACCGAGGTGCCGGAGCTGGTCGGCGTCGCCCAGCCGGACCTGCTGCTGGTCAACGACGAGGACCTGACGTACGCGAAGGTGCGGCTGGACGAACGCTCGCTGGCGACCGTGATCGCCCGGCTCGGCGACATCGACGACCCGCTGCCGCGGACGCTGTGCTGGGGCGCCGCCTGGGACATGACCCGGGACGGCGAGATGCGCGCCCGCGACTACGTGGCGCTCGCGCTGGCCGGCGTCACCCGGGAGACCGAGATCGGCGTGGTGCAGTCGATCCAGGCCAAGATCCGCTCGGCGCTGGTGCACTACGTCGACCCGGCCTGGGCGCCGGACGGCTGGGCCCGGCTGGCCGCCCTGGCCGAGGAGCAGCTGCGCGCGGCCGCGCCCGGTTCGGACCTGCAGCTGGCCTGGGCCCGCACGCTGGCCGCCGCCACCCGCACGCCGGCGCACGTCGCGCTGGTCCGCGGGCTGCTCGACGGGACCGAGACCGTGGCCGGGCTGGCCGTGGACACCGACCTCCGCTGGACGCTGCTGTCCGCGCTGGTCGCCGTCGGCGCTGCCGGCGACGAGGCGATCGAGGCCGAGCTCGACCGTGACCCGACCGCGGCCGGGCAGCGGCGGGCGGCGACCGCGCGGGCCCTGCGGCCGACCGCGGCCGCGAAGGCGGAGGCGTGGCGGCTGGCGACCGAGGACGACGAACTGCCCAACGCGATGAACGAGGCGGTCATCGGCGGCTTCTTCCACCCGGCCCAGGCCGAGCTGACCGAGCCGTACGTGCAGCCCTACTTCGCGGTGATCCCGGAGGTCTGGGAGCGGCGCACCAGCGAGCCGGCGCAGAACGTGGTGGTCGGGCTGTTCCCGGACGTGCCGTCCGCCGACGTGGTCGACCGGGCCGAGGCGTTCCTGGCCGATGCGGCCAACCCGCCGGCGTTGCGCCGGCTGGTCGCCGAGGGCCGCGACGACACGGTCCGCTCGCTGCGCGGCCGGGCCCGGGACGCCGCCGGGTAGGCCCCGGAAACCCGGTGGACGCCGGCCGCCGCCCGTTGCGAGGGTCGAGGGGTGCGGCAGGAGGACATCTGGGACGCCGCGGCGGCAGCGCGGTACGACACGCCGGGCGAGGGCATGTTCGCCCCGGCCGTGCTCGATCCCGCGGTCGACCGGCTGGCCGAGCTCGCGGCCGGCGGGCGGGCGCTCGAATTCGCGATCGGGACCGGTCGGATCGCGGTCCCGCTGGCCGGGCGGGGCGTGCCGGTCGCGGGGATCGAGCTGTCCCGGCCGATGGTCGAGCGGTTGCGGACCAAGGTCGACGAGGCGACGATCCCCGTGGTGGTGGGCGACATGGCCACGAGCCGGGTGCCCGGCGAGTTCGCGCTCGTCTACCTCGTGTTCAACACGATCTCCAACCTGCTGACGCAGGCCGAGCAGGTCGCCTGCTTCCGTAACGCGGCCAGGCACCTGGCCCCGGGCGGCCGGTTCGTCATCGAGCTGTGGGTGCCGGAGTTGCGCCGGCTCCCGCTCGGGCAGGAGGCCACCGTCGGGCACGTCGAGCCCGGCTACATCCTGCTGGACACGTACGACACCGTGCGGCAGCGGGTGGTCTCACACCACTTCCGGTTCGGCGACGGCACGCAGGCGTCGCTGTTCCGCAGCCCGCACCGCTACATCTGGCCGGCCGAGCTCGACCTGATGGCTCAGCTGGCCGGCTTCGAGCTGGAGAGCAGGCACGCCGACTGGGCCGGCGCGGAGTTCACCGCCCGGTCACCCGGGCACGTCTCGGTCTACCGGCTGCCGGACGAGCCGGCCGCCTAGCCGCCGTGGTGGTGCGGCGGGGCCAGCGGGGTGCCCGCGGCCCTCGGGTTGGTCCGCCCGGCCTGGTCGGAGAGCATCCGCAGCCCGTTGACCAGCGCGCCGATCAGGTCGCCGACCGAGAGTGAGGCGCGCATCGACAGCGCCGCCAGCGCCGCCGACCGGTCCGGCAGCCGGCGGGAGGAGTGCTCGCCGGTCACGATCTGCAGCACCCGCTGGCCCGGCGACACCGCGATCAGCACGCCGTCGGCGGGGCGCGGCAGCCCGGCGTGCAGCCGCTCCGCGTGCTCCCGGGTCGGCTCATCGAGCTCGCCCACCCACACCGAGAAGTCGAGGCCGCTCTCCCGGCTCGACAGGGTCAGCGCCTCGTCCAGACGGGACAGCTGGCGCGGCGTGAACGGGCCGGGCACGCGCTGCTTGGCGGCCGCGGTGAAGTCGGTGACCTCGTGGTCCTTGCCGGCCACCAGGGCGGCAGCGTGCTCGGCGCCCGCCGCGGGCCCGAGGTCGCCGCCGGGGCGGCCGACCGTGTCGGTCCGGGCCGCGATCTCCGGGTCGACGTGCGGCTCGGTCCGCACCTCACCACTCGCCACTGGCCCCACCTCTCGCCGTGCCGGTGCCCGCGTCGAGGACCGACGCCGGCCCGTGTGCCGGCCCCCCGCTGGTCAGCTCGGCCCGCTCGGGCCGGGAGGCGGCGGCCAGCGCGGCCCGCCCCTCCGCGCTGCCGGCCGGCGCCGCCACGTCGGGACGCGCGATATACCAGACCGGCTCGTAGTCCCACGGCCTGCCGACGCGGTAGCGCGGGCTGCGGGTGGTGCTGGGCCCGAAGGTCAGCGCGCCCAGCACCGCGAGCGCGACCACCGGTATCACCACGAACACCAGCACGGTCTGCCAGACGGTCACCCGGTAACGGTAGCGAACCCCACCAGGGCATTCACCTCGGGGCTCACCATCCGGGCGGGTGCCGATCGACCCACGGCACGGCGTCCTCCAGCTGCGCCGACAGCGAGATCAGCGTCGCCTCGTCCGCCGGCCGGCCGGCGAGCATGACCCCGATCGGCAGCGTGGGGTCCCCGCCGGACCAGTGCATCGGCACGCTCACGGCCGGCTGACCGGTCACGTTGTAGATCGCGGTGAACGGGGTGAACCGCTCCTGCCGGACGAAGTCGTCGGCCGGGTCGCCGGTCTCGCCGAACCAGCCGACCGGCACCGGCGGGCTGGCCAGCGTCGGGGTCAGCACCGCGTCGTATCCGGCGGTGCGGGTGATCCACTGCCGGGTGAGCATCTGCAACTGGGACACCGCGCCGACGAACTCCGCACCGCTGGTCGCCGCGCCACGGGCGCGCAGCCAGCGGGTCAGCGGCAGCAGCTCGCCCTCCCGGGCCGGGTCGACCGGGGCGGAGGCCGCCGACACGCCCCAGACGGTCTCGAACACGCCGATCGCCTCCGGCGGGAACGGGGCGTCGATGTCCTCGACCTGGTGCCCGAGCCCGGTCAGCGCCTCGGTCGCCGCCTCGTACCCGGCCAGGCAGGCCGGGTGCACCTCGGCGCCCTCGACGGCCGGGGTCACGTACCGGCCGATGCGCAGCGTGCCCGGGTCACGGCCGGCGTACGAGAGGAAGGTCGCGCCGCCGGCCAGCGGGGGCGCCCAGTGCGGGTCGCCGGGCATCGGCACCGCCATCGCGTCGAGCATCGCCGCCGCGTCCCGGACGCTGCGGGCCAGCGGGCCGTTCCAGGCCAGGCCGGTGACGTCGCCGAGGACCGGGCCGTTGCTGACCCGGCCGCGGGCGACCTTGATCCCGAACAGGCCGCAGACGCTGGCCGGGATGCGGACCGAGCCGCCGCCGTCGCTGCCCTGCGCGAACGGCACAAGCCCGGCCGCGACCGCGGCCGCCGCGCCCCCACTGGAACCGCCGGCCGAGCGGGTCGGATCCCACGGCGTCCGGGCCGGCGGGGCCACGCTGTTCTCGGTGTAGCAGGGCAGCCCGAACTCGGGCGTGTTGGTCTTGCCCAGGCTGATCGTGCCGGCCCGGCGCAGCAGGGTGACGACGTTGTCGTCCACCGGCGGCACGAAGTCGGCGTACAGCGTCGAGCCGAACGTGGTCCGGATCCCCGCGGTCAGGTTGAGGTCCTTGATCGCGATGGGCACCCCGAACAGCGGCGGCAGCGTCGCCGGATCGGACTTGGTCAGCTGGTTCTCGGCCTCCTTGGCCCGGGCCAGCGCGTCCTCGCCGGTGACCGTGATGAAGGCGCCCAGCTCGGCGTTGCGCCGCTCGATCCGGTCGAGGTAGTGCTCGACCAGCTCGACCGGGCTGACCCGGCGGCTGCGGACCGCCTCGGCCTGCTCCAACGCGGTCATCTCGTGCAGTTCCGCCATGCACGAACAGTATCCGGGTCGGAGCCGCGGGATGATCTGCCGGATGGATGAGACTGCGCGGGAGTACGCGCTGGCGCTCGACGAGGCCGACCCGCTCGCCGGGTTCGCGGCCGAGTTCGTGCCGGCGCCGGGAGTGCTCTACCTGGACGGCAACTCGCTCGGCCGGCTCCCCCGGTCCACCGCGGGCCGGGTCGCCGAGGTGGTTGCCGACGAGTGGGGCGGCGGGCTGGTCCGGTCCTGGTCGACCTGGATCTCGCTGGCCCGCCGGATCGGCGACCTGGTCGGCACCTCGCTGCTCGGCGCCCGCCCCGGCGAGGTGGTGGTCGCCGACTCGACCTCGGTGAACCTCTACAAGCTGGTCTGGGCGGCGGTGTCCGCGCGACCCGGGCGGTCGGTGGTGCTGTCGACACCCGACGAGTTCCCCACCGACCGGTACGTGCTGCAGGGGCTGTGCGCGGCCCGCGGGCTGACGCTGCGGGACCTGCCGGCCGACATCGACGCCGGGGTGTCGGTGCAGGCGGTCGTCGAGGCGCTCGACCCGTCGGTCGCGGTGGTGGTGCTCTCGCACGTGGCCTACCGGTCCGGGGCGCTGCTGGACCTGCCGGCGATCACCGCGGCCGCGCACCAGGCCGGCGCGCTGGTGCTGTGGGACCTGTCGCACTCCGGCGGGTCGGTGCCGGTCGGGCTGGCGGCCGCGGCCGCAGACCTGGCCGTGGGCTGCACGTACAAGTACCTCAACGGCGGGCCGGGCTCGCCGGCGTACCTGTACGTGCGCTCGGACCTGCAGTCGCAGCTGCGGCAGCCGATCCAGGGCTGGTTCGGCGCGGCCGACCAGTTCGCCATGCACGCCGCGTACGAGCCGGCGGCGGGGATCGACCGGTTCCTGGTCGGCACGCCGCCGGTGCTGTCGCTGGTCGGCGTCGAGGAGGGGGTGCGGGTGCTGGCCGAGGCCGGCATCGACCGGCTGCGGGCCAAGGGGCAGGCGATGACCTCCTACCTGGTCACGCTCGCCGACGCCTGGCTGGCGCCGCTCGGCTTCCGGCTGGCCTCGCCGCGGGACCCGGCGCTGCGCGGGTCGCACGTGTCGCTGGAGCATCCGCAGGCCTGGCAGGTCTGCCAGGCGCTGCTGGATCGCGGCGTGGTGCCGGACTACCGGACGCCGGACCGGCTGCGGCTCGGTCCGGCGCCGCTGACCTCCCACTTCGTCGAGGTGTACGACGCGATGGCGGTGATCCGCGACGTGGTGTCGTCCGGGGCACACCTCGACTACCCGGTCGAGATCGCCCGGGTCACGTAGTCGGCGCTTCTATCGCGATCGTGGCTGTCGCCGCTCCAGGATGATCGCCAGCGTCGGGCACTGCTGGGCCGCGCGCTGGGCGTGGCCCTCCAGCTCGGTCGGGACCTCCGCGACGACCGGCATCGGATAGCCCCAGTCGTCCAGGCTGACGATCTCCGGCAGCAGCTCGGCGCACAGCCCGTGGCCGTCGCAGGCGACCGGGTTGACCCGCATCCGGAGCCGGCCGGCCCGGTTGACCGGTGGGCCCGGCGGCTCCTTCGGCGCCTTGCGGGAGCGGGCCGCGCTCGGGATCGGCGTGGTCGGCGGGCGGACCGGAACCGGAGCCGGGACCGGAACCAGGGAAGGCGGTTCCGGGATCGGCTCGCGGGTCAGGTAGTCCGTCATCGGCGGCTCGGCTGACCGGAGGCCGTACTCGCCCGGTGGAGGGCGGTTCGGGTTCGACACCGCGGGAATCGATCGGTACCTGTCGGCCGCCCGCTCGTACGCGGGTGGCGCAAGGAACGGTTCGCTCACCGCACTGTCCGGAGTGGACACAGCGGGCGGCCCGGTGTCGTAGTAGGAGGCGCGTGCGCCGTAGGGGTCCTCAGTGGACTGACCGCCGTAGCCGGCGTACGGCTCGGCGTCGCCCGCCGCTGCGTGCGTCCCGTACGAGCCGGTGGACGACGGCGACGCGTTCCCGTACCCGGCGCCGCCGTACGAACCGCTGTCGTGGATGGACGGTGCCGGCTCGGTCTGGATGTAGCCGGTGTACGACGATCCCGGCACGCTCCCGTGAACCGAGCCGGTGTAGGACGAGTCGCTGTCAAAAGCGGGCGGGGCCGGCTCGGGCGACGCAGTTCCGTATGAACTGGAGTAGGAAGGCCCGGTGTCGTAGGCGGGTGGGGCCGGGTCGACGGACGCCGTCCCGTAGGAACCGCCGTACGACGGGGAGACCCCAGCCGGCGCAGTCCCGTAACCGTAGGACCCCGTCTGGTAGGAGGGCCCGCTGTACGACCCGGTGTACGCGGTACCGCCGGACGGCCCGGTGTCATACGCGGGCTGCGCCGGCTCGGCAGCCACCGCCGCGTGGTCCTGAGCGCCGGACCCGCCTGACGGCGTCCCGTAGGAGGACGGCGACTGGTAGGCAGGCGGTGGCTCGTAGGAGGACGGCGGCTCGTACGAGGACGACGGCTCGTACGAGGACGACGGCTCGTACGAGGACGGCGTCCCATAGGCGGCCGGCGGCTCGTAGGAGGCCGGCGGCTCGTAGAAGGCCGGCGGCTCGTAGGAGGACGGCGTCCCGTAGGCGGCCGGCGTCCCGTAGGCGGCCGGCGTCCCGTAGGCGGCCGGCGTCCCGTAAGAGGACGGCTGCTCGTAGGCGGCCGGCGTCCCGTAGGAGGACGGCGTCCCATAGGCGGCCGGCGGCTCGTACGAGGGCGGCTGCTCGTAGGAGGACGGCGGCTCGTAGGAGGACGGCGTCCCGTAAGAGGACGGCGTCCCGTACGAGGATGTCGTCCCATAGGCGGCCGGCGGCTCGTACGAGGGCGGCTGCTCGTAGGAGGA
>DATBFW010000219.1:0-1723 GCA_036558285.1 Mycobacteriales bacterium | reverse complement strand
CGACGTGCTGGCCGCGCTCCGCCGGGCCGGCATCGGCGAGGCCGACCTCGAGCGGAGCCGGGTCCGCCTGCTGCGCGTCGGCATGCCGTGGCCGCTCGAGGAGGAAACCGTCCGCGAGTTCGCCGACGGCCTGGCGGAGATTTTGGTCGTCGAGGAGAAGCGCTCCTTCCTCGAGGCCGCCATCCGTGACGTGCTTTACGGCGGGCCGGCGCAGCCGGCCGTGACCGGCAAGCGCGACGCCGACGGGTCGGAGCTCATCCCGGGCTACGGCGAGCTGGACGCCGACTCGATCAGCGGCCCGCTGCGGCGCCGGATGGCCGCCCGCGGGATCGCGCCGGCGGCCGTTCCGGCGGCCATTCCGGCGGCCGCCGGCGGCCGCGTGACCCTGCCGCTGGTCAGCCGGGTACCGTACTTCTGCTCCGGCTGCCCGCACAACAGCTCCACCAAGCCGCTGCCCGGAACCCTGGTGGGCGGCGGCATCGGCTGCCATGCCCTGGTGCTGCTGATGGACGAGTCGCAGGCCGGCACGGTCACCGGCCTGTCCCAGATGGGCGGCGAGGGAATGCAGTGGATCGGCATGGCGCCGTTCCTCGACCGCGACCACTTCGTGCAGAACGTCGGGGACGGCACGTTCGACCACTCGGGATCGCTGGCCGTCCGGGCCGCGGTGGCCGCGGGGGCGAACATGACCTACAAGCTGCTGTACAACTCGGCCGTCGCCATGACCGGCGGCCAGCGGCCGGCCAGCGGCATGACCGTGCCGCAGATCGTCGACGTGCTGCTGGCCGAGGGGGTGGCCCGGGTCATCGTGACCACCGAGGACCTCGGCCGCTACCGGCACGTGAAGCTGCGCCGCGGGGTGGCCGTGTGGGACCGCGGCCGGATCGCCGAGGCGCAGCGGGTCCTCGCGGCCACGCCCGGCGTCACCGTGCTCGTGCACGACCAGGAGTGCGCCACCGAGAAGCGCCGCAAGCGCAAGCGGGGCAAGCTGGCGCAGCCACAGACCCGGGTGTTCATCAACGAGCGGATCTGCGAGGGCTGCGGGGACTGCGGGCGCAAGTCCAACTGCCTGTCGGTGCAGCCGGTGCCGACCGAGTTCGGCCGGAAGACCCGCGTGCACCAGTCCTCCTGCAACGTCGACTACAGCTGCCTGGACGGGGACTGCCCGGCGTTCATGACCGTGGTGCCCGCCGCCGGGCAAACCACGGATGCCGCCGCCGCGGCGATCGGCCCGGACGAGCTCCCGGCCCCGCACCGGGTGGGGAACGCCGACTCGTTCGGAATCCGGCTGACCGGGGTCGGCGGCACCGGCGTGGTCACCGTGTCCCAGGTCCTCGCGACCGCCGGGCTCATCGCCGGCTGGCACGCCCGGTCGCTCGACCAGACCGGCCTGGCCCAGAAGGGCGGTGCGGTCGTGTCCGACGTCCGGTTCAGCCGCTCCGGCCCGCCCCCGACCAACAAGCTCGGCGCCGGGGAGTGCGACCTGTACCTGGGGTGTGACCTCCTGGTGGCCGCCGACCCGAAGAACCTCACGGTGACCGCCGCGGACCGGACCGTCGCGGTGGTCTCGGTGGCCGAGGTGCCGACCGGGCCGATGGTGTCCGACCCGGCGCTGGCCTTCCCCGGCCAGACCGCCACCAGCCAGCCGATCCTGGACCGGGTCCGCGACGGTTCCGTCCTGCTCGACGCGCGCGCGATCGTCATCGGGCTGTTCGGGGACGAC
>DATBFW010000218.1:0-6678 GCA_036558285.1 Mycobacteriales bacterium | reverse complement strand
GAGCTGATGGTCTCGGCCGAGGGCAGCGCCAACCTGGCCGTGCTGCGCACCCCGCCCGGCGCCGCGCACTTCCTCGCCTCGGCGATCGACCGGTCCGGGTTGCCCCACGTGCTGGGCACGATCGCCGGTGACGACACGGTGCTGCTGGTCGCCCGCGAGCCCGCCGGCGGACCGGAGCTGGCCGAGCTGATGCGCACGCTGTCCCGGCGCCAGGTCCCCGACGAGCTCACCGTCCCGCATCGCCGCATCCGCACCCCCGCCTGATCCACGACCACACCCGCGGTCCACCGCCGCGCCAGAACTAGGAGAGCTACCCGTG
This sequence comes from Mycobacteriales bacterium, assembly GCA_036558285.1. Classification (GTDB taxonomy): domain Bacteria; phylum Actinomycetota; class Actinomycetes; order Mycobacteriales; family CADCTP01; genus CADCTP01. The sequence goes on along the minus strand of DATBFW010000218.1, from coordinate 6,359 downwards.
ACCGAGCGTGTCGTCCTCGCCTACTCCGGAGGCCTGGACACCTCCGTCGCCATCGGCTGGATCGCCGAGAAGACCGGCGCCGACGTGATCGCCGTCGCCGCCGACGTCGGTCAGGGCGGCGAGGACCTGGAGGAGGTCCGCAAGCGCGCGCTCGCCTGCGGCGCGGTCGAGTCCGAGGTGCTCGACCTGCGCGACGACTTCGCCGACCACTACTGCCTGCCCGCGCTGCGGGCGGGCGCCCTCTACATGGAGCGCTACCCGCTGGTCTCCGCGCTGTCCCGCCCGGTGATCGTCGAGGCGCTGGTCGCCGCCGCGCGGCGGCATGGCGCGGACACCGTCGCGCACGGCTGCACCGGCAAGGGCAACGACCAGGTCCGCTTCGAGGTCGGAATCGGCGCGCTGGCGCCCGACCTGCAGGTGCTCGCGCCGGTCCGGGACTCCGGCATGACCAGGGACGAGGCGATCAGCTTCGCCGAGCGCAACGGCCTGCCGATCGACGTGACCGGCCGCTCGCCCTACTCGATCGACCAGAACCTCTGGGGCCGCGCGGTCGAGACCGGCTTCCTCGAGGACCCGTGGAACGCGCCGAACGAGGAGCTCTACTCCTACACCTCCGACCCGAGCGTGGCCCGGGAGCCCGACGAGGTGCTCGTCCGGTTCGACGCCGGCGCGCCGACCGCGATCGACGGCCGGCCGGTGACCGTCCGGGAGGCCATCGAGGAGCTGAACCGGCGGGCCGGCGCGCAGGGCGTCGGCCGGCTGGACATGGTCGAGGACCGGTTGGTCGGCATCAAGAGCCGCGAGGTCTACGAGGCGCCCGGCGCGATCGCGCTGCTGACCGCACACCGTGAGATCGAGGACCTCACGGTCGAGCGCGACCTGCGCCGGTTCGCGCAGGGGGTGCGGCAGCGCTGGACCGAGCTGGTCTACGACGGGCTGTGGTTCTCCCCGCTCAAGCGGGCGCTGGACGCCTTCCTCGACTCGGCCCAGCAGTACGTGAGCGGTGAGGTGCGGTTGCGCCTGCACGGCGGCAACGCGACTCCGACCGGCCGGCGCAGCGACAGCACGCTCTACGACTACTCGCTGGCCACCTACGACACCGGCGACACCTTCGACCAGTCGCTGTCCAAGGGCTTCGTCCAGCTGTGGGGCCTGCCGTCCCGGATCGCCGCCACCCGCGATCTCGCCGCCGCTAAGACCGACCCGGATCCCGCATGACCGACAACCCGGCGCCGCCCGGCGGCCTGCGGTTGTGGGGCGGCCGGTTCGCCGGCGGCCCGGCCGAGGCCTTGGCCCGGCTATCGGTGTCGGTGCAGTTCGACTGGCGGCTCGCGCCGTACGACCTGGCCGGCTCGCGGGCGCACGCCCGGGTGCTGCACCGCGCCGGCCTGCTCGACGAGGACGAGCTGGCCCGGATGCTCACTGCCCTGGACGAGCTGGAGGCCGACGTACGGGCCGGCACGTTCGCGCCGACGCTCGCGGACGAGGACGTGCACACCGCGCTCGAGCGCGGCCTGCTGGAGCGCCTCGGCCCGCTCGGCGGAAAGCTGCGCGCCGGCCGCAGCCGCAACGACCAGGTCGCCACCGACCTGCGGCTCTACCTGCGCGACGCGGCCCGACAGCTGGCCGGCGCGGTGGCCGAGCTGGAGGCAGTGCTGGTCGGCCGGGCCGACGAGCACCGCGACGTGCCGATGCCCGGCATGACCCACCTGCAGCACGCGCAGCCGGTGCTGTTCGCCCACCACCTGCTCGCTCACGTGCACGCGCTGGCCCGCGACCTCGACCGGCTGCGCGACTGGGACCGCCGGGCCGCGGTGAGCCCGCTCGGCGCCGGCGCGCTGGCCGGTTCCTCGCTCCCGCTCGACCCGCAGCTGACCGCGCAGGAGCTCGGCTTCCGCTCGGCAGCGACCAACTCGATCGACGCGGTCTCCGACCGGGACTTCGTCGCCGAGTTCCTGTTCGTCACCGCCCTGCTCGGCGTGCACCTGTCCCGGATCGGCGAGGAGATCTGCCTCTGGGCGACCAGCGAGTTCCGCTGGATCGGGCTCGCCGACGAGTTCTCCACCGGGTCGTCGATCATGCCGCAGAAGAAGAACCCGGACGTGGCCGAGCTCGCTCGGGGCAAGGCCGGCCGGCTCATCGGCGGCCTGACCGGGCTGCTGGTCACGCTCAAGGGCCTGCCGCTGGCGTACGACCGCGACCTGCAGGAGGACAAGGAGCCGGCCTTCGACGCGGTCGACCAGCTGCTGCTGGTGCTGCCGGCGCTGGCCGGCCTGGTGGCCACGATGACGGTCGACAGAGCCCGGCTGGAGGCTGCCGCGCCGGAAGGGTTCGCCCTCGCCACCGACGTGGCCGAGTGGCTCGTTCGCACCGGCGTCCCGTTCCGGGAGGCGCACGAGGTCGCCGGCGCCCTGGTGGCCTACTGCGAAGGCGCCGGCAAGGAGCTCACTGACCTCACCGACGCGGAGCTCTCTGCGGTCGACGCGAGGCTCACCCCGGACGTCCAGGCTGTCCTCGACGTGCCCGGCGCGCTGCGGGCCCGCTCCGCCCACGGCGGCACTGCGCCCGACCGGGTCGCCGACCAGCTGGCCGAGCTGACCCGGACCGTGCAGGATCACCTCGCGTGGGCGGGCGAGAAGGCACCGGTGGGGGAGTGGGGCGCCTGAGTCGCCCCTTCGACCGCGACGTCCTGTCCGGAGCGGTGCTCGTCGCCGCTCGCGAGCTGCTCGGCGCGGTGCTCGAAGTGGACAGTCCACAAGGGACTGTTGCGGTGGCACTGTCCGAAGTAGAGGCATACGCGGGCATGGCCGACCCTGCCTCGCACGCCTACCGCGGCCGCACGGCTCGCAACGCGGTGATGTTCGGGCCGGCCGGCTTCCTCTACGTCTACTTCGTCTACGGCATGCACTGGTGCTGCAACGTCGTGTGCGGCCCGGAGGACGAGGCGAGCGCGGTGCTGCTGCGGGCCGGCCGGGTCGTCGCCGGCGAGGAGCTCGCCCGCGCCCGACGTCCCGCCGCCCGCAGCGCAGCCGAGCTTGCCCGCGGACCGGCGCGGCTGGCCAGCACGGTGGGTCTGGTCGGCGCCGACACCGGCGCCGACATGCTTGACCCGGCGTCCCCGATCCGGCTGCTGACCGGCACCCGCGTCCCCGACGCCGCGGTCCGCCACGGCCCGCGCGTCGGCGTCGCGGTGGCCGCCGACGTCCCGTGGCGTATCTGGGTCGACGGTGACCCCACCGTCAGCCCCTACCGCCCCAACACCCGCCGCCGTCGCATCCCCACCTGACCGCCCACCCCGCAGGCCACCCTCGGGCCCGCGCCGCTCGCGAGCCGGGCGCAGGCGTACGGCAGACTCGTACCGTGACCGCGACCACCTCGACGCCGGGCGTCACCGTGGACGACCTGCCGCCGCACCTACGGGAGGCGCACGAGCGGCTCACCTTCGGCGCCGCCGAGGTGCTGCCCGCCGACGGCCTGGCCGAGCGCCTGCTGGCCGCCGACCGCGAGGGCCGCCCGCTGCGGGTCAAGTTCGGCATCGACCCGTCCGGCGCCGACCTGACCCTCGGACATGCCGTGGTGCTCCGCAAGCTGCGCCAGTTCCAGGACCTCGGCCACACCGCGGTGCTCATCGTCGGCGGCTTCACCGGCCGGGTCGGCGACCCGAGCGGCCGCACCAACACCCGCGCCGCGCTCTCCGCCGAGCAGACCGCGCAGAACTCCCAGCACTACTTCGAGCAGCTGATGCGGGTGCTCGACGCGGACCGGGTGGAGGTCCGGAACAACGCCGAGTGGCTCGACCCGATGACGATGGCCGAGATCATGTCGTACGCCCGCGAGGTCACCATCGCCCGCCTGCTCGAGCGGGACGACTTCGCCCGCAGGCACCGCGAGCACCTGCCGATCTCGCTGGTCGAGTTCTTCTACCCGCTGCTGCAGGGCATCGACTCGGTCGCGATCCGCTCGGACGTCGAGCTCGGCGGCACCGACCAGACGTTCAACAACCTCATGGGCCGCGACCTGCAGCGCGCACACGGCCAGCCGCCGCAGGCGGTGCTCACCGTGCCGCTGCTCGTCGGCACCGACGGAGTCGAGAAGATGGGCAAGTCCCTCGACAACTGGATCGGGATCGAGGAGTCGGCGGACGAGCAGTTCGGCAAGGTGATGTCGATCCCCGACCCGGTGATCGGCCACTACGCGACGCTCGCCACCGACCTACCGCCCGCCGACGTCGCCGAGATCGAGCGGGACGCGGCCGCCGGCGGGCCGGCGGCGAACCGGGCCAAGCGTCGGGTGGCGGCCGCCGTGGTCGCGCTCTACCACGGCCGGGAGGCGGCCGAGGCAGCCGAACGCCGGTTCGACACCGTGCACCGCCAGCACGAGATCCCCGACGACGTGCCGGAGCGGCCGCTGCCCGCCGGCGACCCGGTGCACGTGCCGGCGCTGCTGGTCAAGCTCGGCTTCGCCAAGTCGAGCAGCGCGGCGCGCCGCCTGGTCGACGAGGGCGCGGTCCGCCTTGACGGCGCCCGCCTGCCCGCGCGCGAGTACGACGTCCCCCGCGACCGGCTGGCCGGACACGTCCTCGCCGCCGGCCGCCGAAACCTCGTCCGCCTCACTCCCTGACCCCGCGGCGTCCACCCCACGCGCGCACCGGCTCAGGCGCGGGCACTGGATCGCCGCATTCCACGGCCGGGTCAGCTCACAGGCGACGCCCGCGCCGCTCACTCCCGAGGGGGCCACCGGGTCTGGACCGCTGCCGACCGGGGCCTGGTCCGCTCACCGGCTGACACCGGGGGTTCACCCGTTCGGGCGGCAGGCGGGCCGGATCTCGGCCCTCCGTGCACAGCAGGTAGTGTTGTCGCTGGTCGGGGCAACCTGACTGGCCGATCGCATCGGGGCCCGACGGCGGGAACGCCCGCGCGAGCCGGCCGCCAGCACCAGGTAAGATCGCTCGAGGACAGCGTCCTTCCTGACTGGTCGTCGTTCGGAGCCCGACGTAGGGAACATCCGGCGGCGCTGGTCAGTTGGGATAAGAGGTCTGATGTTGGTCTCCGTGGCGGATCCACCGCTGGGGTGACGAGCATCAGACCTCCGGACAGCCGGCGGGAGCTCGTGTCGTCGGCGGCGCGTCCGGTCCGGGTGGACGGTCGTGACGGCTTCAGGGTCGGCGCGGGTCTGTCCGGTCCGATCAGGACGCGCGAAATGCGGCCGTCGAGGTCGGTTTCGTCCGGGTCCGTGCTCCACCGCCGGCCCTGCCGGTGGGTTCGACCGCCACCCTCGACGAGAGTCGACGACGGCACCGGACCACGGTCCGGGAGAGCGGCGAAAGTGGATTTGACTCCACCGCCACCGCCCTCCTACCGTGTTCCACGCCCCGAACGCCGGTTTGATCGCCGGACAGGACGGGCTCCCATCCCTTCGACACCGCGGATTCCCGCGGCCAAGAGTGATGGGCGGGTGGTGCGGGGCAAACCTCCGGGTTTGACACCGCGAAGCCAGCCGAGTAACGTTTAGCGAGTTGCCCCGAGACAGGCCGAGAGGCCCGGTACCGGTGCGCGCCCGCTCCTTGAGAACTCAACAGCGTGCCGAAAGTCAGTGCCAACAACCCCGTCCGCGGGGGCTGAGGGCGGTCGTCGACCGACCTCGATCCCGTGGCGGATTCCTTTGGTACACGACGAGCACACAGCTTGTCGAGACCAGCGATCACTCCGTAGGCACACCGGTCCGTCGTGGACGGCCCGGCAGCCATACAAAGCATTCACGGAGAGTTTGATCCTGGCTCAGGACGAACGCTGGCGGCGTGCTTAACACATGCAAGTCGAGCGAGGCCCTCCCTTCGGGGAGGTGTCCTAGCGGCGAACGGGTGAGTAACACGTGGGCAACCTGCCCTCAGCTCTGGGATAACCCCGGGAAACCGGGGCTAATACCGGATACGACCTCGTCAGGCATCTGTCGAGGTGGAAAGTTTTTCGGCTGAGGATGGGCCCGCGGCCTATCAGCTTGTTGGTGGGGTGACGGCCTACCAAGGCGACGACGGGTAGCCGGCCTGAGAGGGTGACCGGCCACACTGGGACTGAGACACGGCCCAGACTCCTACGGGAGGCAGCAGTGGGGAATATTGCGCAATGGGCGAAAGCCTGACGCAGCGACGCCGCGTGAGGGACGAAGGCCTTCGGGTTGTAAACCTCTTTCAGCAGGGACGAAGCGAAAGTGACGGTACCTGCAGAAGAAGCACCGGCCAACTACGTGCCAGCAGCCGCGGTAATACGTAGGGTGCAAGCGTTGTCCGGAATTATTGGGCGTAAAGAGCTCGTAGGCGGCTTGTCGCGTCGGCTGTGAAAACCTGGGGCTCAACCCCGGGC
>DATBFW010000217.1:0-15586 GCA_036558285.1 Mycobacteriales bacterium | reverse complement strand
CAGGTCCTCGTCGGCGCTGCCGAGCCAGAGTGCCCCGTAGCCGGCCGACTCGACGCCGGTGGCGATCTCGGTGGTCACCACCCGGGAGCTGACCCAGGCGCCGTACCGGCCGATCTGCGCGCGAATCTCCGTCATGTCACCGGCAACGCGGGGCCGGCCGGGATGTTCCGGGTGGCCGCGGTCACACGGGCCGCACACCCGGCCCGACTATCCTTGTGAGCCAACTGTTCGCGCTGCGCTGGAGGCCGTCATGCCCGCTCGCGACGCCGTGATCGTCGACGCCGTCCGCACCCCGGTGGGGAAGAAGAACGGCTCCCTCGCCGGCTGGCACGCCGCCGACCTGTCCGCCCACGTGCTGCGGGCGCTGGTGGAGCGCACCGGCATCGACCCGGCCGTCGTCGACGACGTGGTCTGGGGCTGCGTGCAGCAGGTCGGCCAGCAGAGCTACAACGTGGGTCGGATGGGTGTGCTCGCCGCGGGCTGGCCGGAGTCGGTGCCGGCGGTCACCATCGACCGGCAGTGCGGCTCGTCCCAGCAGTCGGTGCACTTCGCCGCCGCCGGTCTGCTCTCCGGCCAGTACGATGTGGCGGTCGCGGGCGGCGTCGAGATCATGAGCGCGGTGCCGCTCGGCGCCTCGTATACCTCGGGGGAGTTCGGCCTGCCGGGCGGACCGCTGGTGGCCCAGCGGTACGACGGAGCCCGGTTCAACCAGGGCACCGGCGCCGAGATGATGGCCGAGAAGTGGGGCTTCTCCCGCGCGCAGCTGGACGAGTTTGCCGCCGGCTCGCACGCCAAGCTCGCCGCGGCGATCGACTCCGGCGTGCTGTCCGGACAGATCACCCCGGTGGGCGGGTTCGCGGTCGACGAGGGGGTGCGCCGCGGCACCTCGGTCGAGACGCTGGCCGCGCTCAAGCCCTCGTTCAAGCCGGACGGCACCATCCACGCCGGCAATGCCTCGCAGATCAGCGACGGCGCGGCGGCGCTGCTCATGACCACGTCGGCGAAGGCGGCCGAGCTGGGGCTATCCCCGATCGCCCGGGTGCACACGGCCGTGCTGGCCGGCGACGACCCGGTGATGATGCTCGGCGCGCCGATCCCGGCGACCGCCAGGGCACTGTCGCGGAGTGGACTGTCCATCGAGGACATCGGCGCGTTCGAGGTCAACGAGGCGTTCGCACCGGTGCCGCTGGCCTGGCTGGCCGAGACCGGTGCCGACCCGGCCCGGCTCAACGTGCACGGCGGCGCGATCGCGATCGGCCACCCGCTCGGGGCGTCCGGCGCCCGGCTGGCCACCACGCTGGTGCACCACCTGCGCGACGCCGGCGTCCGGTACGGGCTGCAGACCATGTGCGAGGGCGGCGGCCTGGCGAACGCCACGATCTACGAACGGCTCTGAGCGCTCGACCTGTACGAGACGTGCGCCAGGGCCCGCCGTACCGGTCGGTAGGGTGAGACGGTCGTCTCGAGGAGGTCAGCGTGGACATCAGCGGGAGCGTCGCGCTCGTCACCGGCGGGGCCAGCGGGCTCGGGCTCGCCACCGCCCGGCGGCTGGTCAAGGCCGGCGCCACGGCCGTGCTGGTCGACCTGCCGTCGTCCAACGGGGACGAGGTCGCGGCCGGCCTGGAGGGCGCGGCGGTGTTCGCCGCCGCCGACGTGACCGACGAGTCCGCGGTGCGCTCGGCCCTCGACGCGGCCGGCGAGCTCGGCCCGCTGCGCGTGGTGGTCAACTGCGCCGGCATCGGCACGCCCGGCCGGGTGCTCGGCCGGGACGGCACCGCCTATCCCCTCGACCCGTTCGTCAAGGTCATCCAGGTCAACCTCATCGGCACGTTCAACGTGATCCGGCTGGCGTCCGAGCGGATGGCAGCGATCGACCCGGTCGGCGAGGAGCGCGGGGTCATCGTCAACACCGCGTCGGTCGCCGCGTACGAGGGCCAGATCGGACAGGCGGCCTACTCGGCGTCCAAGGGCGGGATCGTCGGGATGACGCTGCCGATCGCACGCGACCTGGCGCAGCGGCAGATCCGGGTCGTGACGATCGCGCCCGGTCTGTTCGACACGCCGCTGCTGGCCGGGCTGCCCGAGGAGGCGCGCACGTCGCTGGGCCAGCAGGTGCCGCACCCGAGCCGGCTCGGCAGCCCGGACGAGTACGGCGCGCTGGTCGAGCACATCGTCGCCAACCCGATGCTCAACGGCGAGGTGATCCGGCTCGACGGGGCGATCCGCATGGCTCCCCGCTGAGCCCCCTCGATACCGCTGGAGGGCGACGGCTCAGGACGGCGGGCGGGTCTCGAGCGGGACCTGGGCCGGGTGGACCAGGTCGAGCCGCTGAAGCTCGGAGCCGAGCAGCGCGTGCTCGGTCCAGTCGACGGCGGTGCGGGTGCGGTTCCCCGGCATCACGCTGAGGTGGTAGCCGCGGGTGACGACCTTGGCCGGGAACCCGGACAGCGGCACGCCGAGCGGGTCGGCCGCGCTGTCGTAGCCGCCGAGGTCGACCACGAACCCGAGGTTGTGGTGCTTGTACGGCCGGGCCTTGCCCCGGCCCATCGCGGCCGCGATGTTGCGCGCCGCGGTCACCCCCTGCCGCTGCGCGTGTTGCGCCGTCATCGCGGTGACCTGCCCGGGTTGAACCAGGTCGGGCACCGCGGCCGCGTCCCCGCACGCCCACATCCCCGGCTGCCCCGGCACGCTCAGGTCGGGTTCGACGATCAGCCGGCCGCGATCGGTGGGCAGCCCGAGCGTCTCCACCAGCGGGTCCGGTCGCACTCCGACGCACCAGATCAGTGACCGGGTCGGCACCATGCTGCCGTCGCTGAGCAGGACGCCCTCCGCCGTGGCCTCCTTGACCGATGTGCCGGTCATGATCTCCACCCCGCGGTGGGTGAGCGTCTTGGCCGCGGTCCGCGACAGCCGCTCCCGCAGCCCGGGCAGCACCCGGTCGGCGGTGTCCAGCAGCAGCCAGCGGGCCATCCGGCCGCGCAGCCGCGGGTGCTTGCGCACTGTGGCGCGGGTGGCGAGCACACCCTGCGCCGCGACCTCCGTGCCGGTGTAGCCGGCGCCCACGACCACGAACGTGAGCCGGGCGGTGCGCTCGTCCTCGTCGTCGGCGTTGTCGGCAAGCTCGATCTGGCGGACCAGGTGGTCGCGGAGGAAGACGGCCTCCGGGAGGTTGCGGAAGCCGTGCGCGTACTCGTTGATCCCCGGTATCGGCAGCAGCTTGTTGACGCTGCCGTTCGCGAGCAGCAGGTGGTCGTAGTCGAGGCTCTGGTCGCGGCCGTCCGGGTCGCGGTAGGTCACCGCGCGCGCCGCGTGATCGATGCGGCGGACGCTGCCGACCGCCAGCCGTACCTCGGGCAGCGTCGAGGCGAGGGGCACCGCGATCCGCCGCGGGTCGAGGATGCCGGCCATCACTTCGGGCAGCAGCGGCACGTAGAGGAAGTAGTCGGCCGGGTTCACCAGCACGACCTCGGTCGAGCCGCGCAGCCGCCGATTCAGCGTCCGCGCGGCGTGGAATCCGGCGAATCCAGCCCCGACTACCACGACCCTCGTCATGCCCCCTGATGCTAGGGCCACCCCACCCCCGCCGCCGAGCACGAACCCACCGGACCCCGGCGCCGGCGAGTCACTCGGCTGGGTGTTCGTGGGGGTAGGTAACGTTTGCTTGCTGTCCCTGTCGGGATGACCGGTTCGCTCCTACGCTGTTCGGAGGTATCTCCCTTCCGCCGACGCACGGAGTCCGGCCATGTCGAAGGTATGTGCCCTCCTCGCTCTGCTGGCCGCGCTGCTCGGCAGCGCGGTGCTGCTGGCGCCGCCCGCGCAGGCGGCGACGGTCTCCACCACGCTCCGCGCCGGCATCTCCGGCCTGCCCGTCGCGACCGAGGTCCGCACCGGCTACACCCGCGACAAGTTCCACCTGTGGATCGACGCCGACGGCGACGGCTGCAACACCCGCAACGAGGTGCTCATCGCCGAGGCGACGGCGACGCCCACGATCGGCGCGAGCTGCAAGCTCACCGGCGGCCGCTGGCATTCCTACTACGACAACGCCGACTGGACGCTCGCCTCGGACCTCGACATCGACACCTCGTCCCGCTGGCCGAGGCCTGGGACTCCGGCGCCCGCAACTGGACCGCCGCCCAGCGCGAGCAGTACGCGAACGACCTCGGCGCGCCCGCGACCTGGTCGCGGTGACCGACAACGTCAACCAGGCCAAGGGCGACCGGGACCCGGCCGAGTGGATGCCGCAGACGGCGAGCGCGACCTGCCGCTACGTCGCCGAGTGGACGGCCGTGAAGATCCGCTGGCGGCTGACCGTCGACAGCGCCGAGAAGACCGCGCTGACCAGCATCGCCGCCGGCTGCACCAACGTCACGATCACCGTCACTCAGGCCATCTGACGATGCCGGCTAGCTAGCGTTAGCCAGGCGGGCTAGCGATAGCTAGCCGGATCATTGCCGCCGTCCAGCTCGTAGCGCCAGACGTCGGGGCGGGAGCCGTCCACGTCGGTGAACCCGTACGCGCGGGCGAGGTCGGCCGAGCTGACCGACTGCTGGTTCCACCGGCGCCGGTCCGGATCGGCGGCCAGTGCGGCGACCGCCCGGCCGACATAGCGCGGGGTCTCGGAGACGGCGAAGCCGGGCGGTGCGTCGGCCGACCGCCAGCCGTCCTCGGTCGTCCGGAACGCCTCGAGCATCATCTCCGAGCGCAGCCAGCCCGGGGTGATCGCGACCGCGGTGCCGTTGCGCGGCGCCAGCTCGTGGCCCTGGGAGAACGCGAGCCGGTTCACCCCGACCTTGACCAGGTCGTAGAAGACCGAGATCCGGTAGCGGGTGGCGTTGTAGTCGGCGGTGCCGTCGGTCACCTCGACGACGAGGCCGCCGTCCGGCCGGTCGAGCAGCAGCGGCAGCAGCTGGTGCGAAGTGATCAGGTGGGTCTCCAGACCCAGCCGGAGCATCCGCAGCCCGTCGGCGAGGTCGAGGTCCCAGATCGGGGTGTTCCAGTTGTCCGGGCCGTGCAGGCCCTCACCACCCCAGATGTCGTTGGCCAGCACGTCGAGGTGACCGTGCTCGGCCCGGACCCGGTCGGCGAGCGCGGCCACCTGGTCAGCGTCCGTGTGGTCGCACGGCACCGGCACGCCGGTGCCACCGAGCGAGTCGACCAGCTCTGCGGTCTCCTCGATCGTCTCCGGCCGGCCGTAGTCGGAGCGGGTCACGCCGGTCCTCGTGGTCCGGCCGGTGCAGACCACCGTCGCGCCGGCCTCGCCGAGCGCGGCGGCGATCCCGCGCCCGGCGCCTCGGGTCGCCCCGGCCACCAGCGCCACCCGGCCGGTCAGTGCCTGCGGGTCGAGCTCCCATCCCATGCCGACACCCTGCCAAACTCCACGAACCGACCTCCGGTGGCGGGCCGGCAGACGAGCACCGGGCCGTCCGGCACCGTCGACGGTCCGAAGTAGACACCGCCGGTGCGTGGTCCTCGACAGAGCCTGCGGGTGACGTCGCTCGCATCGGCGACGGCGATCGGGGTGACTTGTCCGGTCAGGCATTCCCCGAACGGGTGATAGAACGTCTGCTGCCGGATCTGGCCAATGCCGAAGGCTCGATGACCGCTACCGGTCGTGGTACCCATGGTTGGGTGCGGAACGACATCAGCGAGAAACCCCCAATGGGAAAAACAGCGCGGCCGGCGCCACGATCCGGCCGTCGTCGGGTGGTCGGAAGCCTCCGATAGGCCGGGTGGTCGGCAGTTCGCGATCCCTAATACTAGGGGGTACGAGGAGCAGCTATTGCTGATCCGATCGCCGAGCGGCGTGCGCAGTCGTGACCAAAAACGGCGGCTTCCCGCGACAGATCCGCATCATGATGTAAGGGTGGTGAACGGCGGCAAGGAGGGTCGTCCAAGTGGCGTCGGGGGGAGAGAGTGGAGCCGGTCACGAGGGTCGTCATCGTCGATGACCATCAGACGCTAGTCGATCTTCTTCGGCTGGCCCTGAGTGCGGAGTCCGACATTGACGTGGTCGGCACCGCTGGAACGTCTGGGGAGGGATTGCGGTTGGTCGAGCAGACCTCCCCTGACCTGGTCCTGATGGACTTCGGGCTGCCGGACAAGGACGGCGTGACCACCGCGGCCGAGGTGCTGCGGCGGCAGCCGTCGACGCGCGTGGTCATGCTGACCGCCACCCACGACGGGTCGCTGATCAGCCGAGCGGCGGCTGCGGGGGTCTGCGGCTTCGTCGCGAAGACGGGCGCGTTCGGTGAGGTTCTGTCCGCGATCCGGACGGCGCGCACCGGGTCGATGGTCATCGACCCGACCGTGCTGGCCCGATTGGTGCCCTCGCAGCGCAAGGCCGCCGAGCCGGACAGCGACCGTATGGTCGCACCGTTGCTGACCCCGCGGGAGCAGGAAGTTCTCGGCCTGCTAGGCGCCGGAATGGACGCCCGGGCGATCGCCCGGACCCTGTCGATCAGCCTGCACACGTGCCGCGGCTACGTGAAGAGTGTACTGGCCAAGCTCGACTGCCATTCCCAGCTCGAGGCCGTGGTCGCCGCGGGCCGGCTCGGCCTGCTGCCACATCCGGTGGAGCGGCGTTGATCTTCCGGTCGCCGCATGACCGCCGCCGGCTGTCGGTCGTCGCCAGGGCGCTCGCACAGCACGCGGTGGTCAGCGTGATGGCGCTGGTCGTCGTCGGCGCCACCGCGGCGATCGTCTGTGTCCGGGTGGTGCAATCCCAGGCGCTGCGCCAGGCCGAGTCCAGCGGTCAGACCATCGCGGAGAAGATCGTGGCCCCGCTGGTCACTCCTGAGCTCTACGACCTGGACCCGAGGGCCCAGAAGGCGTTGGACGACAGGGTCATGCTCCGGAAGGACGGCAGCACGATTCTGCGGATCAAAGTCTGGTCCGAGGACGGCAGGATTCTCTACAGCGACGACACGCGATTGATCGGCCAGTCCTATCCACTCGATCCGGACGACCGCAGGGTGCTCGAGCAGGGCGGAGCCGACTCGGACATCTCCGACTTGAGCAAGTCCGAGAACTCGCTCGAGAAGGAATTCGGCGAGAGCCTCGAGGTATACGTCGGGACCAGGGACACCGACGACCGTCCGATCCTGGTGGAGACCTACTTCTCGGTCGGTCGGCTGCACGCAGACGAGGCCGCGCTGATCCGCCGGATCGTGCCGGTGGTGCTGGCCGCGCTGCTCGTGCTCGGGCTGCTGCTGGTGCCGCTGGCGTACACGCTGGCCAGCCGGGTCGCCCGGTACGAGCGGGAGCGGCAGGCGATGATCCGGCTCGCCGTCGAGGCGTCCTCGGCCGAGCGGCGGCGGGTCGCCGGCGAGCTGCACGACGGGGTCATTCAGGACCTTGCCGGGGTGGGGTATGCCCTGACCGCGCTGGACGCGCAGATCGCCGGTCTGGCCAACATCGAGCCGGGCGGGTCGCCACCACCCATCGGCGCGCTGCGCGCGACGCTGCGTACCGCGCAGCGGCTGGTGCACGACGACGTGCTGGCGCTGCGCGAGCTCACCGGGATGCAGTACGCGGCCGACAGCGGCGCCGCCGACCCGGCCGCGGCGCTGCGGGTGATCGTCGACGGCCTGCGGGACGAGGGCGCACCGGTCGAGATGATCGTCCGGGAGCTGCCGCCGATGCCGGCCGCGCACCGGGCCGCGCTGATCCGGGTCGGCCGGGAAGCGCTGCGCAACGCGGCCAAGCACGCCCCGGGCGCGAACGTGACGCTCGCCCTCGGTGCCGAGGCCGACACGGCGTACGTCACGGTCACCGACGACGGCCCCGGCTTCGACCCGGCCTCCGCACTCGGCCCGGTCGACGGCCACATCGGGCTGGCGCTGCTGGCCGACGCCGCCGAGGGCGTCGGTGGCCGGCTCGACCTGCGGTCCCGGCCCGGCCGGGGCACGACGGTGAAGCTGACCGTCCCGGTGCCGTCGCAGCAGCTGCCCACGCAGCCCGCCCAGAGCGGCGGAGGTGCCACGGCGGCCGACCGTTACACCGGTCCGGGCGCGTCGAGCACGTCGCTCACGTCGACTGTGGACGCCACCGAGACCGCCGGCGCCGGCTGACGGCCCGCACGCTTCGACCGAGGTCGAACCGTGCCCGGCGTAGCGTCGGGGCATGGCTTCCGCGACGGCGAACCCGGGCGGCGGGGACGTCGACATCGCCGCGGTCGGAACGCTCGTGGCCGACCGGCGGCGCTGCCAGATCCTGCTCGCGCTCAACGACGGGCGCGCGCTGCCGGCCAGCCGGCTCGCGCACGAGGCCGGGGTGAGCGCGGCCACCGCCAGCAGCCACCTGGCCAAACTCACCGAGTCCGGGCTGCTCACCGTCGAGGCCCGCGGCCGGCACCGCTACTACCGGATAGCCGGGCCGGCGGTGGCAGAAATGCTCGAGGCGCTGCAGCGGCTGGCACCGGTGGCCCCGGTCCGCTCGCTGCGCCAGGGCACCAGGGCCGCGGCCCTGCGTGAGGCAAGGACCTGCTACGACCATGTGGCCGGCAAGCTCGGCGTGGTCATCATGGGCGCCCTGCTGGACAAGGGTTATCTGGTCGGCGGCGACGGCGGCTACGACCCCGGGGCCAACCCGAGCGACGTGCGGGCCGGCTTCGGCCACGACGTCGACTACACGATCACCCGGGAGGGTGACGAGTTCCTCGCCGAGTTCGGTGTGCAGGCGCCGCCGCGGCGGCGGCTGATCCGCTACTGCGTTGACTGGAGCGAGCAGCGACATCACCTGTCCGGGGCACTGGGGCGTGGCCTGCTCGACCGACTGCTCGAGCTGGCCTGGATCCGCCGGCAGGAGTCGAGCCGCGCGGTGCGGATCACCGATACCGGACACGAAGGGTTGAGGACTACCTTCGGCGTCGACTTGAGCTGACTTGAGCCGAGGGAGTCCGACATGACCGAGTCCAGGCCGCCGTTCCCGCCGTTCGACGCCCAGACCGCCGCGCAGAAGGTGCAGGCGGCCGAGGACGCGTGGAACACCCGCGACCCGCACCGGGTGAGCCTGGCTTATACGGTCGACTCGGTCTGGCGCAACCGAGACCGGTTTCTCAACGGCCGCGACGAGATCGTCGCCTTCCTCACCGACAAGTGGAAGCGGGAGCTGGACTACGCGCTGCGCAAGGCGCTCTGGTCGTTCACCGACGACCGGATCGCGGTGCGGTTCCAGTACGAGTCGCACGACGCCGACGGCCAGTGGTGGCGCTCCTACGGCAACGAGCTGTGGGAGTTCGACTCCAACGGGCTGATGCGCCGGCGCGAGGCCAGCATCAACGACCTCCGGATCACCGAGGCGGAGCGGCGGATCAACGGCCCGCGGCCCGAGTCCGAGCGTGGCGAGGACTTCCCGCTGCACTAGGCACACCCGAACCTCACGTCCGGGCGGGTCGGCGCGTCTACTGGGAGACGATCACGCGACCGAAGGAGCACCGATGTCCACCCGGCACACGATCCTGGCGACGCCGATCGGCGACCTGACGGTCGTGCGCGACGACGCCGGCATCACCGGCGTCTACTTCCCGCACCACTGGACCCGCCCGGACCGGACCGCGTTCGGCCCGCGGGTCGAGACCGGCTTCGAGGACGTCGCCGGCCAGCTCGCCGACTACTTCGCCGGCGAACGGCGCGAGTTCGACCTGCCCCTGCACGCCGCCGGCGACCCGGTCCAGGAGCGGGTCTGGCGACTGATCGCCGCGATCCCGTACGGCCGGACAGCCACGTACGGGGAGCTGGCCCGGGCGCTCGGCGACGGGACCACCGCGCAGGAGGTCGGCGCGGCGGTCGGGTCCAACCCGCTCTCGATCCTGGTCGGCTGTCACCGGGTGGTGGGCAGCGACGGCAAGCTCACCGGGTATGCCGGCGGGCTGGACCGCAAGCGCCGCCTGCTGGACCTCGAGTCGGGGCAACTGCAGCTGGAGGCGTCCTGACCGGGAAGCCGCCGTTCGAGCGGGTGGTGGCTGAGTTCGGCCCGACCGTCCTCCGGGTGGTCCGGGCCGTGCTCGGCCCCGCCGACGCCGACGACGCCTGGTCCGAGACGTTCCTCGCCGCGTTGCGGGCATACCCGCAGCTGCCGGCGGGCGCGAACGTCGAGGCCTGGCTGGTGACGATCGCGCACCGCAAGGCGATCGACGTCACCAGGGCCGCCGCCCGCCACGCGGTCCCGGTCGCCGACCCGCCGGAGACCCGCGCCGAGCCGGACCTGCCCGACCTCGACCTCGCCGCAGCGGTCGCCGCGCTGCCACCGAAGCAGCGCCAGGCCGTCGCCTACCACTACCTCACCGGACTGCCGTACGCCGAGATCGCCGAGATCCTCGGCGGCAGCGCCGACGCCGCCCGGCGGGCCGCCGCCGACGGCATCGCGGCGCTGCGCCGCACCATAGGAGCGAACCGATGAACGACGTGCTGGACGCCTTCCCTGTCGAGGAGTCCGACGTGGACCTGCTGCGGGCCCGGCTGGCCGCCGCGGCCGAGGCCGACGGGATCCTCGACGTCGCCTACCGGACCGTGGACACCCCGGTCGGCCCGCTGCTGCTGGCCGCCACCGAGCAGGGGCTGGTCCGCGTCGCGTACCCGAACCAGGGCCACGAGGCGGTGCTGCAGGCGCTGGCCGACCGGATCAGCCCGCGGGTGCTGCACGCGCCGGCCCGTCTCGACCCGGTCGCCCGGCAGCTGGACGACTACTTCGCCGGCCGGCGGCGGCGCTTCGACATCCCGCTGGACTGGCGGCTGTCGACCGGCTTCCGCTCGACCGTGCTGCACCACCTGGCCACCGACGTCGACTATGGCCACACCGCCTCGTACGGGGCGCTGGCCGAGCTGGCCGGCAATCCGCGGGCGGTCCGGGCCGTCGGCACCGCCTGCGCGACCAACCCGCTGCCGGTCGTCGTGCCCTGCCATCGGGTGGTCCGCTCGGACGGCGCGATCGGCAACTACGCCGGCGGGGTCGAGGCGAAGCGCACCCTGCTGGAGCTGGAGGCGGCATGAGCTACCCGGACCGCGTACAGGCGGCCGACTGGACCCGGATCGGGACCGAGCTCGACGACCTCGGCTGCGGCCTGATCGGCCCGCTGCTGGAGCCGCGCGAGACGAAGGAGATCGCCGCGCTGTACGGCGACGACCGGCGGTTCCGGTCCACTGTGGACATGACCAGGCACCGGTTCGGCCGGGGCGAGTACCGCTACTTCGCCGAGCCGTTCCCGGAGGCGGTGGTCGAGCTGAAGCGGGCGCTCTACCCGCGGCTGCTGCCGATCGCCCGGGACTGGTGGACCCGGCTCGGGCGGGCGACGCCGTGGCCGGACGACCTGGACGAGTGGCTGGACATGTGCCACGCCGCCGGGCAGACCAGGTCGACGCCGATCCTGCTCCGCTACCGGGACGGCGACTGGAACGCGCTGCACCGCGACCTGTACGGGGAGCTGGTCTTCCCGCTGCAGGTCGTGATCAACCTCAACGATCCCGGCGTCGACCACACCGGCGGCGAGTTCCTGCTCTACGAGCAGCGGCCGCGGGCGCAGTCCCGGGGTACGGCGACGCTGATCCCGCACGGGCACGGGCTGGTGTTCACCACCAGGGACCGGCCGGTACGCGGCGCCCGTGGCTGGTCCGCGGCGCCGGTCCGGCACGGGGTGTCGGTGATCCGCTCCGGCGAGCGGTTCACCCTCGCGCTCGTCTTCCACGACGCGGCATGAGCGAGCCGCTGTTCGACCGGTCCCGGGCGGAGCTGGCTCCGGGCGCGGTGCACCTGCCGGGCTGGCTGGACCTCGTCGGCCAGCGCCGGCTGGTCGCCGCGTTCCGGGAGTGGGCGGCCGGTCCGGTGCCGGTCCGGGCGGCCGTGCTGCCCGGCGGGCACGCGATGTCGGTACGGACCGTGTGCCTCGGCTGGCACTGGCGGCCGTACCGCTACACCCGCACCGCCGACGACGTGAACGGAGCGCGGGTGCTCGACCTGCCCGGCTGGCTGGCCGACCTGGGGCGCCGGGTGCTCGCGGACGCGTACGACGAGGCCGCCGCGGCCGGGTACGAGCCGGACACCGCGCTGGTCAACTGGTACGACCCGACCGCCCGGATGGGCATGCACCAGGACAAGGACGAGGTCTCGGCCGATCCGGTGGTCTCGCTGTCGGTCGGCGACAGCTGCGTGTTCCGGTTCGGCACCCCGCACGGCCGCGGCAAGCCGTACACGGACGTGACGTTGGCCTCCGGGGACGCGGTGGTCTTCGGCCGGGAGAGCCGGTTCGCGTACCACGGGGTGCCGCGGATCCTGCCCGGCACCGCCGACCCCGCCACCGGACTGGGCGAAGGACGGATCAACGTGACGCTGCGCGCGACCGGTCTGGTCGAGAATGGAGCGCATGCGGACTGAGGTCGCGATCGTCGGTGCCGGTCCCGCCGGCCTGCTGCTGTCCCACCTGCTCGCCCAGGACGGGATCGAGTCGGTGGTCGTGGAGACCCGGTCGCGGGACTACGTCGAGGCGCGGATCCGGGCCGGCATCCTGGAGAGCTCCAGCGTCGAGCTGCTCGACTCGGTCGGCCTCGGCAAGCGGCTGCACGCCGAGGGCGACCACCACCGCGGCATCCACCTGCAGTGGCCGGGCGAGCGGCACCACCTCGACTTCGTCGACCTGGTCGGCCGCGGGGTCTGGGTGTACGGGCAGACCGAGGTGCAGAAGGACCTGGGCCGGGCCCGCGACGCGGCCGGCCAGCAGATCGTCTATGAGGTCGCCGGCACCGCCGTGCACGACGCGACCGACCGTCCACACGTGACGTTCACTGTGGACGGTCGGCCGGAGCGGCTGGACGCCGAGGTGGTGGTCGGTTGCGACGGCTCGTTCGGGCCGAGCCGCGGGGCGATTCCGGAGGCGGTGACCGGCACCTGGACGCGGACCTACCCGTACTCGTGGCTCGGCGTCCTGGCCGACGTCGCGCCGTCCACCGACGAGCTGATCTACGCCTGGCACCCGAACGGGTTCGCGCTGCACTCGATGCGCTCGGCGACGGTGAGCCGGCTCTACCTGCAGGTGCCGAACGAGACCGACCTCGACGACTGGCCGGACGAGCGGATCTGGGCCGAGCTCGCAGAACGCATCGGCCCGGAGCGGGTGCCCGGGCCGATCACCGAGAGGAGCGTGCTGCCGATGCGCAGCTACGTGATGGCGCCGATGCGGCACGGCCGGCTGTTCCTGGCCGGCGACGCCGCGCACATCGTGCCGCCGACCGGAGCCAAGGGGCTCAACCTCGCCATCGCGGACGTCGCGCTGCTGGCGCCGGCGCTGAGCGCGCTGCTGCGGGAGAACGATCCGCGGCTCGCCGACGCATACTCGGACACCGCCCTGCGGCGGGTCTGGCGATGCACTCACTTTTCCTGGTGGATGACGACGATGCTGCATCGCGGTGGGGACGACTTCGACGCGCAGCTCCAGCTGTCCCAGCTGCGCTGGGTGGTCAGCAGTCACGCCGGCGCGACCGGCCTGGCCGAGAACTACGCCGGCCTGCCGATCGGCTACTGACGCTCGGCCGTCGCGACCCGGCCGTTGAGCAGCGACCGGCGGCGATGGACCTCCATCGGCAGCCCGGCGGCGATGGACAGCAGGTCGGCGTCGGTGCGGACGGCGAACCCGTGCCCGGCCAGCAGGGCGGCCATCGTCCGGGCGGTCCACGCGCTGCGACGCGGCTCGTCACCCCACAGCGATGGGCGGCGGGCCAGCAGCAGCATGCCGCGGGCCGCCACCCGCCCGACCGCGGCCCCGACTCCGGGCGCCTGGTAGTTGACCACCAGGCCGCTGCCCGGCGCCGAGCGCCGCGCGAGCGCCTCGACCGTCGCCCCGACCTCGGCCTCGGTCAGGTACGGGACGACGCCCTCCCACACCCACGTGGTCGCCGTCCCGGCGTCGTGGCCGGCGGCGTCGAGGGCGTCGCCGAGCGGGTCCCGGCTGAGGTCGACCGGCACCCAGCGCAGCGTGCCGGCGACCGGGGTCAGCTCGGCGGTGCGGTCCCGCTTGTCCTGCTGGCTGGCCGGGTGGTCGACCTCGTACACGGTCGCGGCGGCGAGCTCGGTCATCCGCCAGGCCCGGCCGTCCAGCCCGGCGCCGAGGATGACCACCTGCGGGCCGGCCCACGCGCGCACCGCCCGGTCGATCGCGACCGTGCGCGGCACGACCACCTCGGCGGTCGCCTTGACCATCTCGTACCCGACCCGGGCGCCGACGCCGGCCGGCATCGCGTCGGCGCGGACCTGCTCGACGGGCTCCCGCTCGTCCGCGCGCAGCATCGGCAGCGCGGTCGGGTCGGCGAACACGCCCGGCGCGATCCGTTCGTGCGCGGCGGCCCGGCCCTGGCACACCACCACCGCGGTCCGACTTCCCTGCCCGGCACGCATCCGCCCACCCTAGGCGGGCCCCGAAACACCGGCCCGAGCCGGCCAAGGCCGGAACGCCGGCCGCCCCGGCCGGGACCGGAACGCGGGCAACCTGGCTGGGTCAGGACGCCAGCCGATCGGCCTGGTCAGAGCCGGCGGCCGACCTGGTCGGGGGCGGAAGGCCGGCCCGACCGGCTGGGCCAGGGCCGCCGAGCCGGTCGGGCCGGGGTCAGGAGGCGGCGTTGACGGCCGCGGTGACCTGGTCGAGCGTGGGCTGGTCTACGGTCTTGCCGTTGACTTGGACGGTGGGGGTGCCGGTGACGCCGTCTTTGGAGGACTGGTCGGTGGCGCGGGCGACGTAGTCGGCGTAGGTGCCGGCGCGGATCTGGTCGGCGGCGGCGCCGGCGCCGGCCTGCTGGGCGAGCTGGATCAGCGTGTCCTGGGTCAGCCCGGCTGACCCTTCGGCGGGCTGCTGCTGGTAGAGCAGCTGGTGGTAGCGGGCGAACGCGTCCGGGCTGACCGCGGCCGACGCGTAGAGCGCGTTCGCGGCCCGGCTGGAGTAGTTGGTCGTCGACGCCGAGTCGAGGAACGAGATCAGGTGGTAGTGCACCTTCACCGTGCCGGCGGCGATCCAGCCGGAGATCGCCGGGCCGACCTGCGCCTCGAACTGGGCGCACACCGGGCACTGCGGGTCCTCGTACAGGTCCAGGGTGACCGGCGCGGTCGCCGTCCCGACGGTCACCCCGTCGGCCAGTGAGACCCCGGCCGGGGTCGGCCCGGTCGGGGCCGGGATCCGGGCCGCCTGCACACCGATACCGACCCCGACCAGCGCGGCCAGCGCCAGCGCGGTCGCGGCCGAGGCCAGCCGGACCCGCCGCTCACCCTGGGCCCGCCGCTGGGCCAGCAGCGCCGCCAGCCGCCGCCTGGCCTCAGCCGTCCTACGGGTCCGCTTGTCCAGCCCCCGCATGGCCGGGTCCGGCCCGGACGAGCGGATCAGGTTGTCCACCGCGAACCGGGTCCGGTAGGCCCAGACCAGCACCAGCGAGACCACCAGCAACCCGCCATCACGCAGGATCTCACCGGTGTAGGCGGTCGACTGGCCGGCGCCGAGCTGCCCGCCGCCGCCGAAACAACCACAGGCGATCTGCAGCCCCCGGGCCGCGGCCGCGACGATCCCGACCAGGAACACCACCAGCAGCACCGCGGACAACACCGCCGCCAGCCG
>DATBFW010000216.1:0-28740 GCA_036558285.1 Mycobacteriales bacterium | reverse complement strand
TGCGGCCAGGGCGGCCGGTCGAGCAGCAGGTAGTTCCCCTCGGTGACGACGAGCCGAACCTCGGGACCGACCGGGATGCTGCCGGCCAACGGCTGTTCCAGGGTGCGCTCGAACCCCGGCGCCCAGACCGGGTGGTCGGTCTCGGTCGCGAGCCGGCGCAGCAGCGCCAGGTAGCCCCAGCCGTCGAAGGTCGCCGGCGCGCCCTTCTTGTCCCGCAGCCCGAGCCGGTCGAGCGCGGCGTCGGCGAGGTGGAAGCCGTCCATCGGTACCCAGGCGGCGGCCGGACCGACCGCGGTGACCAGCCGGTCCGCCAGCGTCGACTTCCCCGCTCCCGGTGGCCCGGCGATCCCGATCAGGGCCCGCCCGGGCCGGGCCAGCGCCCGCCCCACCAGCACATCGAGATCGACCACCACGCCATGATCGAGCACCCCGCGCCGCGGGCGCGCTCAGCGGTACATGCGATTGCCCGGTCCACCGCCCCAGCCGCGCCGGCGCCCGGCGCCGATCCAGATCAACAGGAACAGCAGCGGCACGACCGGGAAGTGCACAAGCAGGCTCACCCCGAGGAAGATCGCGATCGCCATCAGCACCGGGATCACCGGCGAGCCCATCCGGCGCCGGGGGCGGTCGCGCGCATCCCGGCCGGCCTGCCATCCCGGCGCCGACGACCCCGCGTGGTGCCCGGCGGCGCGGAACGGCGCCGGCTCCGGCAGGTCGCCGAACAGGCCCTGCAGGTCGACCCGCGTCTTCGCCGCGTACGCGGTCTGGATGCGGGTGTCGTACTCGTCCTGGTCGAGGCGGCCGGCGGCGTAGTGCTCGCCGAGCGCGGTGACCGCCTGCTGCCGCTCGGCGTCCCCGACCCGGAGCAGGTCCGCGGGCAGGGGCTGCGGCGAGCGGGGTTCCGGCGGTCGGGGGTCCGGCAGTGCGTCGGTCATCGGGAGCTCCGGGACGGCGAGACGGTCTGGTCACCTGGTCCAACGTCCCGATCATCCACGCTGTGCCCAACCTGTATACCGCGTCGGCGGTATTCGTCCTTACGACGTCCGCCGGTGGGCCGTCCGGCGGCTACGGCGCCTGGCAGTAGAGGAAGATCTGCCGCTCCGCCGGCAGCTCCGCCGCCGCCGGCTCGAACTCCTCCACGTCGACCTCGAGCACGTGCAGCCCGTCGGCCCGGACCGCGGCCTCCAGGTCGGCCCGCGGATAGGCGCTGACGAACAGGTCCTGGCCGAGGAACCGCAGCGGCGCGTAGTCGACGTCGCCCTCGACCATCCCGATCGTCACCAGCCCGCCAGGCCGCAGCACCGACCGGACCCGGCGCAGCACCCTCGGGATGTCGTCCCGGCGCAGCATCAGCAGCGAGAAGAACGCGCACGCCCCGTCGAACCGACCGAGCGTGCCGTCGAGTTCCATCACGTCCATCGCGACGAACCGGCCGGTCGGCACGTTGCGCCGGGCCAGCGCCAGCATCTCGGTCGACACGTCTATCCCGACGACCTCGACACCGCTCTCCGCGAGCATGCCGGCGGTGGGCACCCCGGAGCCGCAGCCGAGGTCGAGCACCCGGGACCCGGACGCGAGCCGGTCGATCATCCACTGGGTCGCGATGATCTGGCCCGACTTGTGTGGGAAGACGTCGTCGTACCGCTCCCCGATCGCGTCGAAGGCCGCCGCCTGGCGGCGCGTCTCGGCGGAGAACACGTCGTCTGGGCTCCTTTCACCCGCCCGATCCGGCGCAGATGATCATGTCAGGCGAAGTGCCGTGACCACCAGCCGAGTATGGCGTCGAACCGCGCCACGCGGTGGCTCGGGAGCCCGGATCGGCTCAGCTCGTGCCCCTCTCCGGGGAACAGCAGCAGCTCGGTGTCGACGCCGCGCAGCTTGAGGGCCACGTACAGTCGCTGGGCCTGCTCGACCGGGCAGCGCCAGTCCTGCTCGGAGTGGACGATCAGGACCGGCAGGTCGATCTTGTCCACGTACGCCAGCGGGCTCTGCGCGGCCGCGACGGCCGGGTCGGCGCCGGTGTACTGCTCGGCGAAGACGAACCCGATGTCGCTCGACCCGGTGAACGAGTCCCACGAGGTCACCGCCCGCTCGACGATCGCGGCCCTGAACCGCTCCCCCGCGTGCGCGGCCAGCCAGCCGGTCATGAACCCGCCGTACGAACCGCCCATCACGCCGACCCGGGACCGGTCGGTGCCCTCGGTCGCCAGCGCCGCGTCGAGCAACGCCAGCAGGTCGTCGGCGTCGACGGTGCCGAGCCGGTGCTTGATCGCCCGGGCGTGGTCCTCGCCGTAGCCGGCTGCGCCGCGCGGGTTGCCGAGCACCACGACATAGCCGGCGCCGGCGTAGACCTGGGCCTCGTCGAACATCGTGTAGCCGTACTGGGTGTGCGGGCCGCCGTGGATGGCCAGCAGCACCGGCCGCGGCCCGGCGTACCGGTCCGGGTCGGGGCGCACCAGCCAGCCGTGCACCGGGACGCCGTCCGGCGCGGTCGCGGTCAGCTCCTGCATCGGCCGCGGCGGAGCACCGGCGGTCAGCTCGGCCCCGAAGTCGGTGAGCGGCTCGTCCCGGCCGACGACGAAGACCTCGCCGGCGCTGACCGCGTCCGACGCGGTGACGGCGATCCGCCCGCCCGCGGCCGCGGCGCCGAGCACGGTACGGGCGCCGCCGAGCACGACCTCGGGCTCGCCGCCGGCCGCCGGGACCCGGACCAGCTCCTGGCTGCCGCGGCGGCGGGTCGCGGCCAGCACGCCGTCGCCGGCCACGATCAGCCGGTCGCCGACCGGGATGAGGTCGGTGTCCGGCAGGCTGAGCCGGGTCGGCCCGGCCGAGCCGTCGGCGGGCACCGACCAGAGCGCGCCGTTGCGGCCGACGAAGTCCGCCGAGTCCGCGCCCAGATCGGACGAGGCCAGGTAGAAGACCGTGCTGCCGTCGGCGGACGCGGCCGGGACGCCGGCGTCCTGGCCACCGGGGGTCAGCCGGCGCAGGTCGGAGCCGTCGGCGGCACACGAGTACACATCACTGTGCAGATAAGTGTTCCATGGTGTGTCGCGATCGGTGGCGAACAGCAGGCCGCCGGCCGGAGTCCAGCTGACGTGCTCGTTCTCGTGGTCGCCGTCGGTCACCTGGGCCGGCACCGGCTCGTCCACGAACGGGTCGAGCACGAACACGTGCGTGTGCCGGTCGAGCAGGAAGCCGATGTCGTCCCGGCGGAAGTGCAGCGTCGTGATCCGCCGCGGCGGCTCCTTCTCCGGACCGCGACCTTCCTCGGTGCCGTACCGGCCCTGCTGCGGGACCCGGGTCGTGTACGCCAGCCGGGTCGAGTCGGGGCTCCACCGCGGCGCGCCGGCACCGAGCGGGTGCTGCTCGTCGGTCGTGACCTGGCGGGCGTCGCCGACGTCCGTCGGCAGCAGGTGCAGCTGCGGCTTGCCGCCCTCCGGCGCGCGCAGGAACGCGATCCACCGCCCGTCCGGCGACCAGGCCGGCGCGAGGTCGCGCGGACCCTCGGTGAGCGGTCGCGGCGGCGTGGCGCCGGTGGTGTCCACCAGCCACAGCCGCGAGCGGTATTCGTCCGCCTCGAGGTCGGGACGGCTCACGGCGACGACCGCGCGGGTCCCGTCCGGGGAGAGGGTGGGCTGGCCGGGCAACCGGAGCAGGGCGAGATCGGCAGGCTTCACGCGGCCGACGCTAGCAACCCGCGGCTACCCGTCGATGTCGACGTAATGTTCCACCTGCGGCGGCCGGGCGAAGTGCGGGCCGATCGCCGCGCGCCAGCGGACGAACCCGTCGCCGGCCCGGAAGTTGCGCTCGTGCGCCTCGACCGAGTCCCACTCCACCAGCAGCACGAACCGGCTCGGCGACTCGACGCCGCGGGTCATCCGCACCGACCGGCAGCCGCCTGTCTCCGCGACCTCGTGCCTGACCTGGCGGTACGCGTCGGCGAACGCGTCCTCCGAGCCGGGTGTGATCTCCAGCACCGCGATCTCCGTCACCACCGGGCGAGTCAACCATGGTGAGATCTCCGTCGTGCGCACCCTCTTCGCGAACGGTCAGGTCTTCGACGGCACCGGGTCGCCGCCCGCCGACGGGGACGTCGTGGTGGAGGACGGTCGCATCGTCGACGTCGGCCCCGGGCTGGACGGCGACGAGGTGGTCGACTGCGCCGGTGCGACGGTGCTGCCCGGGTTCGTCGACTGCCACGTGCACCTGCTCTTCAGCGGGGTGAACCCGCTCAAGGTGCTGCAGACCCCGTTCTCGTACCCGTACTTCGAGGCGGTCCGGAACCTGCGCACCACGCTCGACCTCGGCATTACGACTGTCCGGGACGCCGGCGGGTCGGACCTCGGGGTCAAGGAGGCGGTGGCGACCGGGCTGATCCCGGGGCCGCGGGTGCGCATCGCGGTGAGCATGCTCAGCCAGACCGGCGGGCACGGCGACGGGTGGTACCCGTCCGGTTGCTCGGTCCCGCTCCTGCAGCCGAACCCGGGCCGGCCCCGGACGGTCGTCGACGGGCCGGAGGAGATCCGCAGGACGGTCCGGGAGCTGATCCGGGCCGGCGCCGACGTGATCAAGGTCGCCACCAGCGGCGGGGTGCTGTCGGCACGGGACGATCCGCGGCACGGGCACTTCCGCGACGAGGAGGTGGCGATGATGGTGCACGAGGCGCAGGCCGCCGGGATCTCCGTCATGGCACACGCTCAGGCGACGGAGGGCATCAAGACCGCGGTACGCAACGGGGTCCGGTCGATCGAACACGGCATCTACCTCGACGACGAGGCGATCGAGATGATGCTCGACTGGGGCACCTGGCTGGTGCCGACGCTGGCGGCGCCGCGGGCGGTGCTTGAGCAGGCCGACGCGGGCGTGCCCTATCCGGAGGCGGTGCTGGCGAAGGCGCGGATGGTTCTGGAGGAGCACACCGAGTCGGTCCGGCGGGCGATCGCGGCCGGGGTGACGGTGGCGATGGGCACCGACTCCGGCGTCGGGCCGCACGGGCGGAACCTGTCCGAGCTGCAGCTGCTGGTCGACTGCGGGATGACGCCGGAGCAGGCGCTGCACGCGGCGACCCAGTCGGCCTGCGAGCTGCTCGACGTGGCGGAGGACCGGGGCGCGGTCGCCCCGGGGCAGCGCGCCGACCTCGTCGTGATCGACGGGGACGCCCGCGAGCTGCACACGCTCCCCACCCGCATCCGCGCCGTCTACCAGGACGGCGCGCAGGTCGCCCCGATCCCGCACTCCTAGCCTGGTGTCGTGGGCGACGACATCTGGGCGACTCTGGCGGACCAATTCGTCGACGGGGCCTATGCCTCGGTGAAGGGGCTCGTACGCACGTACGTGCTGCACCACCAGCTGCTGGAACACCTGCCGCCGGCTCCGGCGGCCGTGCTCGACGTCGGCGGCGGCGCCGGGCACCAGTCGTTCCCGCTGGCCCAGGCCGGCTACGAGGTGACGCTGCTCGACCCGTCGGCGGCGATGCTCGACCGGGCCCGGCAGCGGCTGGAGCGGCTGCCCGACGAGGCGCGCCGGCGGGTGACGCTCGTCCAGGCGGACGGCGAGAAGGCCGACGAGGCGGTGGACGGTCGGCGGTTCGCCGCCGTGCTGTGCCACGGCGTGCTCGGCTACCAGGACCGGCCGGAGCCGCTGGTCGACCAGCTGTGCCGGTGCGCCGCGGCCGGCGGACTGGTCTCGATCATGACGGGCAACGCCGACGCCTCGGCGGTACGCCCGGCGATGGAGCGGCGGTGGGAGGACGCGCTCGCGTCGTTCGACGCCAGGACCGAGATCGGCGTGCTCGGGGTACCGGGCCGGGCCGACACGGTCGAGGAGCTCAGCGAGCTCATGCGGCTCCGCGGCGTGCAGCCGCTGCGCTGGTACGGGGTGTGGTTGTTCGTCGACTGGCTCGAGTTCAGCGGGGTCGAGCTCGACCCCACCGACTCGGAACAGGTGGCCGCGACCGCCGCGGTCGAGCTCGAAGCCGCCCGCCGGGACCCCTACCGCCGGCTCAGCCGCGTCTTCCACCTCCTGGGCCGCAAGCCCCTGACCTGAGCAGCCGCGGGCTGCACGGGCCGCGCTAGTGGCCCTCGGCCGGCAGGTCGGAGCGGGCGGCGGGGGCGGGCCGGCCGCGTTCGAACGTCCGGGGCGGGCCGCCGCCGGACGAACGGCGCTGCGGCGGCTGCTCGGCAGCGCCGCCGCGGCGCAGGGGCGGCTGGTCCCCGGTCCCCGCATGCGCCTGCCCGGCCGGCCGCCGGGCGGGTGCGGCGCGGCTGCCGCCGTCGTCCGGAGCGTCGTGAGCGGTGGACGGGTCGGTGCCGTCGCCGCCCCTGGACCTGTCCGACCGGGCGGCCGGGTTCTCGTCCGGGGCAGCGGGGCCGTCGCCGGCGCGCGGGGCCGGGATGGTCGGCTCGCCGGCGCGCCGGGCGGGAGCAGGCGTGGCGGGTGGAGCGGTGGCCGGTGCGGACGTGCGGGGGCCGAGTTGGCGTACGGCGGACGGATCTCGGCGGACCTTGAGCAGGCTCGCCGCGGTGGTGACGCCGAGGACGACGACGATGACCGCGAGCGAGGTGACGATGCCGATCTCCGGCGCCCAGGTGAACCCCTCGCCGTGCAGCGCCTCCAGGATCAACTTCACGCCGATGAACGCGAGGATCACCGCCAGCCCGATGTCCAGGTAGACCAGCCGGTTCAGCAGCCCGCCGAGCAGGAAGTAGAGCTGCCGCAACCCCATCAGCGCGAACGCGTTCGAGGTGAAGACCAGGAACGGCTCCTTGGTCAGCCCGAAGATCGCCGGGATCGAGTCGAGCGCGAACAGGATGTCCGTCGTGCCGATCGCCAGCATCACGATGAGCATCGGAGTGACGTACCGCTTGCCGTCGATCCGGGTGAACACCACCGCGCCGTGGTAACGGTCGGTCACCGGCAGGAACCGCCGTACCACCCGCAAGGCTGCGTTCTCCTGGAACTCCTCCTCGTCGCTGTCCCGCCGGAACGCCAGCCGCCAGCCGGTGTAGAGCAGGAACGCCCCGAACAGGTAGAAAACCCACTCGAACTGCTCGATCACGGCCGCGCCGGCTGCGATGAACAACCCGCGCAGCACGAGCGCGGCGAGGATCCCGAACAGCAGCACCTTGTGCTGGTGGATCGCCGGCACGCCGAACGTCGTCATGATGATCACGAAGACGAACAGGTTGTCGACCGAGAGGCTGTACTCGGTGATGTAGCCGGCGAAGAACTCCCCCGCATACTGGCCGCCGGAAAGCATGAGGATCCCGAGCCCGAACAGGATCGCGCAGGCCACGTAGAAGGCGACCCATTTCGCCGCCTCACCGACGCGGATCGCGTGCGGGTTGTGGTCGACGATGAACAGGTCGGCCGCCAGCAGGACGAGGATCCCGGCGATGGTGGCGAACCAGAGCCACACGGGAACGTTCACGGGCCTCCTCCGGACGGACACGACAAGGTCCAGTCCGGAGGTCTCTCCCGCCGCTCCTCGCGACCGGCGGCACCGGGTCCGACCGACCGTGATGACGATGCCGCCGCGTAGGGATACTCCCCTCCGACTCCGTCCAGTATCCCGCACATCACCGCCGGCAGGCCAGCCGCCCTTGATCATCCCCCGTACGGCCCTGGATCCGACTACCGTCCGCGCACACCCCACCGAGATCCACATCGCCGCGGACCGGCCCGGCCGACCCCGTGATCTCGGCCGGATCGTCGGCCCACCCGGCTACGGTCCGGGGATGGCTGCGAAGATCCAGATCACTGCCGACTGCGCCGACCCGGCCGTGATGACGGCGTTCTGGGGCGCCGCGCTCGGGTACGTCGAGGAGCCGCCGCCGGCCGGCTACGCCAGCTGGACCGACTACGCCACCGCCCTCCGCATCCCGCGCTCGCAGTGGCGCGGCGCGGTCGTCGACCCGGCCGGCGTCGGGCCGCGACTGTTCTTCCAGGCCGTCCCCGAGCCGAAGACGGTGAAGAACCGCTGGCACCTCGACGTCGAGGTCAGCGACCGCACCGGACCGATGGAGGACCGGCACGCGGCGATCGCTACCAAGGTCGCCGAGCTGGTCCGGCTCGGCGCGACCGAGGTGGTCAGGATCGACGAGGACGGCAGCACGTTCACCGTGATGCTCGACCCGGAGGGCAACGAGTTCTGCGTGCAGTGAGCTACGTAATGCCGGCGGCGTCCATGCCGCGCAGCTCCTTCTTCAGCTCGCCGATCTCGTCCCGCAGCCGCGCCGCGAGCTCGAACTGCAGCTCCCGGGCCGCGGCCAGCATCTGGTCGTTGAGCTGTTGGATGAGGTCGGCCAGCTCGGCCCGCGGCATCCCGGCAAGGTCCTTGGCGTGCGCCCCGGCGCCGCTGGTCCGACCGCCCCGGCCCGGCCGCGACGACAGCCCCGGCACCGGCGCCTTCCCGCGGGACTGCTGCCGCCCGGAACCGCCGACCAGCTCGTGCTCGGTGTCCTCGGCGTCCCGGTAGATCCCGTCGAGGATGTCGACGATCCGCTTCCGCAGCGGCTGCGGGTCGACGCCGCGCTCGGTGTTGTAGGCGATCTGCTTCAGCCGCCGCCGGTTGGTCTCGTCGATCGCCTTCGCCATCGACGGCGTGATCTTGTCCGCGTACATGTGGACCTGACCGGAGACGTTGCGGGCGGCCCGGCCGATCGTCTGGATCAGCGAGGTCCCGGAGCGCAGGAAGCCTTCCTTGTCGGCGTCGAGGATCGACACCAGCGACACCTCGGGCAGGTCGAGACCCTCGCGGAGCAGGTTGATGCCGACCAGCACGTCGAACTCGCCCTGCCGCAGCTCCCGCAGCAGCTCCACCCGGCGCAGCGTGTCGACCTCGGAGTGCAGGTAGCGCACCCGGACGCCGAGCTCGAGCAGGTAGTCGGTGAGGTCCTCGGCCATCTTCTTGGTCAGCGTGGTGACCAGGACCCGCTCGTCCCGCTCGGCGCGCGCTCGGATCTCGTGCACCAGGTCGTCGATCTGGCCCTTCGTCGGCTTGACCACGACCTCCGGGTCGACCAGGCCGGTTGGCCGGATCACCTGCTCGACGAACTCACCGCCGGTGCGACCCAGCTCGTACGGGCCAGGGGTGGCCGAGAGGTAGACGGTCTGGCCGATCCGCTCGGCGAACTCCTCCCACTTCAGCGGCCGGTTGTCCATCGCCGACGGCAGCCGGAAGCCGTGCTCGACCAGCATCCGCTTGCGGGACATGTCGCCCTCGTACATCCCGCCGATCTGCGGGACCGTGTTGTGCGACTCGTCGATGACCAGGAGGAAGTCCTCCGGGAAGTAGTCGAGCAGGGTGAACGACGGCTCGCCCGCGGCCCGCCCGTCGATGTGCCGCGAGTAGTTCTCGATGCCGGAGCAGAAGCCGACCTGGCGCATCATCTCGATGTCGTACGTCGTGCGCATCCGCAGCCGCTGCGCCTCCAGCAGCTTGCCCTGCTTCTCGAGCTCGGCCAGCCGCTCGACCAGCTCCTGCTCGATCCGGTCGATCGCCCGCTCCATCCGCTCCGGGCCGGCCACGTAGTGCGAGGCCGGGAACACGAAGACCTCCTCGACCTCCCGGATCACCTCGCCGGTCAGCGGGTGCAGGTAGTAGAGCCGCTCGATCTCGTCGCCGAACATCTCGACCCGGACGGCGAGCTCCTCGTAGACCGGGAAGATCTCGATCGTGTCGCCGCGGACCCGGAACGTGCCGCGGGTGAAGGACAGGTCGTTGCGGGTGTATTGCTCGGTGACCAGGTTGCGCAGGATCAGGTCGCGCTCGATCTCCTGGCCGACCTGCAGCCGGACGCAGCGGTCGACGTATTCCTGCGGGGTGCCGAGGCCGTAGATGCAGGAGACGGTCGCGACCACGACCACGTCGCGCCGGGTGAGCAGGGACATCGTCGCCGAGTGGCGCAGCCGCTCGACCTCCTCGTTGATCGAGGAGTCCTTCTCGATGTACGTGTCCGTCTGCGGCACGTACGCCTCGGGCTGGTAGTAGTCGTAGTAGGAGACGAAGTATTCGACCGCGTTGTCGGGCAGCAGCTCGCGGAACTCGTTGGCCAGCTGCGCGGCCAGGGTCTTGTTCGGCGCCATCACCAGGGTCGGGCGCTGCAGCCGCTCGATGAGCCAGGCCGTCGTTGCCGACTTGCCGGTGCCGGTCGCGCCGAGCAGGACGGAGTCGCGCGCGCCCGACTTGATCCGCTGCTCCAGCGCGTCGATCGCCGCCGGCTGGTCGCCCGAGGGCTCGAACTCGCTGACGACCTTGAAGGTGCCCTCGGTCGGGACGATGTCGGTGATGGCGCGCATGGCTTGAGGTTAAGGATCCCGACCGACAGTTTCTTCCCGGAGCCCGGACTCAGAGCCAGCCGTTGGCTTCGGCGGTGCGGAGGGCCTCCACCCGGTTGCGGGTGTTGGTCTTGGTGATCGCCGCGGACAGGTAGTTGCGGACCGTGCCCTCGGACAGGAACAGCCGGCCGGCGATGTCGGCGACCGTGGCGCCGTCGCGAGCGGCGACGAGGACGTCCCGCTCCCGCGCGGTCAGCGGGCTGGACCCGCCGGCCAGCGTGGCGGCCGCCAGCGTCGGGTCGACCACCCGGAGCCCGGCCGCGACCCGGCGCACCGCCTCGGCCAGCTCGTCGGCCGGCGCGTCCTTGACCACGAAGCCGAGGGCGCCGGCCTCCATCGCCCGGCGAAGGTATCCCGGCCGGCCGAAGGTGGTGAGGATCGCGACCTTGACCGAGGGCACCTCGGCCCGCAGCGCGGCGGCGGCGGCGATGCCGTCCAGGCCGGGCATCTCGACGTCCAGCAGGGCCACGTCGGGCTTGCTCTCCCGGGCGGCGGCCACCACCTCGTCGCCGCGGCCGACCTCGGCGACCACCTCGAGGTCCGGCTCCAGGGACAGCAGCGCGGCCAGCGCGCCCCGGACGAGGCTCTGGTCGTCGGCGAGCAGCACTCGGATCACGGCGTCCCCCGTCCGCGCCCGCCGGCCCGGGACCCGGCCGACGGAGCGGGCGCCGCCGTCCACCCCGGCGTCGCCGGGCGCTCGGGCTCCGCCGCCCCGGTGCCTTCGGCCGGCCCGCCGGCGACCGCGGGGGCGGTGGCCGGGGCGTCGCCGGTCCGGTCAGCCGTGGACCCGGGCGAGGCGGCGACCGCGCGGTCGGTGGCCGCGTCGTCGCCGGCCCGGGTAGGCGTGGGCCCGGGCGAGGCGGCGCCGGCGGGGAGCTCGGGTCTGGTCGGGGCGGGCAGGGCGTCGACGGGGACCGTCAGGGCGAGGCGGTAGCCGCCGCCGGGGACCGGACCGGCGACGAGCTGGCCGCCGGCCGCCGCGGCCCGCTCGGCCAGGCCGGCCAGCCCGCTGCCGGGCGCCCGCACGACCCCGCCGCGCCCGTCGTCGACGACCTCGACCGTGGTCGGCGTGACCCGGATCGTCACCCGGGACGCCTGCGAGTGCCGGACCACGTTGGTGACGCCCTCCCGGACCACCCAGCCGAACAGCTCCCGCCGCCCGGCCGGCACCTCGTCGACCGCGCCGGGCAGGTCGGCGGCGATGCCGGCCGCGCCGAGCACCTCCCGCGCGG
Source organism: Mycobacteriales bacterium (assembly GCA_036558285.1). Taxonomy (GTDB): domain Bacteria; phylum Actinomycetota; class Actinomycetes; order Mycobacteriales; family CADCTP01; genus CADCTP01. Next base: position 17,170 of record DATBFW010000216.1, on the reverse strand, counting down.
TGGCCAGCTCCACCGCCAGCGAGACCTCGCGGTAGCCGGCCACCGCCGCGCGGACGTCGGCCAGCACCTGCCGGGTCAGCACCTCCACCTCACCGATCTCGGCCGCGGCCCTGGCGTCGTCCCGGCCCACCAGCCGGCCGGCGAGCTGCGCCTTGACGGCGGCCGCGGTGAGCGAGTGGCCGAGCAGGTCGTGCAGGTCCCGGGCGATGCGCATCCGCTCCCGCTCGGCGGCCAGCCGGGACACCTGCTGCTGGGCCGCCCGCAGCTCCCAGGTCCGCCGGATCAGCGCCTGGAACCCGAACGCGGCCAGCGAGCCGAGCGCGACCGACCCGGCCACTGCCCACGTGTCGGTGCCCGCCCAGGACGGCACGATCGTCGAGGACAGCCCGACCAGCAGCGTGCCGACCGCGGCGACCGGCAGCCCGATACGGAACGGCCAGAGCACGATCACGGCGACCGACACGTACACGACCGTGCCGAGCGCGTCGGGGCCGACAAGCGCCAGCAGGGCCAGGCTGAGGCCCGCGAGCGTGGCCGGCGCGGCCCAGCGCAGCCACCGGGCCTGGCCGGTCAGCGCGCGGGCGATCGGGTCGACGTAGACGTAGCAGAACGCGGTGAGCAGCACGACCCGCAGCCAGCGGTCCGCTCCGGTGTGCTCGGTCCACGCTGTGGCGAACCCGGGCAGCAGGTAGACGAGCCAGATACCGGAGAAGATCCGCCACCGGTTCGCGCCGTTGAGCCGGCGATTGTCGAGCTCGCCGAAGGACGCGCCGGGACCCGGCCGGAAGCCCCACCCCCAGCCGGGTCCGTCGACGGTCGCAGACCTGGTCGCCGGCACGGTGTCGAACCTATGCGCGAGCGGTGTCACGGCGGTAGGCGCGGGCTCCGAGGACCGTGAAGATCGCGGTCCAGATCGCCAGCACCGCCACCCCGTGCCAGCCGATCCAGGAGCCGGCCAGCGGCTCCCGGCCGGCCTGGGCCAGCCAGTACGACGGCAGGGCCTTGGCCACGCTCTGCATCGCCGAGGGCAGCTGGTCGATCGGGAACCAGACCCCGCCGAGGATGCCCAGCGCGGTGAACAGCGCGCCGGACAGCGGCCCGAGCACGTCGACGGTCAGCCGGTGGCCGAGCCAGATGCCCAGCGCCACGAACGGCGCCAGCGCGAGCAGGCTCCAGCCGGCGGCCTCGGCCCACCGGGCGGCCGGCAGCCGGACGCCCTCCACGACCGCGCCGACCGCGTACACCAGGGCGAGCGCGGGGACCGCGACGGCGAGCGCGGTGATCGCCTTGGAGGCCACGTACATCCGGCCAGGCATCGGGGTCAGCCGCAGCTGCCGGGTCCAGCCGGCCTGCCGCTCGCCGGCGATCCGGCCGCCGATGGAGACCGCGGCGCCCATCGCGCCGAAGACCGACATGCTGACCATCAGCCACGCCTTGGCGGCGATGCCGTCCTGGTCCCCGCTCCCGTACAGGGAGGAGAAGAGCAGGAACAGGCCGACCGGCATGCCGATGACGAAGATGAAGTAGCGCGGGGCGCGCAGCGTGCGGCGCACCTCGGTGCGCAGGTAGGTGGCGTTCATGCCGACACTCCAGTGGCAGGAGAGGTGAGAGCGACGAAGGCGTCCTCGAGGTCGGCGCCGCCGACCTCGATGTCGCGGGCGTCCTGGTAGCCGGCGAGCAGCGCGCGCAGGGCCAGGTCGGAGTCGGTGCAGGTGAGCCGGACGGCGTCGCCGTGCCGCTCGACCGCGCCGACGCCGGGCAGGGCGGCCAGCAGGCCGTCCGGCACGCCCGGCAGGGTGGCGCGGATCGTGCGGCCGCCGACGACCGCCTTGATCGCGGTCGCGGGACCGTCGGCGACCACCCGGCCCTGGGCCATCAGCACGATCCGGTCGGCGTACTCGTCGGCCTCGTCGAGGTAGTGGGTGGCGAACAGGACGGTACGGCCGGCGGCGGCCAGCTGCCGCATCGAGGCCCAGAACCGGCGCCGGGTCTCCACGTCCATCGCCGCGGTCGGTTCGTCCAGCACGAGCAGCTCCGGGTCCGGCACCAGCGCCAGCGCGAACCGGACCCGCTGGGTCTGGCCGCCGGACAGCTTGGTGGTCCGCCGGTCGGCCAGCTCGGTGAGGTCGGCGCGCTCCAGCACCTCGTCGACCGGCATCGGCGCCGGGTAGAGGGAGGCGGCCAGCACGAGCAGCTCGCGCACGGTGACCTCGGAGATCAGCCCGCCGCTCTGCAGCATCGCACCGATCAGGCCGGCCCGCACCGCCTCGTCGGGCGTGCGGCCGAAGACCGTGACCGCGCCGGCGTCCGGGCGGGCCAGGCCGAGCAGCATGTCGATGGTGGTGGACTTGCCGGCGCCGTTCGGGCCGAGCAGGGCGACGGTCTCGCCCGCGACGATGTCGAGGTCGATCCCGGCCACGGCGCGGACCGGGCCGTAGGACTTGGTGAGGCCGCGGAGGCTCAATCCGGCGGCGAGCATGGTCTCAGGCATGCGTTCACTGTCGTCACCGCGGCGCCCGCGCCACAGTTCCGTCCGTCCGGACTCCGCCATGACACCTGTCAGGTCCCGGCTCGGGTCCGGGTCACTGCCGCAGCGCGTACTCCAGCGCCACGCCGCAGGTCATCGCCGCGGCCAGCAGCAGCGCCCAGCCGCCGGCCCGGGACCGCCGGCCGGAGAGCGCGACGAGCACGGAGAGGCCGATCGCCTCGTTGGCCGCCCGGAGGAACTGCACGTCGCTGGTCCAGCCGGCGAGCGCCACGGCCATCAGGACCGACAGCGCCCATCCGGCGGCCTCGCCCCCGCTGACGCCGGCCCGGCGGGTGGCCAGGGCCAAGGCCGCGTAGCCGAACAGGGCCAGCACGACGACCCGCTCGGCGGTCACCACCACGGTCAGCACGGCCGGCCCCGGCACGCCGGCGGCCAGCGTGTCGAGCACCCCGAGCACCGGCATGCCGCCGAAGTTCGTCGGCCCGCCGGAGCGCACCGGCAGCACGCCCCAGACCCGCAGCAGCACCAGCTGCCAGGCCACCGCGGTCGCCGCCGGCACCGCCAGCCAGGCCAGCGCGCGGCGGTCTGCGCGCGGACCGCCGGACAGCAGCCGCCACAGCTGCGCGGCGGCCAGGCCCGCGACCACGACCAGGGACGTCTCCCGGGCCAGCACCGCGACGGTGAGCGCGGCCGCGGTCGCCGGCCAGCGCCGCTCGCGGGCATACCAGAGGCCGGCCAGCACCGCCGCCCACGCCACCGGCTCGGTGAGGTGGCGGCCGAGGGAGATCGGCATCCCGGCCGGCACCGCGAGCACCAGTCCGGTCAGCGGGTGCCGGCCGAGCGCCACGGCCAGCCGGACGGCGAAGGCCGCGGCCACCGTCAGCGCGACCACGTTGACCAGCAGCAGTGCCAGCAGCGTTGAGACCCCGGGCAGCAGGCCGACCGCCCAGGCGAGCACCGGGGTGGCGATCCGCTGCTGCCGGTACGCCGGGTTGTCCAGCGTGATGCCGTACTCGGTCGGCTGGTGGGTCCACGGCTCCAGCGCCAGCCGGTAGACAAACTGGCCGTCGTACCCGCCGCTCTCCTGGGTGACCGGCAGCCGGTCCGGGGTCAGCGCCGGGTCGACGAACCGGTCGCCGGCGACCGCGAACCCGGCCAGCGACGTGCCCAGCACGAGCCGGACCAGAACGAACCCCACCACCAGCGCGAAGGCGACCAGGACCACCTGGCGGGCCGACGCCGCCGGTCGCGGCGGCGCGAGCAGCGGACCGGACACCCGCGGCAGCCTAGACAAGCGCCGGCGGGCGCACGCAGCGTGGTGCGTTAGGTTCGACCTTCCGGGGAAGACGCAGGGGTCGGGATCGGAGGGGCGGATGCAGGTGTGGCCCGGGTCGCCGTACCCGCTGGGCGCGACGTACGACGGGATGGGCACCAACTTCTCGCTGTTCTCCGAGGTGGCGGAGCGGGTCGAGCTCTGCCTGTTCGACGACGCCGGCCGGGAGACCACGATCGTCCTGCCCGAGGTGGACGGCTTCGTCTGGCACGGCTACCTGCCCAACATCGGCCCCGGCCAGCGGTACGGCTATCGCGTGCACGGCCCGTACGACCCCGGCAGCGGGCTGCGCTCCAACCCGCACAAGCTGCTGCTCGACCCGTACGCGAAGGCCGTCGACGGGAAGGTGGACTGGCACCCGTCGCTGTTCTCGTACCAGTTCGACCAGCCGGACCGGCGCAACGACGACGACTCGGCGCCGTTCCTGCCCAAGGCGGTCGTCATCAACCCGTACTTCAACTGGGGCACCGACCGTCCGCCGGCCCGGCCGTACAACGAGACGGTCATCTACGAGGCGCACGTCAAGGGGCTGACGTTCCTCAACAAGCACGTCCCGCTGGAGATGCGCGGGACGTACGCGGGGCTGTCCCACCCGGCGATGATCGATCACTTCCAGAAGCTCGGGGTGACCGCGGTCGAGCTGATGCCGGTGCACCAGTTCATCCACGACCACTCGCTGCGCCAGCGCGGGCTGCGCAACTACTGGGGCTACAACACGATCGGGTTCTTCGCCCCGGACGCGGCGTACTCGTCCTCGGGTACGGCCGGCCAGCAGGTGCAGGAGTTCAAGGCGATGGTGCGGGACCTGCACGAGGCCGGCATCGAGGTGATCCTCGACGTGGTCTACAACCACACCGCCGAGGGCAACCACCTCGGGCCGACGCTGTCGATGCGCGGGATCGACAACGCCTCGTACTACCGGCTCGTCGACGGCCAGCCGGAGTACTACATGGACTACACCGGCACCGGGAACACGCTCAACGTCCGGCACCCGCACACGCTGCAGCTGATCATGGACTCGCTGCGCTACTGGGTGCTGGAGATGCACGTCGACGGCTTCCGGTTCGACCTGGCCGCGACGCTGGCGCGGGAGTTCTACGACGTGGACCGGCTGTCGGCGTTCTTCGACCTGGTGCAGCAGGACCCGACGGTGTCCCAGGTGAAGCTGATCGCCGAGCCGTGGGACGTCGGGCCCGGCGGCTACCAGGTCGGCAACTTCCCGCCGCAGTGGACCGAGTGGAACGGCCAGTTCCGGGACACGGTCCGGGACTTCTGGCGCGGCGAGCCGGCCACGCTGGGCGAGTTCGCCGCCCGGATCACCGGCTCGCCCGACCTGTACGAGCACTCCAGCCGGCGCCCGGTCGCCAGCATCAACTTCGTCACCGCGCACGACGGGTTCACCCTGCGCGACCTCGTCTCGTACAACGAGAAGCACAACGAGGCCAACGGCGAGGGCAACCGGGACGGCGAGTCGCACAACCGGTCCTGGAACTGCGGGGTCGAGGGCGACACCGACGACCTGGAGATCCTCGAGCTGCGCGCGCAGCAGCGGCGCAACTTCCTGGCCACGCTGTTCCTGTCCCAGGGCGTGCCGATGCTGCTGCACGGCGACGAGACCGGCCGCACCCAGCGCGGCAACAACAACGGCTACTGCCAGGACAACGACATCACCTGGCTGGACTGGTCGGACGTGGACGACGAGCTGCTGCGGTTCACCGCCCAGGTGTCCCAGCTGCGCCGGGAGCACGCGGTGTTCCGCCGCCGGCGGTTCTTCGACGGCCGGCCGGTACGGCGCGGCGAAGGCACCCGGCTGCCGGACATCGCCTGGTTCACCCCGGACTCCCAGGAGATGAGCGAGGAGGACTGGGAGGCCGGCTTCGGCAAGTCGGTCGCGGTCTTCCTCAACGGCGAGGGCATCCCGGACCGCAACGTCCGCGGCGAACGGGTCGTCGACGACTCGTTCATCATGATCTTCAACGCGCACGACGGGTCGATCGACTTCACCCTGCCGCCCTCGGGGTGGGGCGCGAAGTGGGAGATCGTGCTCGACACCGCGACCCCGCAGCTGGCCGAGCCGGCACCGGCCGCGGCGCAGAGCATGCTCACGGTCGAGGCCCGTTCGCTGTGCGTGCTGCGGCGGGTGAGCTGAGGTGACGCACCCGGTCTCCACCTACCGGGTGCAGGTCTCCCCCGCCTTCGACCTGCACGCGACCGCCAGGCTCGCCGGCTACCTGGCCCGGCTCGGCGTCAGCCACCTGTACGCGTCGCCGCTGCTGACCTCGACGACCGGCTCGATGCACGGCTACGACGTCACCGACCACCGCACCGCCGACCCGCAGCGCGGCGGCGAGGAGGGCCGGCTGGCGCTGGCCGAGGCGCTGCGCGAGCACGGCCTGTCGATGGTGCTCGACCTGGTGCCCAACCACATGGGCGTCGCTGCCGCCGCCGAGAACGCCGCCTGGTGGGACGTGCTCCGGCTCGGGCCGCAGTCCGCGTTCAACCGGTGGTTCGACATCGACTGGTCCCGCGGCCGGCTGCTGCTGCCGGTGCTCGGCGACGGGCCGGACGAGCTGAGCCGGCTGCGGGTCGTCGACGGCGAGCTGCACTACTACGACCGGCGGTTCCCGCTCGCGACCGGCACCGAGGCGCTCGACGACCCGATCAAGGTGCACGACCACCAGCACTACGAGCTGGTGTCCTGGCGGCGGGCTGCGAGCGAGCAGAACTACCGGCGGTTCTTCGCGATCAGCGACCTGGCCGGGCTGCGCCAGGAGGACCCGTCGGTGTTCCAGGCGACCCACGCGGAGGTGCTGCGCTGGGCCGCGTTCGGGGACGTGACCGGGCTGCGCATCGACCACCCGGACGGGCTCACCGACCCGGCCGGCTACCTGGAGCGGCTCTGGCAGGCCTCGAACGGCGTGTGGACCGTCGTCGAGAAGATCCTCGAGCCGGGCGAGCGGCTGCCGGACTGGCCGGTCGCCGGCACCTCCGGGTACGACGCGATGGCCGAGGTCGACGGCGTGCTGGTCGACCCGGCCGGTGAGGCCGCGTTCACCGCGCTGGACGAGCGCCTCACCGGCGTCAGGACGTCCTGGCCCGACCTGGTGCACGACTGCAAGCTGGGCGTGGCCACCGGGATGCTGCACGCCGAGGTGCGCCGGATGGCCGCGCTCGCGGTCGCCGTCCCGGCCGTCGAGGATCAGCTGGCCGAGCTGCTGGCCTGCTTCCCGGTCTACCGGTCGTACCTGCCGGCGGGGCTGGAGCATCTGGACGCGGCGCTGGCCGAGGCCCGCCGGCGGCGGCCGGACCTGTCCTTCGCCGCGCTGTCGGCCCGGCTCGCCGACCCGGCCGACGAGCTGGCCGTGCGGTTCCAGCAGACCTCCGGCGCGGTGATGGCCAAGGGCGTCGAGGACACCGCGTACTACCGGTGGACCCGGTTCGTCGCGCTCAACGAGGTCGGCGGCGACCCGGCCCGGTTCGGGCTGCCGCCGGCGGACTTCCACGCCGCGCTGGCCGACCGGCAGGACCGGCACCCGGGCGGGATGACCGCACTGTCCACACACGACACCAAGCGGTCGGCGGACGTCCGGGCCCGGCTGGCGGTGCTGGCCGAGCTGCCGGAGGAGTGGGCGGCGGCGGTGGGCCGGTGGTCGCAGCGGGCACCGACCCCGGACGGCGCGCTCGGCCACCTGCTCTGGCAGACGGTGGTCGGCGCCTGGCCGATCTCCGCCGAGCGGCTGCACGGCTACCTCGACAAGGCCTGCCGGGAGGCCCGCACGCGGACCGGCTGGGACGACCCGGACGCGGCGTTCGAGGCGGCCATGCACGCGGCCGCCGCGGCGGTGCTGGAGCCGGGCCCGGTGCGCGACGACGTGACCGCGTTCGTCGACCGGATCGCCCGCCCGGGCCGGTCGAACGCGCTGACCGCGACGCTGGTGCAGCTGACCATGCCGGGCGTGCCGGACACCTACCAGGGCAGCGAGCTGTGGGACCTGTCGCTGGTCGACCCGGACAACCGGCGGCCGGTCGACTTCGCGCAGCGGGACCGGCTGCTGGCCCGGTTGGACGAGGGATACCAGCCGGCCTGGGACGAGCCGGAGGGCGCGGCCAAGCTGCTGGTCGTGTCCCGCGCGTTGCGGCTGCGCCGGGACCGGCCGGGCCTGTTCACCGGGTACACCCCGGTGACCGCGACCGGGCCGGCCGCCGACCACGTCCTGGCGTTCGACCGCGGCGGGGCGGTGACCGTCGGCACCCGGCTGCCGGTTCGGCTGGAACGCGACGGCCGCTGGCGGGACACGACCGTCGCGGTGTCCGGCACCGACTCGCTCACCGGCCGGTCGTACGCGGGCGAGACCCGGGTGGCCGAGCTGCTGGCCGACTACCCCGTCGCGCTGCTGGCACGATGACCCGGCCACGCAGCATCCCGGACGGGCTGGTGCTGGAGCTGTCCCGGGGCACCGTGCTGCCCGGCGCGTCGACGGAGGCGGACCGCTGGATGGCGATGCTCGACGACCGGCTGGACGAGTGCGTGGCCACCCTCGACCGGGAGCGGATGGCGGTCGAGATCGTGTTCCGGCTGCGCGAGGACGGCCGCGACCACCTCTACTGGGTCGCGATCAAGGGTGCCGGCGGCGGCGGGCTCGACCTGTCGAACCCGATCGACCGCGACCACGAGGCGCAGGCCCGGCGGACCAAGGAGCCGGGCTGGCTGGAGGCCGAGCCGCAGGTGCTGCTGCTGCCCGACCCGGTCCGCCGGGCCGTGCTGGCCTGGGCGCTGCGGGACCGGGACCGGACGCCGCACCCGGTGACCGCGACCGTGCGGCTGGCCAGCGCCGGGCTGCACGTGATCGACCGCTGGGTGGACGGCCTGGCCGACGCGCTGCTCGACGCCGGCGCCGGCGACCCGCAGGTCGGCGGCAGCCTGACCGGCGGCCGGATCGAGGTGCGGATGAGCGTGGACGCCGAGGACCTCGCCGACGCCGGCGTGGTCGCGGCCGACCTGCTGCGGGAGGCGCTGCGGGCGGCCGAGACGCCCGGGGTGCGGGTCCTCGGCCTGTCCACCGAGATCGGCTGACCCTCAGAGCACCGCATCGGGGAACCGGTAGAGGGTGACCGCGTCGGACTGCCACAGCTCGGCCCGGATCTCGCTCAACCGGTCGGCTCCTCCAGGGTGGGGTCGCCGTCTTCGGTGAGCACGACGACCACCACGGCGGCGCCGTCGGCCGCCGCCCGGGCAGCGAGGTCGCGGAGCCGGGGCAGCTCAAGGTGGCAGCTGCCGCAGCCCTGGGAGAGGAACGCCATCAGCACCCGGCGATCGGCCAGCGTACGGAGCCGGAACGGGACGCCGTCGGTGCCGGGAAGCTCGATGTCCGGCAGTGGGCTGCCGGCCCGAAGGACGAGCGGCTCGGCCGCGCCAGCCCGAACGGGTCCGCCGGCCGCTGCGGTGCTGCCATCGTCCGCAGCCGGCGGACGACGCCGAGCAGCAGCAGGTTGAGCAGGGTGACCACGGTCAGCACGGCGACGGCCGCGGCGAGCGCGCTCATCGGGCCGACCCCGCCGGGTCGGGCGTCCGGACCAGCGCGGTCAGGTCGTCGACATGGACTAGCAGCGCGACCAGCACGAACGCGACCGTCGCGGCGACGAGCAGCGCGCCGGCGCCCGGCGACGGGCCGGAGGTCACCGCCGCCAGCAGGGCCACGCCGGCCAGACCGGCGTTGCGCACCGCCTGCGGCCGGCCCAGCGCTGCCCCCGACACGCCGAAACATCGGCAGGCGGCGGGCACCGGGCCGCGGGCGGCCGGCAGCGCGATGGCGGCCAGACCGAGGAAGGCGAGCACGGCCAGCCCGAGGCCGGCCAGTCGGGTGGCCGGCCAGAGGCAGAGCAGGACGAGGGCGGTCTCGCCGGCGATCACCGCGTTCGCCGCGGGCCGGGCGACCGCCGGCCGGACGAGCCGCAGCGCGACCAGCGACCCGGCGAACTCGGCGCGATGCCGCGCCTTCGCCACCGCGGCGACGCCGAACGTCCCGACCGTCACCAGCAGCGCAACCAGGTGCACGCTCGCCATTGCGCCTCCTTCGCCGGTTCCCTCCGGAGCCTGGCGAACGGCGCTAATTGCCCGCTAACTCACCGACGGCGCGGGGTCAGAGCAGGGCCTTCGGAAGCCGGTGCAGGGTCACCGCCCCGATCGGGGTCAGCGGGTGCAGCGGGTCCGGCGTGACGCTGCCGGTCGGGCCGCCGAGCTCGCTGTGCGCGCAGGCGGACAGCACTGCATACGCGTCGCCGGCCGACCAGCCCTGCTCGCCGGTGAGGAACGCGAACGCGTCCTCGTACCCGCGGGCGATGCTCTCCTGCACGGGATCAGCCAGCCCGACGAAGACGATCTCGTCGCCGGTGTCGATGCGCGGCGCCCGCAGCCGCAGGCCCTTGACCACGTCGACGCTGACCACCGCGGTGCCCTCGGCCTCGATGGCCACGAAGCTCGACTCGCCGCGGGCCATCACCGCGTGGATGTCGCCGACCGACAGCAGCCCGCCGGGCACCTCGACCGGCAGGTAGACGGTGGCGCCGGGGCGGGCGTCGGTGAGGTCCATGTTGCCGCCGGTCGGGTACGACGGCATGACCGTGGACGCGGCCCGGCCGGCGGGCGCGACGCCGATGCAGCCGATCATCGGTGCGGCCGGAACGGTGATCCGGTCGGTGAGGTGCACGCCGGCGTCGTCCAGCGGGACCTTGCGGACGAACATCTCCGTCCCCATCGACCGGGCCAGCGCGCCGACCCCGGGCAGGTAGATCGACCAGCCGTGGTCGGTCAGCCGGATCTCGTGCACGGTCACCGCCAGCGCGTCGCCCGGCTCGGCGCCCTCGACGTACACCGGCCCGGTCACCGGGTTGATCGTCGCGGTGACCGCGGCCAGGTCGCGCCGCTCGTCCATCTGCCGGTACGCCTCGTCCGAGGTCTCCAGTGCGATGCGGTCGCCGGCGCCGGCGGCGACCCGCACGGCCGGCGGCGCGTCCCGGTCGAAGCCCGGCTGTCCGTGCGTGTTGTCGACGTCGATCTCGTCGGCCATCAGGCGCCCTCTCCGATCGTGAGCTCGCGGCGGCGTCCGGTCAGCAGGAGGTACACGAACACCAGCGCGCCGACCGCCAGCCGGACCACGCCGCCGACCTTCGCGGTGGTGTCGGCCTGGGTCAGCACGTATCCGATGATCCCGGACAGCCGCGAAGTCGGTGTCGAGGTGGATCCGCATCAGTTCGGTGGGGCGAGTGCCTTCGTCAGGGCCTTGACGTCGAGGTCCGGGCGGGGGAACTGCGGGTCGAGCTCGCGCACGGTCTCCAGCAGGAGGCGGCCGATCGCCCAGTTGCGATACCACTTGCGGTCGGCGGGCACCGCGTACCAGGGCGCCTGCGGCGTCGAGCAGCGCGCCAACGCGAGCCCGTACGCATGCTGGTACTCGGCCCAACGCCGCCGCTCGGCCAGGTCGCCCTCGTTGAACTTCCAGTGCTTGTCGGGGTCGGCGAGCCGGGCCAGCAGCCGCTCCCGCTGCTCGTCGTAGGAGATGTTGAGGAAGCACTTCACCAGCGCGTAGCCCTGGTCGGCGAGGCCGGCCTCGAACCGGGCGATCTCGCCGTACCGCTTCTCGACCACCTCCGGCGTCGCCAGCTGGTGCACCCGGACCACCAGGACGTCCTCGTAGTGCGACCGGTCGAAGATGCCGATCATCCCCGGCTCCGGCAGCGCCCGGCGGATCCGCCAGAGGAAGTGGTGCCGCAGCTCTTCCGCGGTCGGCTTCGTGAACGAGTGGATGTGCACGCCCTGCGGGTTCACCAGCCCGATGACGTGCTCGATCACGCCGCCCTTGCCGGAGGTGTCCATGCCCTGCAGGACAACCAGCACCCGGCGGTCCCCGGACGCGAACAGCGCCTCCTGCAGCCGGGCCAGCTCGACCCCGTCGGCGGCCATCGCGGTGGCCGTCTTCTTCTTGCCGCCGGGGGCGAGCGGGGTCGCCCTCGAGTCGAGGCTCCCGAGGTCGACGGGCTCGCCGGGCGCCACCCGGAGCGCGTCCCGCAGTGACCTGGCCATCGTGTACCCCCGTCCGGTCCGGAATCGATCACCCTGGACACTAGTCGCCAGTCGGGGTAGGGGCCGGGTAGCGGGCATGTGGCGGGGCCGTCCGGCGCAGCGGAAGGGACAGGATGACCACCTTCGAGGTCTGGGCGCCGAACCATGACCGGGTACGGCTGCGCGCGCTGGGCAACGACCACGAGATGACGTCGATCGGCGACGGTCAGTGGCGCGTCATCGTGTCGGACGCCGGCCCCGGCACCGACTACGGCTTCCTGCTCGGCGACGACGAGACCCCGGTGCCCGACCCGCACTCGCGCTGGCAGCCGGACGGGGTGCACGGCCTCAGCCGGCTGTACGACACCCAGGCGTACGAGTGGGGCGACGCGGGGTGGACCGGACGACAGCTGGCCGGGTCGGTGGTCTACGAGCTGCATGTCGGCACGTTCACCCCGGAGGGCACGTTCGCGGCCGCGGCCGGCCGGCTCGACCACCTCGTCGAGCTCGGCGTCGACCTGGTCGAGCTGCTGCCGGTCAACGCGGTGAACGGCGCCCGAAACTGGGGCTACGACGGCGTGGGCTGGTACGCGGTGCACGAGCCGTACGGCGGGCCGGACGGGTTCAAGGCGTTCGTCGACGCCTGCCACCGGCGCGGGCTCGGCGTCGTGCTCGACGTGGTCTACAACCACCTCGGCCCGTCCGGGGCGTACCTGCCGCGGTTCGGGCCGTTCCTCAAGCCCGGCCGGTCGACCTGGGGTGAGCTGGTCAACCTGGACGGACCGGGCTCCGTGCCGGTGCGCCGCTACATCCTCGACAACGCGCTGATGTGGCTGCACGAGTACCACCTCGACGGGCTGCGGCTGGACGCCGTGCACGCGCTGGTCGACCTCGGCGCCACGCACCTGCTCGAACAGCTGGCCACCGAGGTGGACGCGCTGTCCGCGCACCTGCGCCGGCCGCTGACGCTCGTCGCCGAGTCAGACCTCAACGACCCCAGGCTGGTCCGGTCCCGGGACGCCGGCGGGTACGGGCTGACCGCGCAGTGGGACGACGACATCCACCACGCGCTGCACGCGCTGCTGACCGGCGAGCGGCAGGGCTACTACGCCGACTTCGGCTCGCTCGCCACCCTGGCCAAGGCGCTCACCGGCGCGTTCGTGCACGACGGGTCCTACTCGTCGTTCCGCGGGCGGCTGCACGGGCGGCGGGTGAACCGGGACGACACCCCGGGCTACCGGTTCGTCGCCTTCCTGCAGGACCACGACCAGGTCGGCAACCGGGCGCTGGGCGACCGGCTCTCCGGCGAGCCGGACCCGCTGGGGCCGGAACTGCTCAAGGTCGGTGCGGCGCTGCTGCTCACCTCCCCGTTCACGCCGATGCTGTGGATGGGCGAGGAGTGGGGCGCCTCGACGCCGTGGCAGTTCTTCACCTCGCACCCGGAGCCCGAGCTGGCCGCCTCGGTCGCTGCCGGTCGGCGGGAGGAGTTCGCCGAGCACGGGTGGGCCACCGAGGACGTGCCCGACCCGCAGGACCCGGCCACCTTCGAGCGGTCGAAGCTGGCCTGGTCCGAGCTGGACGACGACAAGCACGCGGACGTGCTCGACTTCTACCGCCGGCTGCTGGCGCTGCGCCGGTCCCGGCCGGAGCTGTCCGACCCGCGGCTCGACCTGGTCGAGGTCGCGTACGACGAGGGCGCCCGCTGGCTGGTCGTGCACCGGGGTGCGCTGCGGGTCGCGGTCAACCTCGCCGCCGAGCGGCAGGAGGTCCCGCTGGACGGGAGACCGATGGGCGTGCTGCTCGCGTCCGGGCCGGGGTTCGTCTACCGGGACGGCGCGATCGAGCTGGCGGCGGACTCGGCGGCGGTGGTCGAACTGGCGGTTCGATCTTCTTAGTGCTCGGTTGGGTAGATCTGGGGACTTCCGGGGGCGCGACGCTGCGGCATCCGGCACCGGGTGGGACGGGCCGACCGGGCTCGGCACGCCCAACGGCACCGGGGGCTTCTGACCCCACCCGAACGGGCCGCCGATTCTCTCGGCCCTGCCCGCTGGTGGGTGCCTGCCCGAACGGCTACGTCTCTGCTCCAGCCCGCGGGGCGGAGACGTAGCCGTTGACGGAGAGTCCCCGCCGCTCTCGGCTAGGTCGCTGCTCCAGCGTGCGGGGCGGAGACGTAGCTGTTGACGGAGAGTCCCGTCGCTCGGCAGGCGTTCAATCAGCGGACCGTGAGGGGCGGCATCGTGAGGGGGCCGGTCGGGCTCAGGCCGAGGCGGGCGGCGGTGCCGGCCAGCGGGCCCCAGCCGGACCACCAGTCGACCACGTGCGCGGCCGTCCGGTCCTCGCTGGAGCGCGGCGGCGAGAGCCGGTCCAGCGGGCTGGTCTGCGGCCAGCGCCGCAGCGGCGCGTCGCCCGGCAGGCCGGCTCGCTCCCGGGCCAGCTCGGCGGCCCGGTGCACCCCGCCGAGCTCGTCGACCAGCCCCCGCTCGTGCGCGTCGGCCCCGGTCCAGACCCGGCCGCGGGCCAGCTCGTGCACCCGCTCGTAGGTCATCCCGCGGGCCTGCGCGACCTTGGACACGAAGTCGGCGTAGACCCGGTCCAGCCACTCCTCCAGCCGCTGCCACTGGTCCTCGTCGAAGCCGACCCGGGGCGAGAACATCCGCGCGTTGCGGCCCTCGGTGATGGCGCCGGTGCCGACACCGATCCGCTCCAGCAACCCGGTCGCCACCACCTTGCCGCTGAACACGCCGATCGAGCCGGTCAGCGTGCCGGGCTGGGCGACGATCGCGTCCGCGCCCATCGCGACGAAGTAGCCGCCGGAGCCGGCGACGTCGCCCATCGAGGCGACCACCGGCGTGCCGTGCGCGCGCAGTTGGCAGACCTCGCGCCAGATCACGTCCGAGGCCACGTACGAGCCGCCGGGGCTGTCGACCCGCAGCAGCACGGCCTTGACGTCGTCGGCCCGGCCGGCGGAGCGCAGCGCGGCCGCGACGGTGTCCGAGCCGGCGCCGGCCTCGGGGCTGAGCGGGCTGCGCCGGCTGCGGCCCTGCTGGATGGCGCCGGCGACGGTGACCACGGCGACCGCGTCCCGCTTGCGCAGCCGGCCGGCGAGCTTGCGCGGCGCGGCGGTCCGTGCGTACCGGGACAGGTAGAGCAGGTCGGCGTCGCCGCGGTCGAGGGCGGTGTAGGCCTCGTCCCGGTAGCCGACGTGGTCGACCAGGCCGGCCTCGCGAGCGTGGTCGGCGGACAGCGGCGCGGCGTCGACCAGCTCGCGCACCCGCGACTCGGCCAGCCCGCGGGCAGCCGCGATCCCGGCGACCACCTGCTCGTACGCGGACTGCACGAGCCGGGTCGACGCCTCCCGGAACGCATCGGTGTAGTCGTAGCGGGCGATCCGGTCGACCGCGTTCTTGTACTCGTGCCGCTGCGCGAGCTGCGGCTCCAGCCCGAGCTTGTCGAGCACGCCGCGCAGGAACGTGGTCTCGGCGGCGATCCCGGTCAGGCCGAGATCCCCGGACGGCTGCAGCCAGATCTCGCCGAAGGCGGTGGCGAGGTAGTAGGCGACCGTGCCGGGATCACCCTCGCCGAACGTCTCCGCGTACGCCACCGCGGGCTTGGCCCGGGCGAACTCGATCACCGCCGCGCGCAGCTCCTGCGCGCGGGCGAGCGGCATGCCGGCGCCGACCTTCGCTACCAGCCCGACCACGTGCGGGTCGGACGAGGCGTCCTGCAGCGCCTCGACCACCGACCGCAGGCTGGGCCGCCGCCGGCCGCGCAGCAGCGCCAGCGGATCGGTCGGCACCACCTCCGGCGGAGGCTCGGTCAGATCCAGCTCCACCCACACCCGCTTCCGCACTCCCCAACCCTAGGCCCGCTCCCAAACCCGCCCAGCCCTGCCGCGGGCCGGCGGCTCAGCGGGGGTCGGTGACCTGGGCGAGGAAGTGCAGGGTGGCGGTGGGGCGGTGGCGGATGAGCAGGTAGAAGGGGCGGTCGACGCGGACCGGGATCGGCCGGGGCGGGGTGGTGACCGCCGCCAGCCGGGTCATCGTCATCGCGGTCGCGGCCGCGCCCTCGAGGCCGGCCTCGTCCAGGGTGAGCACCGCCTTGTGGATGGCCGCGTCGACCTTGAGCCCCTCCCGCCCGCCGGTGACCCCGGTGAGGTCGGCGCCGTCCGAGAACAGCCGGCGGATGCCGAGCGTGGCCAGCGGATCGGCCAGCGACGCCTGCCCGCGGACCTTCACCCGCGGCAGCTCGAGCGCCACCTCCCGCGGCCGGGTCGCGTCGAGCAGGTCCGTGAGCGTGCCGGGGTCGAGCTCCGGCAGCCGGTCGCCGTCCGGCAGCAGCACGTCCGCCACGACGCCGGCCCCGGCCGGCACCGACACGACCGTCCACCCGCCGCGGGCCGCGTACGGCAGCGAGCGGGTGGCGTGCATCGTCGGCACGTCCACCGGGCCGCCGGGCGTCCGGAACGGCTGCGGCCGGGTCGACCCCTTCTCGAACGGCTTCGTCCACGCCGCCCGCAGGTAGAGCGCGTTGACCACGACCGCCCTGGTGTCCGGGTCGACCATCCCGGCCGGGATGAGGTCGCTGATCAGGCCGCGGGTGCTGTGCTCGACGTCGGCGTTGATCTCCTGCCGGGACCCGTCCGGGTTGCCGCGGAAGTCGGCGCCGCGGGCCGCACCGCCCGGCCACGCCTTCACCGCGGCCAGGTAGTCGTCGGCGACCGGCAGGGTCAGGTCCGCCCACAGCGTGTTGGCGACACCGACGGTGACCCCGGAGTCGGCCGGGAACGCCGCCCCGGCGGCCAGCGCCGGCCCGAGCGCGTCCAGGTCGCCGAGCACCGCGGCCAGCTCATCCCGGGTCGCGCCGCGCGCGCCGGCGCCGACGACACCAAGCGCGGACGCCACCGAGTAGGGCGACCAGGCGAAGCTGCGGTCCCGGTCGGCGGCCACCAGCCGGTGCAGGCCGAGCGCGAACCGGGCGTCAGGAGCAGTCACCCACCCCATGCTGCCAGGGCTGTCGATCTGGTGGGATGACCACGTGCGCCAGCTGCTGCCGGAACGGGCCGAGGACCTCACCGACGACGACCTGGTCAGGATCTACGCCGTGCCACCCGGCGAGCACCTGCGGGTCAACTTCGTCTCCAGCGCGGACGGCGCGGTCACCCTCGACGGCGCGTCCGGCGGGCTCGGCACGCCCGGCGACCAGCGGGTCTTCCAGCTGCTGCGGGACCTGGCCGACGTCATCCTGGTGGCGGCCGGCACGGTCCGCAACGAGGGCTACGGCTACCCGAGGT
>DATBFW010000215.1:0-13672 GCA_036558285.1 Mycobacteriales bacterium | reverse complement strand
GCGGGCCAGGGCGTTCGGCGCGATCAGCGCCGCCGGCGGGGTCGGCGCCGCGGCGGGGCCGCTGATCGGCGGGCTCATCACGGCCGCGGTGAGCTGGCGCGCCGCGTTCGTCTTCCAGGCCGTGATCATCGCGCTGATCGTGCTGCTGACCCGGCGGTTGCACGACCCGCTGCCGGCCGACCCGAGCCGGCCGTTCGACGTCGGCGGCGCGATCCTGTCCGCGCTCGGGCTGATCCTGCTGGTGCTGGGGATCCTCGCCGCCGACAACAACGGCTGGCTGATGCTCGGCCTGCTCGTCGCCGGCGCGCTGGTGCTGGTCTGGTTCTTCGCCTCGATCCGGCGCAAGGAGCGGGCCGGCAAGGAACCGCTGCTGGCCCCCTCGCTGTTCCACAACCGCACCTCGAACCTCGGCCTGGTCACCCAGAACGTCCAATGGTTGCTGCTGCTCGGCACCTCGTTCGTGGTATCCGCCTACCTGCAGGTGGTACGCGGCTACGACGCGATCCAGACCGGCGTGATCTTCACGGCGACGACCGTCGGACTGCTGCTGTCCTCGCTCGGGGCCGAACGGTTCGCCAGGCGGCGGTCGCAGCGCACGCTCATCCTGATCGGGTTCGTCGTCACGCTCGTCGGCATCGGGGTGCTGATCGCGCTGGCCGGCACCCAGGACAGCCCGTGGGCGTTCGCGCCCGGCCTGTTCCTCATCGGGTTCGGCCTCGGCGGCATGCTCACCCCGTCGGTGAACGTCGTGCAGTCCAGCTTCCCGGAGGACCAGCAGGGCGAGATCTCCGGCGTCTCCCGGAGCGTCTCGAACCTCGGTTCCTCGTTGGGCACCGCGATCGCCGGCACCATCCTCGTCGCCGGCCTCACCAGCGGCGCGTACGCCGTGGCGCTCGGCACGCTGGCCGGCGTCGGCCTGATCGGGCTGGTCGCCGCGGCGCTGCTGCCGACCCGGCTGGTGCCGGCCGGCGCCGCGGCAGACCCGCGCGATGCCCCGACCTGACGGCGCCGGTGGCGAGCGGGTAGGACCGTCCACGAGCGACGGTCCACTCGGGACGGACGCCTCGACCGGCTCACGATCGAGAAGGCGACGCGCCGACGGCCGCCGGTAGGATCCCGGCCACTCGCCATCCGCCCGCCGGGACCGGCCCGGCCGCGAGTTGCCCGCCGCAGGCGGCCAGCCGCTCCCGCATGCCGGCCAACCCGCGGCCGGAGCCTGACGACGCGAGGCCGGACACCGGGTCGCGCGGCGTCGCGTTGACGACGGTCACCTCCACCGCACCAGGGATCTCCCGGACGCGGATGTCGACCGGGGAGCCCGGTGCATGCTTCACGGCATTGGTCAACGCCTCCTGAACCATGCGATAGCCGGCCGCCGACGCCGCCGGGGACAGCCCATCGAGGCGGCCGGAGATCCGGCAGCTCACCGCCACGCCGCTGCCGCTCGTGAGCCGCGCTAGTCCGGCGACCTTGTCCAGTCCGGGTGGCTCGATGCCGGACGAGTGCGCGAGCGGGGCGATCAGCCCGTCCAGGTCGCGGCCCGCCTGATCGGCCGCCCTGGCGATGCAGTGCAGCGTTTCCGCCAGTCCCGCGCGGTCACCGTCCGGCAGCCGCTGGCCCGCGCTCGCCTGCACGACGATGAGGCTCAGCGAGTGGGCGACGACGTCGTGCAACTCGCGCGCGATGCGGGCTCGCTCGTACCGGAGCGACTCCTCGCGATAGTGCTTCCCCTCCGCACGGAGATCGGCGTTGCGCGCGGAGAGTCGGCCGGCCAGCGTCCGGTCCGATTGCACCGCCCGGCCGATCAGCCACGGCCCGATCGTGATCATTGCGAAGAACGGGTTGACGGTGGCGTTGGTCGACTGCAGTCCGGCGGTCAGGACGAGCACGACGACCAGGCCGAACCACAATCGGGCGCCGACGCCGACGAGGTACGCGACGACCGAGGGCGCGAGCAGGAGCACAGTGAGTGGCCCGTCGTACCCGAGCCCGAGCAACCGCACCACCAGCAGCGCGACGACGGTCGCGCCGGCGCCGACCAGCGCCGTTCTAGACATGGCTCGTCACCAGCGGCAGCCGTGCGGTCGTGAGCAGGCGTCCGGCGCTGACTCGAGTGTCCACGGTGCCACCGTGCAGGGACGCCCGCTCGCGGGCCGCCGCGAGCGGAACCTCGGCCCCGGCTCCCGACGGTCCGTCGACGCGCAGCTCCAGGGCCGCCGGGTCGAACCGGACCGTGACCGCGACCGCCGCGCCCGGCGCGTCCGGCATGGCGGTGAGCATGTGTTCGACGATGCGATAGCCGGACAGTTCCAGCGCCGCCGGCAGCGTCCGCGGGGTGCCGTGCACGGTCAGCTCCGTCCGGGCCGCGGTGGCCCGGTCCAGCAGGACGGCGAGCTCCGCGAGCGAGGGCTGCGGGTGGCCCGGTGGATCGTCCTGCCAGCTGCCCAGGACCTCGCGCATGCGCTGCAGGGTCGTCCGGCCCTGCTGCTCGATGGCGGCCAGCAGCTGCCGGGTGTGACCGGCGTCGGTGTCGACGGCGGCGACCCCGGCCGCAGCGGCGCTCGTGATCCGCTCGATCGAGCTCGACAGCGAGGTACTCAGGTCGCCGGCGATCCGGGCCCGCTCCGAGCGCACCGCGAGCTGGGCGGTCCGCTCCCGCTGCTCGCGCAGCCGCACCGAGGTCCGCCGGAGCGCCTCGGTCATGGCGAGGCGCCGCCGGACCAGGCGACCGCACCCGAAGAACACGACCAGCACCGGGGCCATCAGCGCGACGGTCGGGAGCCCGAGCAGAGGGTCGTATCCGCACTGCGCCACGACGTTCACGAGGCACAGCAGGAGGCCGGCTGCCGCGTACCGGCGCCGGTCGGCGCGGGCTCCCACCGAGTAGGCCACCAGGAACACCGCGGGCAGGGCGGTGCCGCATCGGACCAGCGGCCCGAACAGCACTCCGTTGAGTGGCGCGGCCACGGCCAGCACCGCTGCGGCCGTCACCGGTCGCGATCGTCGCCACGCGACGGGCAGCGTCATCCCGAGCACCCCGACGGCGGCGGGAAGGCCGCCGGCCACGTACAGCCGGGCGAAGGCGTAGCCGCCGAGCAGCGCGGCGATCGCGACGTCCACCCGCTCGGGGCGGCCCAGGGTGCGGTCGGCCCAGGTCCTGACCCTACCGGCGGAGATCATGCCCCACCCCCTGCTCGCCGGCCCATTGTGCGCCCGGAACCTCAGGACGTGACGGTGTCCTGGGGTGCGGTCGTGCGCCCGCGCCGCCGAACCAGGAGGACGGCCAGCACGACCACGGTCAGCAACGACAGCGCCATGCCCACGACCCCGTACAGCGGCGGGTTGCCGGTGTCCGCGTGCGGGCGGGGCGATGCCAGCAGGAGGTAGCTGCCGGCGAACACCACCGCCGCCGAGGTCAGTACGACGGCGACCAGCGGGAACCGGCCGTCGAGCTCCGCATGGCCGGACCGCAACGCGCCGAGCTCCGCGGCGATGCCGACCGCGATCGCGAAGAAGACGACCTGCACCAGCCAGTAGCTGATCAGGTCCGGCATCCGCTCGACGGCGCTCGGCGGGCTGTTCCCGTACCCGAGGGCCAGTCCGACGGTCTGGGCGGCGACGACGACCAGCCAGGGGACGGCAGCGGTGAGGGCGGCGCGGCGGGCGTCGGGAACCAGCCAGCCGGCGAGGATCGCGATGACGAAGCCGGAGATCACGCTCATGACCAGGTCCTCCTTCGGCGGACGGTGCCCTCACGCTAGGAGTCGACCTCGCTGCGGGCGTCCGGCCGGGGACGGATCTTCCCTGCGGCTCGTCATCCCTGGGGACTACGGTGGTCGCATGGCCGAGCCCGGCCCGCCGATCACCGTCGTCATCGCCGACGACCAGCGCATGATCCGGCAAGGCTTGCGGGTGATCCTCGAAGCCGAGCCGGAGATCCGGGTCGTGGCGGACGCCGGCGACGGAGCGCAGGCCGTCGCGATCGTGCGCCGGTACAGCCCGACCGTGGCGCTGCTGGACATCCGGATGCCGGTGATGGATGGCCTCACCGCGGCTCGCCGCGTGATCGCCGCGGGCTCGGACACCAAGGTGCTGATCCTCACGACCTTCGACGCCGACGAGTACGTCTACGCGGCCCTGCGCGCCGGAGTCAGCGGCTTCCTGCTCAAGGACTCGCCGGCCGACCAACTGGTGACCGCCGTCCGCAGCCTCGCGGCCGGGGACGCGCTGATCGACCCGGCCGTCACCCGCCGCCTCATCTCCCGGTTCGCCAGGACCGATCCGCAGCCGGGTCACGTTCCCGACGGTCTCGCCACCCTCACCGCCCGGGAGCGCGAGGTGCTGCGCCTGGTCGCGCGTGGGCTGTCGAACCTGGAGATCGCCCACGAGCTGGTCGTGGAGGAGAACACCGTCAAGACGCACGTCAGCCGGATCCTCGGCAAGCTCGGGCTGCGCGACCGGGTGCAGGCCGTCGTGCTCGCTTACGAGACGGGGTTCGTCACGCGGACGCTGCCCGGGGCCGGGTGACCCGGCTCAGCGGTGGCTGGCGTAACGGGTCGGGGTGGTGCCGAGCATGCGGGTGAAGTGCCGGGTCAGGTGAGACTGGTCGTAGAAGCCGGCCCCGGTCGCCGCCGCGGCCGGCGGCTGGCCGTCGAGCAGCAGCCGCCGGGCCAGGTCGACCCGGCGGCCGGTGAGGTAGCGGTGCGGCGGCAGGCCGTACTCACGGGTGAACGCGCGGACCAGGTACGTCGGCGAACGACCAAGCCGCGCCGCGGCGTCCACGAGCGACAGTCCACTCGGGACGGAGGCGTCGAGCAGCTCGCGCAGCCGGTCGGCGAGACCGGCATCCCGTACCGGGGTCGCGTGTGGACGGTCGGCCAGGTGCTGGCGGAGGCGGTCGGACACCAGCGCCAGCCGGGACTCCGACTGCAGCGCCTCCCCGGGCGAGCGCAGCGCGGCGTGCAGCCGGGAGATCCGGTCGCGCAGCGCGGCGTCCCGAAGCCCCGGCGCGTCCACGGCCCGGCCCACCAGGGCGGCGTCGAGCAGATCGCCGTCGAGGTAGAGCACCCGCTTGCGGAACCCGTGCGGCGTGGCAGCCCGGCCGTCGTGCGGCACGTGCGGCGGCAGCAGCGTGACCAGCGACCGCATCGCGCCGTGCGAGCGCCGGTGCAGGTCGAAGGTGACCACGCCGTCGTCGACGAGCAGCAGCGTCCAGGTGTCGTGGGTGTGGGCCGGGTAGGCGTGGTCGGTGAACCTGGCGTGGAACACCTCCGCCACGCCAGGGACGTCCGGTCGCCACGCGACGGTGTCCGCGGCCACGTCAAGAACGTACAAGACGGGAGTCGGCGCGGTCCGGGATCGTCAGGTGGTGCGCTTCGATACCAAGATCGCCGTGCTGCTCCGGGACGACCTGGTCGGCTGGCAGCAGCTCAACGTCACCGCGTTCCTCGTGTCCGGCCTGGCCGCGACCCGGCCGGAGCTGATCGGCGAACCGTACGAGGACGCGGACGGCACGCCGTACCTGCCGATGTTCCGGCAGCCGGTGCTGGTGCTGGAGGGGTCGAAGGAGGTGCTCACCGCGGCCCACCAGCGGGCGGTCGCCCGCGCGCTGCCGCTGTCGGTCTTCACCGCCGACCTGTTCGACACCGGCTTCGACGAGGCCAACCGGGCCGCGGTCAAGGCGGTGCCGCGGGACGCCCTGGACCTCGTCGGCCTCGCCCTGCACGGTCCGAAGAACGCGGTGGACAAGGTGGTCAAGGGCGCGCACATGCACGGCTGACCGGACGGCGCCGAGGTGCGAAGCTCGGTGCATGACCGAACGCAACGTCCTCGGCGGCGAGCTGGAGGAGTGCGGGACCGACCCGCTGACCGGCTTCTACCGCGACGGCTGCTGCACGTCCGGCCCCGAGGACCTGGGCAGTCACACGGTCTGCGTGGTGATGACCACCGAGTTCCTGGACTTCCAGCGCCAGGTCGGCAACGACCTGGTGACCGCCCGCCCGGAGTACGGCTTCCCGGGGCTGACCCCGGGCGACCGCTGGTGCGTGGTCGCGGTCCGCTGGCTGCAGGCGTACCGAGCCGGGGTAGCGGCGCCGGTCGTGCTGGCCGCGACGAACGCGCGGGCCATGGAGGTCGTCCCGCTCGATGCGCTGCGCGAACACGCCGTGGACGTACCGGCCGACCCCGGTTCGCTCAGCGGCGACTGAGCCGTCCGATGCAACCGTCCTGTTAATTGCTCCCCAGCGAGGTGGGCGAGGAGGAAGATCGCCTCCAGGTCACCCAGCGAGGAGCGCCCATGACCGAGTCCGCCACCCCCGTCGTCTTCGTGCACGGTCTCTGGCTGCACCACACCAGCTGGAACCCGTGGCTGGAGCTGTTCACCGAGCGGGGATACGCGCCGGTCGCCCCGCCGTGGCCGGGCGAGGCGGCCACCATCGAGGAGACCAGGGCGAACCCTGGACCCATGGCCGGGTACGGGGTGGTGGAGGTCACGAACCACTTCGCCGACGTGATCACGGCGCTGGACCGCAAGCCGGTCGTGATCGGCCATTCCTTCGGCGGCCTGGTCACGCAGATCCTGCTCGGCCGCGGGCTCGCCGACGCGGCCGTGGCGATCGACCCGGCGCCGGTGAAAGGCGTGCTGCCGGTGCCGCTGTCGTCCGCCAAGGTCAGCTCGGTGGTCTGGCGCAACCCGGCCAACCTCAAGGGCACGGTCGCGCTGACACTGCCGCAGTTCACCTACGGGTTCGCCAACAACCGCAGCCCCGAGGAGGCCAAGGAGCTCTACGACAGGTACGCGATGCCGTCGCCGGGCCGGCCGCTGTTCCAGGCGCTGACGGCCAACTTCGAGTTCCACGCGGCGACCACCGCCGACGTGCACAACTCGCACCGCGGCCCGCTGCTGATCACGCTCGGCGGCAAGGACCACACGGTCGCCCCGGCGATCTCGAAGGCGACGAAGAAGCTGCACAGCCGCAAGTCCTCCGCGGTGACCGACCTGCTCGAGTTTCCCGAGGCCGACCACTCGCTGACGATCGACTCCGACTGGCGCACCGTTGCCGACCCGGTGCTGGCCTGGCTGGCCAAGCAGGGCCGCTAGAGGCCGAGCTCCTGCGGGCCGGCGGTCGGCGGGAGCTGGTCGAACACGGTCAGGAACGCGAACCGCCTGGCCCGGTACGGCACGTGCCGGCGGTCGAGCGCGGTGCGGAACGCGGCAGCGGTCCCGTCCCGGTCGCTGCCGACGTAGACGACCCTCGGCGCCCGCTCGACCGCCGCCTGCGCGGCCGGGAACCGCCGTACGCCGGCGGCGGTGGCCACCGTGATCCGGTCGCCGGCCGCGTACTGCAGCGGGGTCGCGGTCCAGTAGCCGGCCCAGACCCGGTCCTCGCCGTCGGCGGCCAGCTGCGTCGCGACCTGGCGCAGCGTCGCGTACTGGGCCGACGTGTCGCGGACCGGGATGGTCGGGAAGAACGCGACGGTCAGCGCGGCCGCGGCGGCGACCACCGCGGCCGGCACCGGCCACGGGCGGGCCGGCACCAGCGCTGCCAGCCCGATCGCCAGCAGCGGGAACAGGCCGACCAGGTAGCGCGGCGTGCCGGTGTACCAGGTGGCGTTCGAGGCCGCGTACAGCACCGCGACCACCGGCGGGACGGCGAGCAGCAGGTCGCCCGGCCGGCGGCGGTCGACCCGGCCGCGCAGGAAGTCGACCAGCCCGCGCCGGCGGACCACCGCGACCACGTACGCGGCGGCCAGCCCGACCACGACCGGCACCTGCAGCGGCACTGGCAGCCCGCCCTGGGTGTGGCTGTAGGTGACCCCGGCGAACTGCCGCAGCACCGGGCCGACCAGGTGGCCGAGCCGGTCGAGCACGGTCGACGACTGGGCCGGGTCCTGCGGCAGCGGCAGCACCGGGTGGACGAGCAACGAGCCGACCAGCGGCAGCACACCGAGCAGGAACCCGCCGGCCAGCGCCGCCCACCGGCGCAGGTCGTGTCGCAGCACCGGCAGCAGCCAGACCAGCACCGGGATGAGCAGGTAGAGCGCGGTGGCCGCGGTCCAGGCGCCGAGCCCAGCGGCCAGCCCGGTGCCGGCCAGCCACCACCGGCCCCGGTCGCCCCGCAGCGCGCACCACAGCGCGACCATCCCGAGCGCCTGGCCGGCGGCGTAGAAGCCGAGCGAGGTGACCGTGCCCATCACGTTGAACCACGGGCCGACGGCGTAGAGCGCGGCGGCGACCAGCGCCCGGCGCGGGTCGCCGAGCACGTCCCGGCCGACCCGGTAGACCAGCACGCACGTCACGCAGCACAGCGCGACCAGCGGCAGCCGCAGCGTCAGCGGGTTCTGCGGCAGCCGCGTCACCGCGTAGACGGCCGCCTCCAGGTATTGCTCCAGCGCGCCGCCGTACTCCTGGCCGGCGTAGAAGACGTACCCGTGGCCGGCGAGGATGCGCCGGACCATGATCCCGGTGGTCGCCTCGTCGGCGTTGAACTGCATCACCGGGCTGAGCAGGTAGGCCACCCGCGCGGCCGCTGTGACCAGCACCGCCGCGCCGACCAGCCAGGGCAGTACGGTGCGGCGGCGCGGCGGCGCCGGAGCTGTCGTCGTCATCGCAGCGGCAGCACCAGCGCCCGCAACAGCCGCTCGGCGTCCGCGTCCGGGTCCTCGGTGAGCCCGGTGTGCACCGGTCCCGGCTGCACCACGGTGCTGCGCGGCGCGGTCAGCCAGCGGAACCGCTTGCCGAGGTCCTCCCGGGCCGGCGGGCCGGCGTCCGGGTCACCGCCGCAGATGTCGGCCGCCGCCTTCAGCGCCCGGCGGACCGCGGCCGCGTCGGCGTCCGGGTCGAGCGCCCGCAGCCGGTCCTCGTCCAGCCAGACCCGGGAGCCGAGGTAGTCCAGGGGCCGGCAGTAGAGCAGCACGCCGGCGTTCATCGTCTCGCCGCGGTCCACTCGCGGGACGACCCGCAGCACCGCGTACTCGAACAGGTGCCGGGTCATGACGCGCCACCGCCGTCCAGCCAGCGCGGCCGCGAGCCGCGCGCCGGCGTCCGCTCGCCGGCACCGGCCGCGGCCGCCTCGACCAGCGGCGGGACCCACGAGGCGCGGGCGGCCACCCGGGCCAGCAGCCGGTCCGCGTACGCCGCCGGCTCGGTCGTCAGCCAGTCGGCCGGCACGTCCGCGAGCGCGGCGGCGACCAGGTCCGCGGTCACCAGCGGACCCAGGACCGCGTCCGCGCCGGCCACGTCCGGACGGCAGCCGAGCAGCACGTGGTCGCGGGCGTCGTACGGCCGCGGCGGCCAGCCGTCCGCCGCCGGCCAGTTGTACTGGAACGTGAGCGTCGCGCCGTGGTCGATCAGGTACGGCGCACCGTGCCAGTGCAGCAGGTTCGGGTTGCGCCAGGACCGGTCCACGTTGCCGACCAGCGCGTCGAACCAGAGCACGCGGCCGGCGAACTCGGCGTCCACCGCGAACGCCACCGGATCCAGGTCGAACGCGCCGGGAAGGTAGTCGATGCCCAGGTTGCGGCCGCCGGACGCGCGCAGCAGGTCCTGCACCTCCTGGTCCGGCTCACCGGCGGCAAGGCCGGGGTCGACGAGCACGGTGACCAGCTCCGGCACCGGCAGCCCGAGCGACCGGGCCAGCTGCCCGCTGACGATCTCGGCGATCAACGTGCCGAGGCCCTGGCCGGCGCCGCGGAACTTCACCACGTACGTTCCGAGGTCGTCGGCCTCCATCAGGCCCGGCAGCGAGCCGCCCTCACGCAGCGGCACCACGTAGCGTGTCGCGACGACCTCGGGCAGCACCCTCGGAGGGTACGGCTCAGTCGTCCTCCGACGCCGCGTGGTCCGGCTTGCCGGGGGTGGGGTCGCGGCTCAGGTCGATCAGCGGCCGCTCGCCGGCGTCGTCCGGGGCGAGGTGGCGCGGCTCATCCACATCGGAATCGGCGATCGAGCCGGTCGTGCTGTTCGGCACGGTCTCCTCGGGGTCGGTCACAGGTCCTCCAGCCGGGGTCGGGGTCGGGTGACCGGGAGGCACCTTACAAGCTCACCGGTTGACCATCGCAGCGAGGAACACCTTGCCGGGGTTGCCCGGGCCGAGCGGTCGGGACCGCGGAAGCCGGCCCGCCCGTACGCCGCCCGCCCGGCCGGGCCGCGGGCGAAGGCCGCGAACGCCTCCGCGACCCGCGCGGTCCGCGCTCACCCAGGACCCGCGCAGCAGCAGGAACGGGTGGTCGGCCTCGGCGATGCCGTCGGTCGGGTAGACCGGGACGAGCTGGTTGACCTCGCCGCCGGCGTCGTGCGCGAGCACCGCCTGCTCGGTGGCCGGAAACGCGGAGACCGGGCCCGTTCCGCCGGTCCGGTCGGCCAGCTGGGCGCCGGTGCCGTACAGCCCGACCGACCGCTCGAGGATCAGCTCGTTGGTGACCTCGGCCTGGCTGACCGCGCCGTCGCGGTTGCCGTCGGCGACCGCGAGCAGCGTGTGCAGCGCGGCCGTCGACCGGGTCGGGTCGCCCATACCGATGACGAACCGGCCCCAGGTCGGATGCCCGTACGCTCGCCAGCTCGGGTCCTTGGTCATCGCGCCGAGCACCGCCCGCCAGGACAGCCGCTGCCCGACCTCACCAGCGCGGCGGCCCGCTCCCGCGGCACCGCGATGACGACCGGCGTGGTGGCCAGTTCCGGATGCCCGCGTTCCCCGGGCTGACGGCCGTCCGAACCGGGGTGAACCCGGCGCAGACGATCGCAGCCGGGCCGTAAGATCATACAACCAGGACCGATCGGGCACAGCTGCAGGAGAGGGGCAAATCGTCACCCGTTAGGGCGGCGTTTGATACGGCGCGCCGTCAGCTGACGGCGCGCCGGTGTCCGTGTGGGATCAGCGGACGGAATGCATGATCGTCCGGGACACGGCCCGGTCGATCAGCCCGAGCACCTCGTCGCGGCTGCGGACCGGCTCGTCGTTCCACCGGGCCAGCTCGCGGACCCGGGCCGCGCGGGCGGCCGGGTGCACCGCGTCGTACGGGGCCGTCGGCACCCGCTCGTACGACGGGTCCTCGGCGAGCGTGTGCCAGAGCGTGTCGACCGCCAGCGCAGCCTGACCCCGGCGGTCCCGCCGGTCCACCGACCCGGAGGCGTGCGCGACGGCGCCGACCAGGCACGCGCCGACCACGTCGGTGCGGGTCAGCAGCAGCAACCCGAACGGACTGACCGGCCGGCTGTCGCCGTTGCGGCCGCGCACGACGTAGAACGCGTCCTGCACCCAGCCCTGGACGATCAGCGCGCGGGCGCGCTCCAGCACGGCCTTGGCGCCCTCCAACTGGCGCAGCCGCTCGAGCTCGGGGTCACGGCGTGGCGGCAACAGACCGCCCCACCGCCGCTTCGTGCCGGCGTGCCTCGCCGGCACCTGGATCTCCGGCGCCTGTGTGTCGGGCCGGATCTCAGTCCGGTCGAGCCCGTCGACGAGTCCCACGGCCATGGTGGCCTCCCCGGATGCGCTGCGGTTCCAGCAGGCAGCCTACGCCCACTCCGTGTCGATAGGGTTTCCCTCTCAGCCACCGTCCGCGGAGGATTCGCCATGCCGCCGTCCGACCGCGCCGGCCAGCCGGCGACTCCCGCCGACCTCGTCGACGTGCCGAAGCTGATCACCGCCTACTACGCCGAGCATCCGGACGTCGGCGTGCCCGAGCAGCGGGTGTCGTTCGGCACCTCGGGCCACCGCGGGTCGTCGCTGACCCTGTCGTTCAACTCCGACCACATCGTGGCCACCAGCCAGGCGATCTGCGACTACCGCGCGCAGGCTGGCACGGACGGGCCGCTGTTCCTAGGCCGGGACACGCACGGGCTGTCCGAGCCGGCGTTCGTGGACGCGCTGGAGGTGTTCGCCGGCAACGGCGTGCGGGTGCTGATCGACTCCCGCGACACCTACACGCCGACACCGGCAGTCTCGCACGCGATCCTCACCTACAACCGCGGTCGCACCGACGGGCTGGCCGACGGCGTGGTGGTGACCCCGTCGCACAACCCGCCCTCCGACGGCGGCTTCAAGTACAACCCGCCCAACGGCGGGCCGGCGGACACCGACGTGACCCGGTGGATCGAGGACCGGGCCAACGAGCTCCTCGGCGCCGGGCTCGACGGCGTCCGCCGCGTCCCGTACGCGCGGGCACGGGCGGTCGACACCACGGGCACGTACGACTACGTCGACGGCTACATCTCCGACCTCGGTGCCGCGCTGGACCTGGACGCTGTCCGGTCGGCCGGGATCCGGATCGGCGCCGATCCGCTCGGCGGCGCCTCGGTGCCGTACTGGGGGGAGATCGGCGCGCGGTACGGCCTCGACCTCACCGTGGTCAACCCGCTCGTCGACCCCACCTGGCGATTCATGACGCTGGACTGGGACGGGAAGATCCGGATGGACTGCTCGTCGCCGTACGCGATGGCGGCTTTGATCAAGAACAAGGACGACTACCGGATCGCCACCGGCAACGACGCGGACGCCGACCGGCACGGGATCGTCACCCCGGACGCCGGCCTGCTCAACCCCAACCACTACCTGGCGGTGGCGATCCGCTACCTGTTCGCGCACCGGGACGGCTGGCCGGCCGGGACGGCGATCGGCAAGACGATCGTGTCGTCGCGGATGATCGACCGGGTTGCCGCGGACCTCGGGCGCCGGCTGATCGAGGTGCCGGTCGGGTTCAAGTGGTTCGTGCCCGGGCTGCTCGACTCGTCGGTGGGGTTCGGCGGCGAGGAGAGCGCGGGCGCGTCGTTCCTGCGCCGGGACGGCGGCACCTGGACCACCGACAAGGACGGCATCCTGCTCGCCCTGCTCGCCTCCGAGATCACCGCGGTGACCGGGAAGACGCCCGGCGAGCACTACGCGGAGCTGACCTCGGTGTTCGGCGATCCGGCGTACGCGCGGGTGGACGAGCCGGCGACCAGGGAGCAGAAGGCGGCACTGGCGAAGCTCTCACCGGAGCAGGTCAGCGCGACCGAGCTGGCCGGGGACCCGATCGTGGAGAAGCTCACCACCGCGCCCGGCAACGACGCGGCGATCGGCGGCCTGGTCGTCCGCACCGAGCAGGCCTGGTTCGCGGCCCGCCCGTCCGGCACCGAGGACGTCTACAAGGTCTACGCCGAGTCCTTCCGCGGCCCCGACCACCTGGCCAAAGTCCAAGAAGAAGCCCGCGAGGTAGTCTCCGCCGCCTTGGGTTGACCCGCCTAGCCCCGGCCCGCCCGGACCGGAGCGGAAGGAGCTGCAAGCAACGTGCCGACGGACCGGTCCGGCGAACGGGACGCGCGGACCGGCGACCAAGCAGCCGGACGTCACCGGCGGGTCTGTGGAGGTGATGGGGTCCTCCGCCTTCGGCGGGGCTCGTTGGAAGAGGTCAGTCGACAACCCACCAGAGCACCCGAGGCACCGCCCGGGGGTCACGGGGGCCGCCCCCGGCTTGACACAGCCCCCGGCAGCTATGCAGCGATGGAGGGCCAGGGGTTGGGGGCGCAGCCGTAGAGGGACTTGCTCTGCTGCACCATGACGGGGGCGGGCGCGCCCGGCGCCGGGCATCCCTTGTGCCCGTGCCCGAGCCGGTGCCCTACCTCGTGGTTGACCAGGTAGGCGCGGTAGTCGTCGAGGTGGCCGCGATACCACGGCACCGCGTCGACCCAGCGCTTCGC
>DATBFW010000214.1:0-24087 GCA_036558285.1 Mycobacteriales bacterium | reverse complement strand
CTCGATCCAGGGCTAGGGAGCGGGCTGCGGCCGCTTCGTGTTCGATTTGGGCGATCTGCTGGCCGAGTCTGGCGTCCTGCAGCGTCCCGGTGATCCAGCGGGAGAAGTCACCGCGTGACAGATGGTGTTCGAGGGTGGGGTAGTCACCGCGGCGCAGCTGCTGGACGAACTCGGTGAGATTGCCGGCGGCCGCCGGCGGTTGACGCCCCGGGGTGTGGAAGTAGAAGCGGCGCTCGGCCTGCAGTTGGGCGTCGGCGTACTTGTGCCGGTGTCGGGTGTGCGGGGTTCGGCGCGGCGCGGCGGTGAACGCTCGCCGGGTCCCTTCGCGGGCGATCAGCGCGCGGACGGTGTCCGACAGCGCTGCCGTGCTGTCGAGCTCGCTGTGGCCGGGCACGGACAGTGTCGTGTCGACGAGGTCGAGGATGTCGGCCGGCAGCGTGGCGGGCTGGTAGCTGACAAGCAGGTACCCGCGAGCGGTGAGCCATTGCCGCAGGATGGGAAGGTCAGGGCTCGGGAAGAGCATCTGCGCCTCGTCGAGGACCACCCAGTGCGGCACACCGTGGGCCGCGCGGGCGAGATCGATGGCCTGCAGCAGGCTGCGTACGAATCCGGCCTTGTCCAGCACGGTGGGCCGCGACATGTCCAGTACGACCGACGCCAGTCGGAGCTGCTGGGCTATGTCCCCCGGAACGATTCGGTGATCGTCCAGGTCGATCCGGATCGTTTCCCTGAGCCGACCTAGACCGCCGTGGTCGCCCTCGGGGTCGATGACCAAAATCCGATAGCCGGCGTCGATCCAGGTCTCTGCGAGCAGTCCGGCGAGGTAGGACTTGCCGGCGCCGGAGGAACCGGCGATGAGGATGTTGGCCTGGCTGCCGGGCACGGTCGTCGGCCGACCGTCGTCGAAGTGTCCGATGCTCGGCCACCGACGGGGCGGGCAGAACGGCTGCTCCCCGCTGAGCAGCGACCCGGTCAGCAGGTCCGTGACCCCGCCGCCATCGGGTCGGTCGAGAACGAGGTCGGCGTGCTCCAGCAGCGACGGCACCGCGTTCGGCACGGCCACGCCGATCTCGGCGACGTCGAGCAGTGCGAGGTCGTTCTCCGCATCGCCGACGGCCACGGCGTTGTGCGGAGACAGACCGAGCTCGGTGACGGCGGCGATCAGTCCGGTTCCCTTCGAGACGCCGGCTGGCAGGATCATCAGGGCGCCCCTGTTGCGGTAGAGCTGGTTGTCCAGTCCCATCCGGGAGATCTCCTCCACCGCAGTCGACGCGTGGATGGCCGGGCAGGCCAGGAGGACCTCACCTCGGGTGACAGGAACCCCCCGAGCCACCAGCGCGCTTTCCAGAGCAGAGGAGACCGGCGATGCCAGTGGTCGCGCCGGTGCCCCGCCTGGGGCGAGAACGGCTCCGTTCTCCGCCACCACCGCGTCGAACCGAGATGCCAGCCCTGGAAACGAGGTATGGAGGTCGGTCAGGGTGCGACCGGTAACCAGGACCGCCGCGATCCCTTCCCGACGCAACTCGACGATCGCCCCGAGCAGGTCCACCGACACCGTTCCACTGGCGGTGAGAGTGCCGTCCAGATCTGACGCGAACGCCCGAAGGAACCCCACACCGGACCTCCTCGAATGGGCCCTGCATGCCCCTGCCTCACGGGCCGCTTCCCGACGGGACGATCGTGCCTGCGAAGCGACGATGGCGGCAGGGCCGAAGGTCCGCCTCCGTCGGGGCCACCGGAGGGCTGTGCGGACAGGCCGGGTCACGGCGGCGGGCGTGGCCAAGGTCGCCGCCGAAGGGATCGATGCCGGTGTAGGCGAGTAGCTGCCCACGTCGGACAGGGCGCACAGGCAGGCTATTCGCGGCGGTCACGTGCTTCCTCGCCGCAGCCGTTTGTCCACGGCGACCACGAGGGTGGCGGCGACGGCGATGGCGAGGATGCGCAGCCACACGTCTCCGCCGATGGGAGCGGTGCCGAACAGGGTGTTCATGGCGGGCAGGTAGGTGAGGGCGAGTTGGCCGATCGCCTGGACGGTGACGCCGACGATGATCCACCGGTTGGAGAAGACCCCGATCCGCCAGGCGGAGCGGGTCAGGGAGCGGCAGCTGAACAGGTAGAACGCCTCGACCACGACGAACAGGTTCAGCGCCGCGGTGCGGGCCTCGGCCAGGCTGGCGCCGTTCGCCTGTTCCCATTCGAACAGCCACCAGGATCCGGCGACCAGCAGGGTGGAGACCAGCAGGATGCGCAGCATCAGGGCGCGGGTAAGCAGCGGCTGGTCCGGGTCGCGCGGCGGCCGGGTCATGATCCCAGCTTCCGTGGGCTCGAAGGCGAGCATCAGTCCGAGCGCGACGGCGGTGGTCATGTTGATCCACAGGATCTGGGTGGGCAGGATCGGCAGGGCGGCGCCGAGCATGATTGCGGCCAGGATGACCAGGCCCTCACCGATGTTCGTGGGCAGGGTCCAGGTGATGAACTTGGTCAGGTTGTCGAACACGCCGCGGCCCTCCTCGACCGCGGCTTCGATGGTCGCGAAGTCGTCGTCGGTGAGGACCATGTCGGCCGCGTCCTTGGCGACCTCGGTGCCGCTTTCGCCCATTGCCACGCCGATGCCGGCCTGCCGCAGGGCGGGCGCGTCGTTGACGCCGTCGCCGGTCATCGCGACCACGTGCCCGCGCGCCTGGAGCGCCTCGACCAGCCGCAGCTTCTGCTCCGGAGACACCCGGGCGAACACGGTCGCCCGGTCCACCGCCTCCGGGAACTCCCCGACCGGCAGCGCGGCCAGTTGGGTGCCGGTCATGACCAGGCCCTGACCGCGCTCGTGCCGATCCAGCAAGCCGACCTGGCCAGCGATGGCGGTGGCGGTGGCCGCGTGGTCGCCGGTGATCATTTTCACGGCGATGCCCGCGGTGTGGCAGGCGGCGACGGCGGCCGTCGCGGCGGCGCGGGGTGGGTCGAGCATGGCCTGCAGCCCGGTCAGCACCAGCCCGCCGGGCACCGCGCCTTGGCCGAACTCGTCCGGCTCGAACTCGTCCGGCTCGAACTCGTCCCGGCCCATGACCGGCCGCATGGCCGTGGCCAGCACCCGCAGTCCGCGGCGGGCCAGGTCGTCGGCCGCGTGCAGCACAACGTCGCGGTCCAGATCCCGGACGGTGCCGTCGGAGTCCAGCTGTCCGGCGCACAGGTCGAGGATCCGCTCGACGGCGCCCTTGATCAGTACGACCTGCCGTTCCGGGTGTCCGGTGGTCGTGTCACGGTGCAGGGTGGCCATGTATTGGCGTTCGGAGCTGAACGGAATGGTCGCCAGGCGGGGAAGCAACCGCGTGACGAGGTCGGCGTCCAGTCCGGCCTTGGCAGCGGCCACCAGCAGGGCGCCCTCGGTGGGGTCGCCGACCACGTCCCACCGCCCGTCGTGCTCGGCGAGGGCGGCGTCGTTGCAGGCGGCGCCGGCCAGCAGCGTCCACCGCAGCGCCTGGTCGGTGTCCGTCGCTGCTGGTGTGCCCGCGGTGTCCTGCACGGTCCCGTGCGGGGTGTAGCCGGAGCCGGTGAGCTCGTACCGGCCGCTGGGTGTCCACAGTGTCCGGACGGTCATCTGGTTCTCGGTGAGGGTGCCGGTCTTGTCCGAGCAGATGACCGTGGTGCTGCCGAGTGTCTCCACCGCCGGCAGCCGGCGGATCACCGCGCGCCGCCGGGCCATCCGGGCGACTCCGATGGCCAGCGTGATGGTGACCGCCGCCGGCAGTCCCTCCGGGATCGCGCCGACCGCGAGCGCGATCGCGGCGGTGAAGGTCTCCACCGCGTCCTGACCCCGCAGCAGGCCCACCCCGAACGTGACCGCGGCCAGGCCGAGGATGGCGACCGTGAGGATCTTGCTGAACCCGGCGAGCTTCTGCGTGAGCGGCGTCGCCAGGGTCTCCGCAGCGCCGACGAGCCGGTGGATCTCGCCGAGCTCGGTCTCCGCCCCGGTGGCGACCACGATCCCGGCGCCGCGGCCGGTGGTGACCAGCGTGCCCGAGTAGGCGATGTTGCGCCGGTCGGCCACCGGGATGGCCTCGGCCAGCACCTGCTCGTCCTTGGCGACCGGGACGGACTCGCCGGTCAGCGCCGACTCGTCCACCCGCAACTCGGCCAGCCGGGTCAGCCGCAGGTCGGCAGGGACCTTGTCCCCCGCGTCGAGCAGCACGAGATCACCGGGGACGAGCTCGCCGGACGGCACGGTGCGCTGCTGGCCGTCCCGCACCACCGTCGCGTGGGTGCGCACCATCGATCGCAGACCTTCCAGCGCGGCCTCGGCCTTGGACTCCTGGACGAAGCCGACGATCGCGTTGATGACCACCACGCCGAAGATCACCGCCGACTCGACCCATTCCCCCATCCCGGCGGTGATCGCCCCGGCGGCGAGCAGCACGTAGATCAGCGGGTGGTGGAACTCGCGCAGGATCCGCATCAGCGGTCCGGCGCCCTTAGCGGCGGGCAGCGTGTTCGGCCCGAACCGCGCCAGCCGCTCAGCGGCCGCCTGACCGGTCAGGCCGCGCTGCGGATCGGTCTCGAGCAGCAGCACCACCTCATGGGCGGCCAACCCGTGGTGCGCGGTCGCCGACGGCGATACGGACGGGGAGACTGGCGGGGACGCCGACGCGGTCATCGCGTCACCTCGCCGTGCACGACAGCCTGAGGCCGCCGCCGGACCGCTGGTCCCCGGCGGCGTGAATGATCATGACGGGGCAGTGCGCGTGCCGGGCGCAGTGCTCCGTGGTGGAGCCCAGCAGAACGCCGGCGACCGGGTTGTGTGCACGGGAGCCCAGCACGAGCAGGTCTGCATCTGCGCTGTGCCCCACCAGTACGCCGGCGGCGGTCACCGGGTACGCACCAGCGGACTCCACCAGCGGCGAATCGGGTGTCCGCGCTCCAGCCGGGTCAGCTGCGTTGCGCGACTCCGACTGATCCAGGACCGTGCATGCGACCAACTCCGCGCCGCGGAGCCGCGCTTCCTCGGCGGCCCAGGCAAGCGCCGCCCCCGCACCGGGTGAGCCGTCCACGCCGACTACCACGCGGTGTGCCATGACCCGACACCCCTCCCATCAACGCCAATGGCTGCCGACCACGTCCGGGGCCCGGCAGGTTGGTGTGTCTCCACCTTCCGGCCCGCTGGGCGGCGCCGGTAGAGCCCGATGTCACTGCATCCCGCGACTTGCCGGGTCGCCTCTCGCGGCGTGGTGGAGTCCGTTGGGCCGGTCAGCCGCATCAGCCACGGACCACCGCGACCGGGCACTGCGCGTGCCGCAGGACGTGGCCACTGACTGAACCGGTGAGGCCGCCGAACAGACCGCTGCGCCCGCGAGAGCCGACAACGAGCAGACCGCAGCCCTCGCTCGCTTCGATAAAGGCCGGCGCGGTACTCGACCCGGCACGGCGGGATTCCGCTCGGTGCAGGTCCGGAGGGCGAGCTCCGGCACGTCGCGCATGTGGACGCCACCGCCCCGCGGTTCCGGGTCGCCTCGGTGCCGCGGCGCGGCTGCGGACCGGCACTGTCGCGGACAACGCGCGGGTCGGCGCCTGCCCACCCGCCGCTTCGGCCGGCACCGGGTGGGACCACGTCCCGTCGGCCGGGCGGCCGAGACATCCAGGAAGCTGCCCACCCTGCCGAGCACAGCCTCGGCCACGCAGTGCTTCCGGCTCGGCGCCCAGCCTTCGATGCGCAGGTCGGCGGTGTGCGGCACGCTCCGGTGGCCGGCGGTCGGGCGAATCACGATCGGCGCCGCCGCCGGCCTGCTCGGGGGCTGCTCACCGTGGTGGACCCGGTCGATGTCCGCGCTGGGCTGACCGCGGTCCTCGTCGGATCGGCTGCTGGCCGCCCGGTGCCGGCGGCGCCGTGGTGGTCGGCATCCTCATTCCGGGCCTCAGGTAGGGGTCGTTGTCCGCCGGAGTGGTGGAGGAACCAGTCTCTGGCCCGTTCGGCCACGGCCTCCAGGGTGCCGGGTTCCTCGAACAGGTGGGTGGCGCCGGGGATCACGACGAGTTCGGTGGGGCCGGCGATCTGGGCCCGCGCTTGGCGGTTGAGCTCCAGTACGGCCGGGTCGTGACCGCCGACGATGAGCAGGGTCGGCGCGTGGACCGTAGCCAGCCGGGGGGCGGCCAGGTCGGGTCGGCCGCCGCGGGAGACCACCGCGGCGATGTCGGCGTCGGGTTCGGCGGCCGCCCACAGCGCGGCGGCCGACCCGGTGCTGGCGCCGAAGTAGCCGACCGAGTCGAACGCCGGGCGGACCTGCCGGGTCACCTCGGTCAGCCGCCCGGCCAGCAGTCGTACGTCGAACACCCGGGCCCGCTGCGGTTCCTCCGCCGGCGTGAGCAGGTCGAACAGCAAGGTGGCCAGGCCGGCGTCGTTTAGCACGCCGGCCACGTACCGGTTGCGTGGGCTGTGCCGGCTGCTGCCGCTGCCGTGCGCGAACACCACCAGGCCGCTTGCCCCGTCCGGCACGGTCAGCCACCCGGCCAGCCGCAGCCCGCCCACCGGCACCGTGATCTCCTCGTCCCGCGCCGGAGGATCCGGCGGACCGGCAGCCTGAGGATCGTCCGTGCCGGCGGCGGCCCCAGCGGCGGCCCCGGCGGCGGCCTGCTGCCGGTCCCGGGCGGCCAGTTCCAGCAACGCCGCCACCTCGGCGTCGCTGATCTGGCCGAAGTCCCGGTACCACTCCCCGACGCTGCCGAACGCCCGCGGCTGGCGGAGGCAGACCACCTCGTCGGCGACGTCTCGCATCAGCTCGGCCGTACCACGGGGGCTGACCGGCACCGCCAGCACCACCCGGGCGGCGCCCTGCGCCCGCGCCACCTGACACGCCGCCCGCGCCGTCGCCCCGGTGGCGATCCCGTCATCCACCACCACCGCGACCCGCCCGTCTATCGGCAGCGGCGGCCGGCCGCCGCGGAACCGGCGGGAGCGCCGGTCCACCTCGGCCTGCTCCCGGGCAGCCGCCGCGGCGAACTCGTCCGGTCCGACCCCGGCCGCCCGGCGGACCCGCTCGTTGACCACCCGCACCCCGCCCTCACCCACCGCACCCATCGCCAACTCCGGCTGGAACGGCACACCAACCTTGCGCACCACGATCACATCCAGCGGCGCACCCAACGCCCCGGCCACCTCGAAAGCAACCGGCACCCCACCCCGAGGCAGACCGAGCACCACCAGCTCCCGCCCTGCCAGATCGGCCAGCCGCTCGGCCAACTCCCGCCCGGCAGCCAAACGATTCGCGAACACCACCATCACCTCCCGGCTGATCAGGTCGGAGCGGCCCCCGCCGTGACCGCTCGGGTGCCGCGGCTCAGATGCGGTCGCGGAGACCGGCCACTCCAGCTGCGGCAGCGCAGGAGGCGCAGCAGTACGTCACCCCATCGGCCTGCACCCCGTGCCCGAGAATCCGGCAGCCACAATGCGCACACACCGGTGCCAACCGATGCGTGGCACACTCGAAACTGTCGAAGACGTGCACCTCACCAGCCAGGTGGATCTCGAAGGTCCGGTCGTACTCATTGCCGCAGGTCTCGCACTCGGCCATCGTCTGCCCCTCACCCGCTTGCCGCGGTCCCCGAACATGGCTCGACCCGACGTGACGCTCGTCCCGGGCGCGGCCGGCTGCCAGTGCCAAAAGCCCCTACTCGGCCGCCTGAACGCCGTCCGCTGCTGGCGAGCCCCCTCGTCGCCACCGTGCCGCTGCCGCCCCAGTACGTGCTCGCCGGCGTGGCCGGCAACCCCGCGTTCAACAGCGGACGCATGCTGCAGCCGCATCCGCCGCGCCTGCATCGGCATCATCCGAAGGTCGAGGAGGCGGCCGGTATCCGGCTCCAGCGACACCAGATACAGCAAGCGCAGGTCGGCGCGGAACGCCTCGTAGCCGGTGATGCCCTCGTAGTCGTCGATGAACTCGCCGCAGCCATACAGGATCAGCTTGCCGCGGTACGTCTCCACCGGCCGCGGATGGTGCGAGGAATGCCGTGCACGAGGTCGACACCGCCCCAAGCGGGCTACGTCCGGAGGAGGACGGTGAGCACGTCGCGGGAGGAGACCATCCCGACCAGAGCGTCGCCGTCCCGGAGCGGGACGTGGCGGATGTCAGCCTGCTCCATGATCCCGGCGACGTCCCGGACGCTGTCGGCGGGGCTGGCCCAGACCGCCTCCGGTGACATCATGTCCATCGCCCACACCACGTCGACGTCGGCGCCGTCCGCGAGAGCGTTGACGACGTCCCGCTCGGACACGACGCTCACCGGCTTCCCGCCGTCGAGGACCACCAGCGCCCCGACTCCGGCGGCGGTCAGCCGCTGGGCCACTGCCCGCAGTGAAGCTCCGCCGTCGATCGTCGCGACGGGCGTCGCCATGACGGTGCGGACGGGGTCGTCCGGGCCAGGAGCCTGGCCGGCCGGCGCAGCTCGCGACGGCGAGCTCGGGTGCTCGGCGGACGGTTCGTCGGCGCCGACGTGCACGATCCGGGTGTCCGGTCCGGGGAACAGCAGGGATTCGTGGCCGTCGTCCCAGCGGATCCGGTAGTGCTCCTCTCCGCCGGTGACCAGCACCTCGAGCACTTCCCCGCGGCGGGGGGTCCGCCCGACGGTCTCGGTCTCGACCACGATCTCGTCTCCGATGGCGGCACGCACCGCAACCACCTCCGTCCGTGACGGCGTCAGGCCGGTCGCCGACGACACGCCGGCCAGGTCGTCAGACTCGCGCACCGGCTCGCGCCTGGGCAGTGGCGAAAGTCCCACATACGGCCCAGGGACCAGGACCCAGACCGCCGGCGGCCGCTTGCCGGGGCAGGTGGTGCCGGCGCGGATACCGGCAACGGCTTGGCTAAGGCAGGGTGGTGTCCACGGTTCCCGGCCCACCGATGGACGTTTGGCCCTGTCGGGCGGGCCGGCGTTGGGTTGTCATGGAGGGCGGGATCTGACGACCACATAGGGGAGGCGGTCGGCATGACCGGAGTTGCTCGGCGTGAGCGTCCGAGGTTCGGGGAGCTGTTCGACTGGCTGGAGGGGGAGTTCCCGCCGATGTTCCGCCCGTTCGGCGGCGGCCACATGATGCGGGTCGAGGACTACGTCGAGGGCGGGCAGTACATCCTGCGGGCGGATCTTGCGGGAATCGACCCGGACAAGGATGTCGAGGTGACCGTCCGCGACGGCGTGCTGTCGGTGAAGGCCGAACGGCGGGAGGAGAAGCGTGAGGGGCAGCGGTCGGAGTTCCGGTACGGGGCCTTCGCCCGGACCGTCAGCCTCCCGGCCGGCGCCGACGAGAACGATGTCACCGCGACCTACAAGAACGGCATCCTGGAGATCCGCGTCGGCATGAAGGCCGAGGAGAAGGCGGAGGCCAAGCACATCCCCATTACCACCGGCTGACAGTCGACATCGGCGCCGGAGGCGACTGGCTGACCGGCCTCCGGCGCCACGCATGGCTCTTGCCCCCGTCGTCTGTACGAACCCCGGGAGGTGGTTGCGGTGACACGCAAGAGAGCTGGCCCGCGGACGGTCACAGTCGGCGAGGTCCGTTCCCTGCTGGAGATGGTTCCGGACGAGGCCCCGCTCCTGGTCGGTATCCGAGATCGGCACCACTTCGCCACCCTGCTTGGCGAGCTCCCAGTGATCGGCGTCACGGTCCTTCCCTCCGACGCGCACCGGGCCCTGGTGTTCGATGTCGACACGGTCAGTTGACAAACCGACCGGCCGGCGGCCGGCTGGCTACCCGTCGGAGCTCGAGCGACGGGTGACCCTGCGAGACGGCCGGGTCGTCGACGTGCGACCGATCGTCCCCGCCGACGCGGCTGAGCTCGGCGAGGCGATCCGGACCGCCGACCCGGATACGCTGCGCCGCCGGTTCCTCGACGGGCCGCCTAAGGTCACGCCGGCGCTGCTGCGGTACCTCACCGTCCTGGACTACCGAACCCGGTTCGCGCTGGTCGCTCGTGACCAGGTGACTCGCCGCGGCGTCGGCATCGCCCGCTACGAGCACCTCGGTCACGGTGCGGCCGAGGTCGCCGTGGTGGTCGATCCGGGCTGGCGCCGGGTCGGGCTGGCCACCGCACTGGTCCACCTGCTCGGCGAGGCCGCCCTCACCCGCGGCATCACGACCTTCACCGCGTACTCCCTGGCCGACAACCGCCCGGTCGCCGCATTGGTCGCCGACGCCGGCGGCGCCAGCTTCATCGCCCGCGGCATCGCCCAGCTCGACGTGGCGCTCGCAGCCGCCGCCCGCAGCCGACGCGACTCCCGGCGCGTCGAACGGGCCATGGAACCACGGGACAGCGACCAGCCACCCGGCCCGGCACTGTAGCGTTCCTGCGGAGCTGACCGCGCCCGTAACAGCACGGTCCCTTGCGATGCCGCCGACGGCCGCCAGGATGGCCGCGACGAGTTCTCCCACCTGGCGGCAGGCGTGACCTGGGGCCGACGAAGCCGACCCGGCAGGGGCGTTGGCTCTCGGGGGACCTAGGGCTCTGCCCGCTCGCGGCCAGGCGTGCTGTGCTGGATTGGCGGGCCGCGTGGCCGGCGCCGGGAGGGGGCGGACGTGTCGGGCGAGGCGATCCGGACCGAGGGGTTGACCAAGCGTTTCGGAGAGGTGCTGGCGGTCGACGGGCTGGATCTGTCCGTGCAGCCGGGGGAGATCTTCGGGTTTCTCGGGCCGAACGGGGCCGGTAAGACGACGACGATCCGCCTGCTGCTGCACCTGCTGCGGCCGACGGCCGGCCGGACGTGGCTGATGGGGGTGCCGGCCGAGGATGTCGAGGCCGCCCATCGGCATGTCGGGTACGTGCCCGGCGAGGTCGCGCTGTGGCCGCAGCTGACTGGTCGGGAGGTGCTGACCGTGCTGGGGAACCTGTCCGGGCGGGTGGACGCGGCCTTCCTCGCCGAGCTTCTCGACCGGTTCCGGCTCGATCCCGATGTGCGCACCCGGTCCTACTCGAAGGGCAACCGGCAGAAGGTCGCGCTGATCGCGGCGTTCATGGCCCGGCCGGATGTGCTCCTGCTGGACGAGCCGACGGCCGGGTTGGACCCGCTGATGGAGGCGGAGTTCCAGACGGTGGCCCGGGAGGCGGCCGGGCGCGGGCAGACCGTCTTCTTGTCCTCCCACCTGCTGGACGAGGTCGAGGACCTGTGCCACCGGGTGGCGATCCTGCGGTCCGGCCGGCTCGTCGAGGTGTGCGCGCTGGAGGATCTGCGGCCGCTGGACGCCTCGGTCGTCGAGGTGTCCGCCGACGGGCCGCTGCCCGCCCTCGACCGGGTTGCGGGCGTGACCGCGGTGGAGCCGGTCGGCGACGGACTGCGGATCTCGCTCACCGGGTCGCCCGGCCCGCTGCTGGCGCGGCTGGCCGGCGCACCGATAACCCGGCTGCGCAGCCGGCAGCCCAGCCTGGAGGAGATCTTCCTGACCTACTACGAGGACGCGGCCGGGTCGCCGGAGCTGGCCGGCGAGGTCGCGCAGCGTAGGGTAGGTCGGTCGTGACCGCCGACGCCGGTGCCGCTCCGGTGGCCGTGGCCATCCGGATCAGGCGGCCGGTGGCGGCGCTGTCGGCCCGGTTGCTGCGCCGTGGCAGCGTGCTCGCGCCGGCGCTGGTCGCGGCGTACATGGTGGTGGAGGTCTACAGCTACCAGCGCAACTACCCCGACGCAGCGTCGCGGCAGCGGCTGGCGGAGGTCAGCGACACCGCCGCGCTGCGCATCCTGCAGGGGGTCCCGCATGCGGTGCAGACGACCGGCGGGTTCGTCGTGTGGGATGGCGGGTGGGTGATCGGACTGAGCCTCGGGGTCTGGGCGTTGCTGGCCACCGCCCGGCTGCTGCGTGGTGAGGAGGACACCGGCCGCGCCGAGCTCCTGCTGGCCGGCCCGGTGCCGGCGCGGGGCGCGCTGATCACCGAGCTGCTCGTGCTGGCTGGGTCGTTCGCGCTGACCGGCGCCGCCGTGGCGGTCGCATTGGGCGCGAGCGGGGCCGGCTGGTCCTCCTCGATCTTGTACGGGCTCGGTCTGGCCGCCCTCACCGCCGCCGTCGCCGGGCTCGCCGCGGTGGCGGCCCAGGTGATGCCGTCCCGGCGGCGCGCGGTCGGCGCCGCCGCCACCGCGCTGGGGCTGCTGTTCCTGCTGCGGACGGCGGCGAACAGCTCGGCCCGGGTGGGCTGGTTGCGCTGGCTGACGCCGTACGGGTGGATCGACGAGCTGCGGGCGTTCGGTGCCGACCGGTGGCTGGTGCTGCTGCCGCTGCTGGCCGCGCCGGTGCTGCTGGCTGCCGGCGCGGTGGCGCTGCGGGACCGCCGGGACGCCGGTGCCGGCCTGGTCGGCGGGTCGGACCGGCACGTCGGGCACGG
The DNA here is from genome assembly GCA_036558285.1 of Mycobacteriales bacterium. GTDB lineage: Bacteria > Actinomycetota > Actinomycetes > Mycobacteriales > CADCTP01 > CADCTP01. Next base: position 11,743 of record DATBFW010000214.1, on the reverse strand, counting down.
ATGGCTGCTGGGGAACCCGGCCGCGTTCGCCTGGCGGACCACCCAGCCGGTGCTGCTCGGCTGGGCGGCCGCGGTCGCGGTGTACAGCGCCGTGCTCGGCGTGCTGGTGAAGACGGTGGTCGACTTCATCGCCGGAGACCCGACCTACGGGCGGATCCTCACCGACTTCGGAGTCGACCTCACCGACCTCACTCGCGGAGTGGTCGCGCTGCTCGGCGGCACCATGGGCGTTGTGTTCGCGCTGTACGGCTGCTGGCGGATCGGCGCCGTCCGGGACGAGGAGGCCGCCGGCCGCGCGGAGCACCTGCTGGCCCGGACGGTGACCCGGGCCGGCTGGCTCGGCTGGCACGCGCTGCTCACCGCCACGGCGACGGCGCTGCTCAGCGTCCTCGCCGGCGTCGCCATGTGGACCGGTGCCGCGGTCACCGGGGCCGACCTCGGTCTGACCGACGCGGTCGGGTCGATGCTCGCCCCGCTGCCGGCCGCGGTCCTCTTCACCGGCCTCGCCGTGCTCTGCTTCGGCGCGATCCCCCGGCTCACCGTCACCCTGTCGGTCGGCCTGGCCGTCGCGAGCTACCTGCTCGAGTTGCTCGGCACCCCGCTCGGCCTACCGGCCGCGGTCCTCAACCTGTCCGCGTTCCACCACCTGTCCTCGGTGCCGGTCGAGCCGTTCGGGCTGCTGCCGACCGTAGCCCTCGGCGGACTCGGGCTACTGGCCGCCGCAGCCGGCGTAGCCGCCTTCCGGCGACGGGACCTCACCGGCAGCTGACCTCCCCGGCAGCTGATCCGCCGGTCGGATCGAGGGAGAGGGGACACATGACGACAAGAGGGCTGCAGCTGCTGGCGCGACTCGGCATCGCCGCGCAACGATGCCGGCGGCAGCAGCCTCCAGGCCCCGGCGCGCACCGCGGGGTGCGGGCACCGCCGGCCGGGATGCCGGTCACCTCACCGGGCAGGGCCTGTCCGGGCGGCCTGCTCGGGCCGCTCGGTCCGCTCGCTGCGCCGGGCCCGGGCGAAGGCGTGCCGGGTGTGCTCGTAGCCGGCCAGCATGAACCGGGGCCAGTCGGTCACGTCGAGGAACTGCCGGTAGAAGCCCGTACCGCGGACGGCGTCGTACGGCACCGGCTCCAGCAGCAGGGTCCGGCCACTGTCGCGCAGGCGGCGCAGGTTGTGCCGGGCCAGCTGGAGGTGCTGGCTGGTGCGAACCTGGCTGGCGGCGCGCAGGATGCTGCCGGCCCGCCGGTCCCAGCCGGTCGCGTCCTCGCCGGCCAGACCGGGCGGGTGGAAGACGTTGATGGCCAGGGTGGTGGCCGCCGGCGGCTCGATGTCGAGCAGTGGCACGACCGGGAGGATGTCCACGATCCCGCCGTCGCACCAGAGCTCGCCGGCCAGCTCGACCGGCTCGAAGAACAGCGGCAACGAGAGCGCCATCCGAATGGCCCGCGCCACGGGGACGTCCGGATGCGTTCGCGGCCCGAGATAGTCGAGGCGGTTGTGCTCGACGCTCCACACCGGTACGTACGCCGGCACCGCCAACTCGGCCAGCGTCATGTCCCCGAGCCGGTCGCGGAAGTACTCCTCGAGCCGGTCGCCGCGGACGATTCCGGTGAAGCCGCGGCCGGCGGTCAGCGGGGCGGCGGCCAGCGAGCGCCACGCGACGTCGACGTACCGGCGGGGCCGCAGCGCGAGCAGCAGGTCCGCGACCTCCACGGCCGGCAGCCCGGCCGCGAGCGGGAAACCGAACAGGGCCGAGCCGGAGCACAGCGAGTAGACGTCCGGGCGCCGTCCGGCCTCCTCCAATGCCCGCGCCACACCGACGAGGCAGGCCGTGGCACCGCTGCCGCCGGAGGCGACGACCGCGAGCCGTCCCGCCGGTGGGCGCACCGGCCGCCGGGATCGCATGCCGACGAACGGGTTGGCGACCGGTGCGGCCCGGTCGAACGGCAGCGGGAGCACGGCCCGCCGTGCCGTCTCGAGCAAACGCACGTCACGGACCAGATCGGCAGCCCCCAGTCCGGCAGCGAAGTACTGCCGGACCCGGTGGATGTCCAGGGCCAGGTCGAGCGCGCTGGAGTCGCGCCGGGCCGGCAGGGGCCGAGTCACCATCTCGCCTCCGATCTCTTGCTGCCTGTGGCCTGCACTCAGTTCCGGGGCCTGTCGTGCCGTGACGGCCGCGGGGTCCGGTTCGCCGCTCGTGCCTGAGGGCGGCCACGATGATGGCGGTGGCCAGGCTGGGGTCGGATTTCCACTGGAGAGCCTCCTCGGGCGTGTCACGCGCAGCGTTCGCAGAGGCGGATCGCCGCGAGGACGTTGCGGTCGGAACCGCGCCACCCGGACGCGGGACGGTGGCGGAGGGCCGCCGCGCCTCCGACACCGCGCGCGGCCGCTGTACTGCAGTGCTGGGCGGACCGTCGGCAGGGCGACGGGAGCCGCTCGACCGCGGGTCCTGCCAGGCCATCTCCTCCTCCAATTCCTCCGGACGGAGGTCCAGCAGGGCGGGAGGTCGGCCTGATCGCCCCGCGCCAAGACCGTCACTCCGCCGTCCGGCTGGGGCAGTCGCGTGTGGAGGGTGCATGTCCGGTCACTGTCCACGCCGTACAGTGGGTGGTCGCCTTTGGGACCGGGCGTCAGCCTGCACACGGTCGTCTGGCACTGCCGCGCGCCGGATCCCGGGTAGACATACAGCTCGGTTGAGCCTCGGCGCCTGGTGTATCGATGCGGACGGTCGGCTCAGCGATCACCGGCCAGAAGCCCGACGACATTTCCCTCTGGGTCCTGGAACAGTGCGAACGAGCCGACGCCTTCGATCGGTGTGGGCTCGACCAGCCGTCTGGCCCCGAGTTCCGCGGCCCGGGCGAGCGTCGCATCGAGGTCCTCGACTTGCACGTAGACGGTGACGTAGGCCGGCATCCCCGGCCGGGTCTGCATGACACCACCCCCGATCCCGCCGTCCTCGAGGGGGACGAGCCAGTAGTCCGGGCCGGCGGGTCGGGTCTGCCAACCAAAGAGGCGACCGTAGAAGGCCGCGAGCGCTTCGCCGTCCTGCCCGCCGATCTCGAAGTGCACGACTGGATGGGCCATCGAGCATCCCCTCCTTCAAGCGGAGATTCGCAGGTGTAGCCGCACGCCGCCAGAGTCGAAGGGCCCGGGCCGGCCGGGCGGCACGGAGTCGTCGTGCCGGTCCGCCGACAGCTCGTGCTCGTCGGGCAAGTCGGCGCGCACACCGCCTCGCCCCGGCTCGCCCCCGCGGTTCGAGCGCCGACGCGACCCTCGGCGTCGTCCGCGACTGACGACGCACGCGACAGCGACCCGCCTGGCACCGCCACGGCGGCGTCTGGGCTGCCCTCACGGTGACGGTCACAGCCCCGTTCCTGCCGGGGGCCGGGAGGACCGCGGTATGACGAGGCGCGAACGCGTCCGCTAGATGGCGGTGCTCGGCGGAGAGCGTGGCCGCCGGTGGTCGCCGCGCGGGGCTGCTGTCGGGACCGGGTCGGGCTCGTGTCACCAGGTCGGTCAGCGCCTTCAGTGCTTGGCTGCGCCGCACCGGGACGGGAGTCGGGTGCGCGAAGAGCTTGGCCGGCTCCGGCAGCCAGGCGAGGCCGGCCTCGAACCGCCGCCGGGCCGCGGCCAGCCCGCCGTGCCCGCGGGTACCGACGACCAGAAGGCTGGCCATCGCTCGCCTCGATCAGCTTCTGCGCCGCTCCGCTTTCGGCCACGTCCGCGACGGCGAGTCCGGCAGCGTCGGCCGCATCTGTGCCGCTGGTCGCGGATCTACGGGACCGTCCACTCGGGCTACGAGCTGCGGGACGCGGCCGCGGAGCGTCGGCCGGGCGGGCCGCCTGACGGTCAGGGTCCAGGGGGTACGACGGGGCGACCGGCTTCGCAAGGCGGTAGCGCCGGTTCGAATCCGGCCGGGGCTACACCGCCTGACCTGCCGAGAGGCAGGTCGGTCGGCTATGGGAATGATGTGCACTCGCACGCGTTGACAGGTGTGAGGCACCCGAGGACCGGATTGCCGTATCGTCGGCACCGGCCCACAACCCACCGGCGGTTCCGGGTCCGCGTGCGAGCCCCGCTGAGACCGGTTGCGTAGATCTTCGGAGATCCGCAGGTCGACTCGGCGTTCGACGGACAGGCCCACCGGCCGGGGCGTTCCCGCGCCCCGTCCGCGGGACTGTGCGGCATGCTTCCGCGGCCACTGTCGCCGCGGTGTTCAGAGGAGGAGTCTGTTGGCTCGACCAGGCCAGCGCCCGACGGGCACTCGACGTACCGTCCGGCGGGAGCAGCGACACGTTCGCCATGGCGGCGACGTCGTCTCGGTGCTCGCCCGGACCGTCCGTGCGGTCGAGGCGGCTGCCGGCCGCGGCCGCGTGACGCCTGCGGTGCGTACGAAGTTCCAGGCCGTGGCGCTGCTGCTGCGGGACGAGCGTGCCCGCGTCCAGGCGGCGGCCGGGAGCGACGGTCAGCGGGCCGAGCAGCTCAAGCGCCTGGACGGCATCGCGACCATCCTCGCGAGGACCGCCGTCCGGGATCCCGGTCTCCTGGCGTTGCTGGCCGAGGACGCCGCCGTCTCCGACGCGGCCCGGTCGCTCAAGCGGGAGATGCAGCGGGATCTCGGCATCGAGCCGACGCCAGAAGACATCGCGCCGGCCGAGACCGCGACCGCCTCCGTCGGAACGGAGCGGCGGGTCGTGCCGCAGTCGGTGATCTCCGGTCAGCTGGCGAACCCCTTCCTCGCCCCCGACTTCTCCGCCGTTCCGCAGCGCGCCTCCCGGCCGCGCCGGCTGGCCGGCTGGGAGCTGCTCGGCCCGCTGCTGAGTTCCTTCGAGCGCGCCGCCGGGGGAGCCCCGGCAAGCATGATGCTCCCGGCGCCGACGGCCCGGTTCACCCCGGCGGCTCTGGAGCTGATGCCGCACCAGGGGCAGGTGGTCGCCGCGGCGGCTGCCGGACATCGGACGTTCCTGCTCGCCGACGAGCCGGGTCTGGGCAAGACGGCCCAGGCGCTGCTCGCCGCGGAGGCGGCGAACGCCTACCCGCTGCTCGTCGTCGTGCCGAACGTCGTCAAGATCAACTGGGCCCGTGAGGCGGCCCGCTGGACGCCCCACCGGCCGGTCACCGTGGTGCAGGGCGACGGCGACAACGTCGACGGTTTCGCGGACATCGTCGTGCTCAACTACGAGCTGCTCGACCGCCACTTGGGCTGGCTCGGTGAGTTCGGGTTCCGCGGCATGGTGGTGGACGAGGCCCACTTCATCAAGAACAAGACCGCGCAGCGCTCCCAGCACGTCCTCGCGCTCTCCGACCGCATCCGGTCCCGGATCGCGCGGCCGCTGCTGATGGCGCTGACCGGCACCCCGCTGATCAACGACATCGACGACTTCCGGGCGATCTGGCAGTTCCTCGGCTGGATCGACGACAGCCAGCCCCGCGGTGAGCTGCTGGACGCGCTCGAGGACACCGGCCTGACACCCGCCGACCAGGGCTTCTACGCGGCGGCGCGGCAGTGCGTGATCGACCTCGGCATCGTGCGCCGGCGCAAGCTGGAGGTGGCCGCCGACATCCCGGCCCGGCGTATCGCCGACCTCCCCGTCGAGCTGGACGGACGGATCGGCCGGTCGATCCGGGCGGCCGAGCGGGAGCTCGCCGGCCGGATGGTGGCGCGATACGAGGCCGCGCTCGCGAACCGATCCGCCGGCGCCGTCGTCGACGGCATCGACCACGCGCTGGTCCGCACGGTGGCCCGGTCGGAGCTGAAGGACGCGACGACGCAGTCCGGCGAGAACGTGTTCACCATGATGCGGCGCATCGGCCAGGCGAAGGCCGACCTGGCCGCGGACTACGCGGCGCAGTTGGCTCGCAGCGCCGGCAAGGTCGTCTTCTTCGCCAAGCACATCGACGTGATGGACGCCGCCGAAGAGACCTTCGCCCGGCAGGGGATCCGCGTCTCGTCGATCCGTGGCGACCAGACGCCCAGGGTGCGGCAGGCGAACGTCGACGCGTTCGTGTCCGACCCGGACGTCGCCATCGCGGTGTGCTCGCTGACCGCGGCCGGCGTGGGTCTCAACCTTCAGGTCGCCTCGAACATCGTGCTGGCCGAGCTGTCCTGGACCGACGCGGAGCAGACCCAGGCGATCGACCGCAGCCACCGCATCGGGCAGGCCGAACCGGTCACCGCCTGGCGCATCATCGCCGCGCAGACCATCGACGCCCGGATCGCCGAGCTGATCGACAGCAAGGCGGGGCTTGCCGCCCGGGCGCTGGACGGCTCCGACGAGGAGGTCTCCTCCTCGGCCGGCGTGCAGCTCGAGGCGCTGGTCGCGTTGCTGACGGATGCGCTGCGGGCGTCCTCCGGCCGGGCGACGCCCGTGGCGGTCGGGGAGTAGCTGCCGGCGCTACATTCTGGGCTGTGCAGGTGATCGAGACGGACAGGCCGGGCTGACGTGCGGTTCGCGCATCGGACGTTGGGGCAGCGGGTCGTGCTCGACGCGGGTGGAGCGGTCGCCCGCATCCGGGCCGAGCTCGATCGACTCGAACCGCGCGCGGTCATGGTGATCGGCGGCGAGCGGCATTCCGCGCTGCTGGACGCGCTGGCCGGCCGGACCGCGCTGCGCTGGACCGAGGTGGCCCAGCACGTACCCGAGCCGCTGGCCGAGCGGGCCACCGGCGCCGCCGCCCAGGCCGATGTCGACGTGGTCGTCGCGGTCGGCGGCGGCTCCGCGATCGGGCTGGCCAAAGCGATCGCGCTGCACCGGCCGGTGCGGATCGTCGCCGTCCCGACGACGTACGCGGGCTCCGAGGCCACCAATGTCTGGGGCCTGACCGGACCGGCCGGCAAGCGCACCGGCAGCGCCGACCGGGTGCTGCCCGACGTGGTCGTCTACGACCCGGACCTGGTCGCCTCCATGCCGCGCGCGCTGGCCGCGGCGTCCGGCCTCAACGCGGTCGCGCACTGCGTGGACGCGCTGTGGGGCCCGACCGCCGACCCGATCGACGCCGCTCTCGCCCTGGAGGGGCTGCGCGCGCTCAACGACGGCCTGCGCTCCGGCAACCAGGCCCGCAGCCAGTACGGCTGCTACCTCGCCGCGGTCGCGTTCGCCTCGGCCGGCGCGGGCCTGCACCACAAGATCTGCCACGTGCTCGGCGGCCGGTTCGACCTGCCGCACGCGGCCACCCACGCGGTCGTGCTGCCGTACGTGGTCGCGTTCAACGCGCCGGCCGCACCGGACGCCGCGGCCAGGATCGCCGACGCGGTCGGCTCCATCGACGCGCTGACCGGCCTGCTTGACCTCCGCGACGAGCTGGCCGCACCGCGGGCACTGCGCGACATCGGCCTGCGCGCGGAGGACCTGCCGGAGGCGGTCGAGGCCGTGCTGCCGGCGGTCCCCGCCGACAACCCGCGCCCGGTCGACGCCGCCGCGCTGACCCGGCTGCTGCGGGCCGCCTGGGCCGGGGACGACCCGGGAGCGCTGGCATGAGGGAGGGCGGGAGCTCGCAGCGCGAGCCGGCACCGAGCGACCAGGAGCGTGAGCGGCAGCTGACCGAGACGGTGGTCGCGAGTGTCGCCGGCACGCCGGACGAGCGGCTGCGTACCGTGATGACCGCGCTGATCCGGCACCTGCACGCGTTCGCCCGCGAGGTCAGGCTCACCGAGGCGGAGTGGGCCGCCGCGATCGGCTTCCTCACCGAGGTCGGCCACATCACCGACGACAAGCGGCAGGAGTTCATCCTGCTCTCCGACGTGCTCGGGCTGTCGATGCAGACGATCACGATCAACCACGCGGCCGAGGGCGACGTGACCGAGTCGACCGTACTCGGCCCGTTCTTCGTCGCCGGCTCGCCGGAGATCGAGCCGGGCGGCGACATCGCCTTCGGTGCGCCGGGGGAGCCCTGCTGGGTCGAGGGATCCGTCCGCGACGCCGACGGCAGGCCGATCCCCGGTGCCCTGCTCGAGGTCTGGCAGGCCGACGACGACGGCTTCTACGACGTGCAGCACCCGGACGACCGCACCGCCGCCCGCGGCCACCTCGTCGCCGACGGGGACGGCGGGTACCGGTTCTGGGCGCTGACCCCGACGCCGTACCCCATTCCCTCCGACGGGCCGGTCGGGCGGCTGCTGCACGCCACCGGCCGGTCGCCGATGCGGGCGCCGCACCTGCACTTCATGGTCAGCGCGCCGGGCTACCGCACGCTGGTCACGCACATCTTCGTGGCCGGCGAGTCGCTCGGCGGGGACAGCGTGTTCGGCGTGCGCGACTCGCTGGTGAAGCCGTTCCTGCGCTCGGACGGGCCGACCCCGGACGGCCGGGTCGTCGACGGCAGCTGGACTCAGGTCTGCTTCGACATCGTGCTGGCCGCCGGCGACCGCGACTGAGCCGCCAGGCGCTGCCTGCCGATCCACAGGACGGCCAGCGCGAGCACGACCATGCCCAGCCCGATCAGCACGGACATCCAGACCACGTGCAGGTAGCCGTGCGGTCGCGGGTCGAGGAACGGGTACGGATACCAGTCCACGATGGGTCCGCGGATCAGCGAGTAGGCGACGAACACCAGCGGGAACGCCAGCCAGCCCAGCGCCTTCCGGTACGACGCGCGCGGCCACGGCGGGAAGAGGATCCAGTCCACGAGCAGGAACAGCGGCAGGATCTCGTGCAGCGTCGCGTTCACCCACTGCGCGGACAGCTGCACGTCCACATCGGACAGCAGCAGCGCGTAGACGATCCCGGTGATGGCCATGTAGAGGGTCACCGCGCCGCGGAAATACGGCCAGCCGCGCGGGCAGCCGGTCAGCACGGCGCCGCCGGCGAGGGCCACGACCGCGAGGATGTTGCTCTCCACCGTGAAGTACGAGAAGAAGTTCGCCACCGATCCGGTGCTCTGCACCAGCGCGGTCACCAGCGCGGCGACGCCGAGGCCGGCCGCGGTCAGTCGCAGTCCGCGTACCGCCACGGAGACCCCCATGCGCGCAGCGTCCCATGCCCCGGCGGAGGATGGGCAGGTGATCGAGACTCTCGAGCTGGTGCCGGCGCTGACCCGTCCCGACCTGCTGGCCGCGCCGGTGCTGGCCGCGCTGCGGGGCTGGGAGGCGCAGCTGCCGGTCGAGCGGGTCGCCGTCGCCGCGATCGACCCGGACGTCGCCGACACCGCCGCGTTCACCGAGCGGTACGGCGTGCCGCTGGACGAGTCGGCCAACTGCGTGGTGATCGCCGGCAAGCGGGAGGGCGTGCAGCGCCAGCTTGCCTGCGTCGTGCTCGCCACCACCAGGGCCGACGTCAACGGCCTCGGCCGGCGCCGGCTGAACGTGCGCAAGGCCTCGTTCATGTCGATGGACGAGGCGGTCGCCGGCACCGGCATGGAGTACGGCGGGATCACGCCGATCGGCCTGCCGGCGGACTGGCCGGTGCTGGTCGACGCGGCGGTGGCGGCGGCGGGCTCGGTGGTGATCGGCTCGGGCGTGCGCCGGTCGAAGCTGCGGCTGCCGGGGGAGCTGCTGGCCGCCCTGCCCGGGGTCGAGGTCGTGGACGGCCTCGGCCGGTGAGCGCGGGCGTCACGATCGGCGTCGAGGAGGAGTTCCACCTGGTCGACCCGCGGCGGCGGGTGCCGGCCGAGGACGCCGAGCGGGTGGTCGGCGCGGCGGCCACGCGGGGCCTGGAGATCGAGCCGGAGCTGCAGCGGTCCCAGATCGAGGTGTCCACCGGCGTCTGTGCAACGCTGGCCGAGCTGCGCGAGCAGCTGGTGACGCAGCGGCGGGCGGCGCTGACCGCGGCCGCGGACGCCGGGCTCGCCGTGGTCGCGGCCGGTTCGGTGCCGGTCGCGCTCGACCTGGACGGCCAGCCGTACCCCAAACACCGGTACGAGCGGATGATCGCCGAGTACGCCGAGGTCGGCCGGCAGCAGCTGGTCTGCGCGATGCAGACCCAGGTCGGGGTCGACGACCGGGAGCTTGCGGTGGCGGCGCTGCCGCTGGTCGGCGCGTGGCTGCCGGTGCTGCTCGCGCTCTCGGCGTCCTCGCCGTACTTCGACGGCGAGGACACCGGCTACGCCTCGTACCGCAGCGTGCTGTGGTCGCGCTGGCCGACGGCCGGGCCGCCGCTGCCGTTCGCCTCGGCCGCCGAGTACGACGCGACGGTCGACGGGCTGGTCGCGTCCGGAACGGTGTCCGACGTGGGGATGATCTACTTCGACGTGCGCCCGTCGGCCCGGTACCCGACGCTCGAGGTGCGGGTCTGCGACGCGGTCCCGCTGCTGGACGACGCGGTCACGCTGGCCGGGTTGGCCCGCGCGCTGGTGCTGACCTCATTGCGGTCGGCCGGCGGCACCGGCCCGGCGTTCGCGCCGCCGCGGCCGGAACTGGTCCGGGCCGCGCGCTGGCGGGCCGCCCGGTCCGGACTCGCCGACGTGCTGGTCGACCCGCGCGGCGCGGCGGCACTGCCGGCCCGGGAGGTGGTGCGGGCGTTGCTCGAGCACGTCCGGCCGGCGCTGGACGAGCTCGGCGACCAGGCCGGGGTCTCCTCCGGTGTGGAGGCGATCCTGCGCCGCGGCACGTCGGCCGACCGGCAGCGCGCGGTGGGTGACCCGGCCGCCGCGCTGGACCACCTCGTCGAGGAGACCCGCGCCGGAACCTAGCCGCGCCGGCCACCCCACCCATCCCCGCGCCGGAACATGGCCGCGGCGCCGGCACGCCGACCGCCCCACGCATCCCGGCGCCGGAACGTGGCCGCGGCGCCGGCACGCCGGCCGCCCCACGCATCCCGGCGCCGGAACGTGGCCGCGGTGCCGGCACGCCGACCGCCCCACGCATCCCGGCGCCGGAACGTGGCGGTGACGGTGGCACGGCCCCCGGACAGCGCTAGGGCCGGCGATCGCTCGCCGGCCCTAGCACTTCCCCTCAGCTGCGGTGCGCGGCCCGCTCGCGGTGGCCGAGCAACGCCACGACCCGGGTCCGCGCCGTTGCGGCCCCGGGCCCAGCCGGGTCCGGGCGGACCGGTTGGGCTGTCGTGGACGTGGGAACCCTAAGCGCTCCCGGCGGCCGACCCGGGCTACCGAACGGGTGAATCACGTCTTGCGGTCGAACGATCACGAACCGTTCATCAGCGCAGGTCAGACCGTACGCCTGGGTAATGGTCGTCCAGTCGAGGACCGTTACAGACGGGCGGCCAGCGCAGTCGCCGCGGTGGTGACGAGCGGCGCAAACCTGGGACCGGGCCGTCGGCTCAGCCGCTCCACCGGACCCGAGACGGAGATCGCCGCGGTGACGTCGCCGGCGTGGTCGAACACCGGCGCCGACACCGACGCGACGCCCGCCTCGCGCTGGGCGACCGAGTAGGCCCAGCCGCGGCGGCGGACCTCGGTCAGCGAGCGCTGGCCGAACCGGGCGCCCGGCGGCAGGTCGTCCTCGCTCCACGCGGCGAGCACCTGCGCGGCCGAGCCGGCCGCCATGGTCAGCCGGGCGCCGACGGCCACCGTCGTCCGCAGCCCGCTGGTCCGCTCCGCAGCAGCCACGCACACCCGCTCGTCGCCGTCGCGCCGGTAGAGCTGGGCGCTCTCGCCGCTGCGGTCGCGCAGCCGGGCCAGCACCGGGCCGGCCGCAGCCAGCAGCGGGTCGGGCGCGCTGCGGGCCAGCTCGGCCAGCCGCGGCCCGGGCACCCAGCGCCCGGACGGGTCGCGTACCAGCATCCGGTGCGCCTCCAGCGCGACGGCGAGCCGGTGCGCGGTCGCCCGCGGCAACCCGGTCAACTCGACCAGG
>DATBFW010000213.1:0-29591 GCA_036558285.1 Mycobacteriales bacterium | reverse complement strand
GGTGCGGTCGGTGTCGGTGCGGTCGGTGTCGGTGCGGTCGGTGTCGGTGCGGTCGGTGTCGGTGCGGTCGGTGTCGGTGCGGTCGGTGGCGGCCCGGTCGGCAGCGGTGCGGTCAGGCGACTCGTCCCAGCTCCGGACCGGCGGGAGCGCGGCGCTGCGGGTCGGGATCGTCGTGCCGGGGGCGGCCCGGCGGGGCAGGTCCTGCGGCCGCTCCGCGGAGCCGGCCGGCTCCGGCCGGCGCTTCGCCGCCCCGGCCGGCTCCGGCCCACGCCTCGCCGCACCGGACGGCGCCTCGGCGGGGGTACGACGACGCCGGCGGACCAGCACCAGCCCCGCGGCGACCAGCGCGAGCAGCACCAGCCCGCCGAACACCCACCACCGCGGCGAGCTCCCCGACTCCGCCCTCGCCGGCGCGGCGGTCTCCGCCGACACCTCCGGCACCATCGCGGACTGCGAGACGGTCTGACCGCCGACGGTCATCGACACCCGTACCGTCGCCGGCAGCGTCGACGGCCGCGGGAACGTCAGCACGAACCGGCTCCGCAGCGCCGACGCCACCTGGTCGAACGGCTGCAGCGACGCCGCGCCGGTGGCCGACACCGCGACCCCGCCGGTGATATCGGCCGCGTCCGACCAGAACTGCTGCCCGGGCCCGGTGGTCACGACCGCGAGCACCACGCCGGCCTGGGCCAGCCGCCGGCCCAGCTGCTCGGCCGGCTCGCCACCCGCATCCGGCGCGCCGGTGTAGAGCAGCACCAGCCGGGACCGTCCGGCCTCCGGCGGCAGCCCGTCCGCCGCGGCGTCCAGCGCCGCACCGGTGTGCCGGGTCCCGGCGGCCCGGGCCGAGTTCAGCGCGGCGATCGCCTCGGTCGCGCCCTGGGTGAGCGGCGACAACGTCCGCGCTGCGTCCCCGCCGTCCGCGACGACCAGGTTGCGCACCCCGTCCGGCAGCTGGAGCAGCAGGTTCGCGGTGCCGTTGATGCCGTTCTGCAGCTCGCCGGCGCCGGCTTCGGAGGTGTCCAGCACGGTGGCGGCCGCCAGCTGCGGCCCGAGCACCGGCCTCGCGTCGGTCGGCAGCTTGCCGGCGTCCCCGCTCGCCACCGCGAAGGTGCCCGGCTGGGCCAGCGTCGGCGGCGGGTCGACGCCGACGACCATCGTGACCTGGTCGTCGCCCGGCACCACCGAGACGACGGTCAGCGTGGCCGCGGCCCCGGCCGAGCCGGCCCAGACCAGCGCGCCGGCCACCACGGCCAGCGCGCCTGCGGCGAGCCAGCTACGCCGGCGAGGCGAAGACGATGACATTGTCGAGGTAGTTGTGGGCGTCGTGGTCGAACTGGCCGCCGCAGGTGATCAGCCGCAGCGACGACTGCAGGTCCGGCGCGTACACGTCCTGGGTCGGGAAGTCGGTCTTGGCCACCTGCCGGACCTTGGTCACGGTGAACTTCTCGGTGCTGCCGTCGGCGCGGTCGACGTACACGACCTGACCGGGCTGCATCTCCCTGAGCCGGAAGAACACCGCTGGCGCGTGTGACATGTCGACGTGGCCGATGATCACCGCCGGGCCCGGCTGGCCCGGCCGCGGGCCGTCCTTGAACCAGCCGGCCCGCAGCGGGTCCCGCGGCAGCGCGATGCTCTTGTCCTTCGCCATCCGACCCAGCTGCTCCAGCGGCGGCGTGACCAGGTCGATCGCCGGGACGCGGACCCGGGTCGGCGGCGCGACGGTCGCGTAGCTGCGGACCGACTTGAACTGGTCCGCCGCCGGGTCGGGCGCCCGCGCCGGGGCAGCGGCCGGGTCCGGGGCGCGCGCCGGTGCGGCGGCCGAGCCCGCGGCGTTGCTCCCGCATGCGGTCAGCGTCACGGCCATCACCGCCTCGGCAGCCAGCGACACCAGGCCGCGAACCCGCATCAGCGTCCTCCGATGATCGCGGCTTCACCGCCGAGTCCGGTCTGAGCGGCTCCGACGGGCAACCGCTTGGCCACAGTCTCCCCAAAAGCCTGTGCGAGCTGGCCGCTCAACCCGAACATCTCCTGGTACGTGGAGTATGCGACATCGTGTGCCGTCACGTAATCCTTGGCGACGAACGCATCGACCTGCTGGCGGAGCATCGAGTCGTGTGCGTTCAGCGCCTTGGCCAGCTGCTGGGAGGCCAGCTTCTTGCCGGTCGCCGTGGACAGGAACGCCGACAGCCTGGCCTCGAACCCGTTCAGCCCCTGGGTGATCTGCGCCTTGGCGGCGTCGTCGCCCTTGGCGAGCGCCGCGGAGTAGGCGACCAGCAGGTCGATGTGGTCGGCCCAGAGCTGCTCGAAGCTGTGCCCGGCGGCCGGGGTGAACAGCGTGCCGACCGCACCGGCCAGGGCGGTGGTGTTGGCGTTCACCGAGTCAGCGGCGGCCTTGAAGTCGGGGGCGTCGGTGGCGCCGGACCGCAGCGCGCCGACGACCAGCTCGACGTGCTCGCCGAGCAGCTGGGTCAGCGCGGAGCGCAGCCGCCAGCTCGGCGTCTCGGTCACCTTCGCCTGTGTGGGCGTGAGCAGCGCGGTCCCGAGCGCCTGGCCGCCGGTGAACGCGTGCGCGTACCCCTCGCGGTAGGTGGCGTCGGACTTCTCGTAGTCCCTCGCCGCGTACTGGTCGGCCTGGTCGAGGAGGTGGTTGATGTGGTCGGCCACGCCGTCGAACGCCTGCTGCTTGCTGAGCTGGCCGTGCGAGTGGCCGGCGAAGAAGTCGGCCAGCTTGTCCTCGATCTGGGTCACCTGCAGCTTGGCCTGTGCCATCGCGGTCTCGTCGCCGGCGCCGAGCCCGCGGGCGTAGTTGAACAGCCCGGTCACGTGCCCGGACCACAGCGGCGCGAACGTCTGCGCGGCGTCGGTGCCGAGCTCGGCCGCGAACAGCTTGCCGAGCGCGTCGGTGTTCTTGCCGATCGCGGCGTTGGCGGCCTGGGCCACGTCCGGGTCGTTGCGGATCCGGCCGCGCATCATGTCCGCGGCGAGCATGGTGTGCTGGCCGAGCAGGGCCTGGAACTGCAGCGTGAACTGGCCGGGGGTGACCGGCCCGCCGGCCGGCTCGGCGCCGGCCAGGCCGCCGTCGGTGCTGCCGTCGGTGCCGCTGGAACCGGACGGTAGCGGGGCGGCCTCGATCGCCGCGCGGCTGGCCGGGGCGGCGGCGGGTTTGCCACCGGACCCCGCGACACAGCCGGCCACCAGAGCGATGGCGACCAGCGATGCGCCGAGCATGAGCAGCCGGGACAGCCCGCTGCGAGTTCGGCCAGATTCGCTCACTGCAAGAACCCCCCACGACTGCGTATCCGAACCGCTCCCATGACAAGTTGTGACCGCTCAACTACAAGACGTCACAGCTTCCATCGGGTGTCGGACACCATACTGTCGGTTGCTGCGCTTGCGCGGCCCAAGCGCTATACGGGGGTCCTTGATCGCTAATTCCCGGGGGAGCGGCAGGCCCCCGGCCTGCCGCCGTACCGTGGCGCAGTGGCCGAGTTGACCGACCCGCGCCGGCTGGTCCCGCGCACCGATGCGGTGCTCGCCGACCCGCGGCTGGACGGTGCGCTCGGCCGGCTCGGCCGGGCCCTGGTCAAGGAGGCGGTCGTCGCCGCCCAGCAGGACGTACGGTCCGGGCTGCTGGCGCCGGACCAGCTGGTTCCGGCGGTGCTGGACCGGCTGCCGGCGGTGCCGGCCTCGCTCCGGCCGGTGCTCAACGCGACCGGAGTGCTGGTGCACACCAACCTGGGCCGGGCGCCGCTGTCGGTCGCCGCGCGGGCCGCGGTGCTGGCCGCGTCCGGCACCACCGACGTCGAGCTCGACCTCGGCTCCGGCCGGCGCGGGCCGCGCGGGACCGGGGCGCTGACTGCGCTGGCCGCCGCGGTCCCCGACGCCGGTGGGGTGCACGTGGTCAACAACGGCGCCGCCGCGCTCGTGCTGGCCGCGACCGCGCTGTCCGCCGGACGGGAGATCGTGCTGTCCCGCGGCGAGATGGTGGAGATCGGTGACGGCTTCCGGATCCCCGACCTGGTGGCGTCGACGGGCGCGCGGCTGCGCGAGGTCGGCACCACCAACCGGGTCACGCTGGCCGACTACGCGGCAGCGATCGGCCCGGACACCGGCTTCGTGCTCAAGCTGCACCCGTCGAACTTCGTGGTCAGCGGGTTCACCGCCGCGGTCCCGGCCGAGCGGCTGGCGACCCTGGACGCGCCGCTGGTGGTGGACATCGGCTCCGGCCTGCTGGCGCCGTCGCCGGTGCTGCCGGACGAGCCGGACGCGGCCACCGCGCTGCGGGCCGGTGCCGCGCTGGTCACGGCGAGCGGCGACAAGCTGCTCGGCGGCCCGCAGGCCGGGCTGGTGCTGGGCCGGGCCGACGTGGTCGAGCGGCTGCGCCGGCACCCGCTGGCCCGGGCGCTGCGGGTGGACAAGCTGACGCTGGCGGCGCTGGAGGCGACGCTGCGCGGGCCTGCGGTGCCGGTGGCCCGGTTCCTCGCCGCCGACCCGGTGGCGCTGCGGGCCAGGGCGGAGCGGCTGGCGGCGCTGCTGCGGGCCAACCAGGTCGACGCGACCGCGGTGGACAGCGAGGCCGCGATCGGCGGGGGAGGCGCGCCCGGGGTGGTGCTGCCGAGCGCGGCGGTGAGCCTGCCGGAGCCGTACGCGGCGGCGCTGCGGGCCGCCGACCCCGCCGTGCTGGGCCGGGTCGCGGGCGGGCGCTGCCTGCTGGACCTGCGGGCGGTGGACGAGACCGACGACCGGGCGCTGCAGCGCGCGATCCTGTCCGTACGGGTCTGAGCCGGTGTACGTGATCGCGACGGCCGGGCACGTCGACCACGGCAAGTCCACCCTCGTCCGGGCGCTGACCGGGATGGAGCCGGACCGCTGGGCCGAGGAGAAGCGGCGGGGGATGACCCTCGACCTCGGCTTCGCCTGGACCCGGCTGCCGGTCGGCGACGTCGCGTTCGTCGACGTGCCGGGGCACGAGCGGTTCGTGCCGACCATGCTGGCCGGGATCGGGCCGGTGCCGGCGGTGCTGTTCGTCGTCGCCGCCGACGGCGGCTGGATGCCGCAGTCGACCGAGCACCTCGACGCGCTGGACGCGCTCGGCGTCCGGCACGGCGTGCTCGCGGTGACCCGCTCCGACCTGACCGACCCCGGACCGGCGATGGCGGCGGCGCGGCAGCGGCTGGCCCGGACGTCGCTGGGCGACGCGGTGCCGGCGGTCGCGGTGAGCCCGGTGACCGGGGGCGGCCTCGACGAGCTGCGGGCGGCGCTCGACGGGATGCTCGCGGCGCTGCCGGTGCCGGCCGCGGACGAGCCGGTGCGGCTGTGGGTGGACCGGGCGTTCACGATCCGCGGCAGCGGCACCGTGGTGACCGGCACCCTGGCCGCCGGGACGCTGCGGGTCGGCGACGAGCTGTCGCTGGACGGGACGCCGGTCACGGTACGGAGCCTGCAGTCCCTGGAGCAGCCGGTGTCCTCGATCGTCGGCACCGCCAGAGTCGCGATGAATCTGCGGGGAGTCCCGGTCTCGACGGTCGGTCGCGGCGCGGCGCTGGTCACGCCGGGGGCGTGGACGTCGGCGTCGGTGCTGGACGTGGCGGTCACCGCGGGCGACCTGCCCGTCGAGCTGACCCTGCACGCCGGGTCGGCCGCGGTGCCGGTGCGGGTCCGCCAGCTCGGCGACGCCGCCGCCCGGCTGACCCTGCGACGGCCGCTGCCGCTGCACGTCGGGGACCGGATGCTGCTGCGCGACCCGGGCCGGCACGCCGTGGTCGCCGGCGTACGCGCGCTGGACGTCGATCCGCCGCCGCTGCGCCGGCGCGGAGCCGCTGCCGACCGGGCGAAGGTGCTGGCCGGGCTCGACGGGACTCCGGACGGTGCGGGGGAGCTGGCCCGGCGCGGGGCGGTCCAGGCGTCCCGGCTGCGGGCGATGGGCGTGCCGGCTCCGCCGACCGCGGTACGGGCCGGGGACTGGCTGGTCGACCCCGACCGGGCGGCGCGCTGGCGGGCCGCGCTGGTCCGCGCCGTCGCCGAGCACGCGGCCGCGCACCCGCTGGAGCACGGCCTGCCGCTCGAGGCCGCCCGCCAGCGCCTCGGCCTGCCCGACACCCGCATCCTCACCGCCCTGCTCTCCCTCCCTGCCGTCCCCGCCACCCGCCCCGATGCCGCCTCCCGGCCCGGTGGCCGCAGCGGTTCGGGTGGGGCAGCGGGTGGGGAGGTGGGGTCGGGCGGGGAGCTCGTGGTGCGGGACGGGCGGATCGTGGGGGCGGCCGGGGTAGGGCTGCCGGCGGAGATCCGGGCCGGCGTGGAGGCGGTGCGGGCCGATCTGGCCGACTCGCCGTTCGTGGCGCCGGAGGCGTATCGGCTCGCCGAGCTGGGGCTGGGTCGGCGGGAGCTGGCCGCTGCCGTCCGGGCCGGCGCGCTGCTCAGGGTCGCGGACGGGATCTACCTGCTGCCGGGCGCCGACACCGCGGCGGCCGCGGTGCTCGCCGACCTGTCGCAACCGTTCACGCTGTCCGAGGCCCGGCGCGCGCTCGGCACCACCCGCCGCGTCGCCGTCCCGTTGCTCGAACTGCTCGACGCCCGCGGCCTCACCCGTCGCGGCCCCGACGACCGCCGCACCCTCGCACCCGGACCGAGCTGAGGGTTCGACCTCGGCGGCCCGGGTCACGGCCGCGTCGCCGCACTCTGGCGCCGACCCGAGAGGTCAGCGCCGCGGCCCCGGTGAGCGGGCCCCGCCGCGTCCGGGCCGACGACGGCCGGAAGGGGTGCCTGCCGGGACGGTGCGCGCCCGGCGGCGCGTCGGGTTGGAGGATGCGGAGACGACTGAGCGCGACACACGTCGGTGTGTGTCGCGCTCTCGGGTCTCGGCCCGGCTCGCCTACCGGCGGCCGAGCGGGTACGTCGGGTTGAACACCTCGATGGTCCAGCGGTCGAACCGGTCGAGGAGCTCGCGGAACTTGCTCATCTCACGTCCTCTCTCGCGTCGTCCACTCGGTACAACGCGAGGCTATCTGAATCGTTCCCGAAACTCAGCGTGTGCCGTATCACGCCGATTCGGTTACGGGACGTTACGACGTGATGTCGGCTGCGACCTGGTGCCGCGGCTCGTACAGGCCGATCCGGGCGCCGCTGGGCAGCACGAGCTGGGTGAGCAGCCCGAACCCGGCGTCCTGCACGTCGCCGGCGAAGGTCGCACCCTTGGCCGTCAGCTCGCGCACCGTCGCCTGTACGTCGTCGCACATGAGGAACAGCTCGTGCCGCGGCTGCTCGCCCGGGCCGAGCGGGTGGACGCCCACCTCGCCCGGCGGCAGCCGGAAGATCAGCCAACCGGGGTGGTCCTCGACGAACGACCAGCCGAGCGTGTCGCGCAGGAACGCGCGGTCCGCGTCGGGGTCGGGACTGTAGATCAGGGCGTGCATCCCGTTGATCACGGTTGCAGCCTATTCGGTGCGAGACTGGAACTGTGAGAGCCGATCGGCCGGGAGCGGCCACCCGGGCCAAAGTGTGGACGCTGGACGGCGAGACCGAGGTCCGCCGCCGGGACAGCCTGGTGACCGAGGAGCCGCTGGAGGTCCGACTCTCCGCGGGCGGCCGCACGCAGACCGTCGCGGTGACGATGCGGACGCCGGGTCACGACTTCGAGCTGGCGACCGGGTTCCTGCACGCCGAGGGCCTTCTGCCCAGCGTGCCGCACCAGGTCTCGTACTGCGCGGACGTCGAGCGGGAAGACCAGAAGTTCAACGTCGTGACGGTTGAGACCGACGGGCCGCCGCTGGAGGCGCCGGTGCGTTCGGGGATCGTGTCAAGTGCCTGCGGCGTGTGCGGGTCGGCGTCATTGGACGCGCTGCACGAGCGCGGGCTGTGCCGGGTCGCGGACGACGTGACGGTCCCGGTCGACGTGTTGTACGGGCTGCCGGACGCGTTGCGGGCCGCCCAGGGTGTGTTCGAGATGACCGGTGGGCTGCACGCGGCCGGGCTGTTCACCGCGGACGGGTCGCTGGTAGCGGCGCGGGAGGACGTCGGGCGGCACAACGCGGTCGACAAGCTGGTCGGCTGGGCCCTGCTCGGGGACCGGCTGCCGCTGTCCGGGACCGTGCTCGTGGTCAGCGGGCGGTGCGGGTACGAGATCGTGCAGAAGGCGGTGGCCGCCGGGATCCCGGTGGTTGCGTCGGTCTCGGCGCCGTCGTCGCTGGCCGTCGCGGTCGCCGAGGACTTCGGCCTGACGCTGGTCGGATTCCTGCGCGGCCGGCGTTGCAACGTCTACGCCGGGCGCGACCGCATCCAACTTCCCGTCCCGGCGGCGACCTGACCCGGTCGCAGGGGCGGAGGAGGCAGCCGGAAGGATCGCCGAGGAGCGCACGCGAGCGGCAGGGAGTTGAGATGAGCACGTTGGACGACTGGACGGCTGCGGTGGTTGCCGAGCTCGGCATCGCCGACCTCGTCGACGGCCGCACCCGGGATCTGGTCCTCGACATGACCAAGGACGTCGCGCACGGGGTGGCGCGTCCGGCCGCGCCGCTCACCGCATACCTGATGGGGCTGGCCGCCGGGCGCGCCGGCAGCGCCGACGAGGCCGTGACGTACGCCGCCAGGATCAGCCAGATGGCGCTGGCCTGGGAGAACCCGGAGGAGCCGCAGACCGGTGCGGCCGACGACCGGGCCGCGCGGCGCGAGCGTCGCGCCTCCGCCGAGGGGTAGGACCGCGCCCGTGCGGGTGCCCTGGGTGGAGGCGCGCCGGGCGGCGTACGCCACGGCGCGCCTGCTGCCGCCGGTCGACGTTCCGCTGGCGGAGGCCGGCGGGGGGACGCTGGCCGCGCCGCTGCGAGCCATGGCGCCGCTGCCCGGATTCGACTGCGCCGCCATGGACGGATACGCGGTAGGCGACGTCGAAGGGCCGTGGACCGTGGTCGGGCGGGCGATCGCGGGTCAGGCCGGGCCGCGGGAGCCGCTGGCGCCGGGTCTGGCGCTGGAGATCGCCACCGGCGCGGTCGTGCCGCCGGGGACCGTGGCCGTCGTCCCGTACGAGCACACGACGTCGGAGGGCGATCGCGTGCGGGGTGCCGCGATGTTGGGCCGCAACGTGCGGCGGACGGGCGAGGACGTGCCGGTCGGCGCTGACCTGCTGCCGGCCGGGTCGGCCGTCACCGCGGCCGTCGTCGGGCTCGCCGCCGCGGTGGGCCTGGACATGCTGCCGGTCCGGCCGCGGCCGGCCGTCGCGCTGCTCGTCACCGGCGACGAGCTGGTCGGCACCGGGACGTCCGCGGACGGTCTGGTCCGGGACGCGCTGGGACCGGCGCTGCCCGGTTGGGTGAGCGGGCTCGGTGGGCGGCCGCTGCCGGCCGTCCGGGTGCGCGACACCGACCCGGACGACGTGGGCAAGGCGCTCGAGGTGGCCGGCGGCGACGTCGTGGTCACCTCGGGCGGCGTCGGCGGCGGACCGAAGGACCTCATCGTGCCGGCGCTGGCGGCGCTCGGTGCGGAGCTGGTCGTCGACCGGGTCGACTGCCGGCCCGGCGGGCCGCAGCGGCTCGGGCTGCTGCCGGACGGGCGGCCGGTGGTCGGGCTGCCCGGCTATCCCTACGCGGCGCTGGTCGGGGTGCTGACGCTGCTCGGACCGCTGCTGGCCGGGATGACCGGCCGGCCGTTGCCGGACCTGCCGACGGCGCGTCTGGTCGGCGGCGCACCGGCGGTGGGCAACCGGCCGCACCGTCCGGGGCGGCCCGCGCCGGCACCGACCCGGATCCTGCCGGTCCGTCGCCGCCCGGACGGATCGGTCGAGGCCGTCGGCCTCGACCGTCCCGGCTCGCTCTGGGGCGCAGCCCTTGCCGACGCGTTCGCCGTCGTCCCCCCGCACTGGCAGGACGCCCCGGTCGCCCTGCTCGACCCCCCGCACTGACCGCGAGTCCGCCCGACCGCGAGTGCGCCGGCCCGACCGCGAGTGCGCCGGCCCGACCGCGCGTGCGCCGGCCCGACCGCGCGTGCGCCGGCCCGACCGCGAATCCCTGGGCGATCGCCGGTCCGCGGGCGATCACCGGTCCGCTGGGTTGACCGCTTACTCGGTGGAGCCGCTGGCGATGAGGGCGAAGGGTGCGCCCTGCGGGTCGGCGAGGGTGGCCATCGGGCCTTGCGGGGTCGGTTGCACCGGGGAGAGCACCCGCGCACCCAGCTCCTGGGCCAGTTTCACGGTCACGGTGGCGTCGGCGACCTCGAAGTAGATCCCCCAGTGCGCCGGGAGCTCGCCCATCTCCGGCATCGGCGGCATCGCCCCGCCGACCGTCCGGCCATTGGCCTTGATCAGCTTGTAGACCGGCATCGTCGGGTCGGACCCGGCCATGTCCTCGAAGCTGACCCCGAGCGTGGCCCGGTAGAACTCGGCCTCCTTGTCGATGCCCGGTGCGACCAACTCGTTCCACACCACGGTGCCCGGCTCGTTGACGAGCTCGGAGCCGGTGTGGGCGGCCTGCTGCCAGATCCCGAAGAACGCCCCGGCCGGGTCGGTCGCCAGCGCCATCCGGCCCTGGTCGGCGATGTCCATCGGCGGCCCGACCACCGTGCCGCCGGCGCCGGGCACGGCCGCGGCGAACGCGTCGGCGTCATCGACGGCAAGGTAGGTCACCCAGGCGGGCGGCATGTCCGGGATCATCGTGCCGGACAGCCCGGCCACTCGCTTCCCGCGCAGCAGTGCGATCGAGTAGCCGCCGAAGGCCGGATCCGGGTTGACCTCCCACTCCCAGCCGAACAGCCCGGCGTAGAAGGCGCGGCCGGCCTCCGCGTCGTCCGTCCAGATGTCCGCCCAGCAGGGCGTGCCCTGCGGATAACCGGTGCGCTCGCTCATGACCGACCTCCTCGTCGGCGGTCCCGGCCCGGTGCCGGGGCTCCCCGTTGCGGGCGCAAGACTGCCACCGACCACCGACAGAATCGGTGACGGGAGTAAAACTGGGTCGTGAACTACGACGGCGGGGTCGCCGGGGCCAGGGAGACGGTCGAGAAGGGCGGCGCCGCGCGCTACCACGAGGCCAACGCCGCCAGGGGCAAGCTGTTCGCCCGCGAGCGCGTCCGGCTGCTCGTCGACAAGGACTCGTTCGTCGAGGACGGCATGCTGGCCAACGTCATGGCCGGCGACCTGCCGGCGGACGGCGTGATCACCGGCCAGGCCCGCATCGACGGCAGGCCGGTGTGCCTGATGGCCAACGACTCCACCGTCAAGGCTGGCTCGTGGGGCGCCCGCACGGTGGAGAAGATCATCCGCATCATCGAGCGGGCGTACGCGACGTCGGTGCCGATGGTCTACCTGGTCGACTCGGCCGGGGCCAGGATCACCGACCAGGTCGACCTGTTCCCGGGCCGGCGCGGCGCCGGCCGGATCTTCTGGAACCAGGTCCGCGCGTCCGGCTCCATCCCGCAGGTGTGCGCGCTGTTCGGGCCGAGCGCCGCCGGCGGGGCGTACATCCCGGCGTTCTGCGACGTGGTCGCGATGGTGGACGGCAACGCCAGCATGTATCTCGGGTCCGACCGGATGGTCGAGATGGTGACCGGGGAGAAGACCACGCTCGAGGACATGGGCGGGGCGACGATGCACACCGGCGAGTCCGGCGTTGGTCACTTCCTCTGCAAGGACGAACCCGAGGCGCTCGACGTGGTCCGCCGCTACCTGTCCTACCTGCCGTCCAACTGGCGGGGCGAGCCGCCCGCGATCGAGCCGGCCGGGCCGGGCAGCGGCGACCTGCGGGCGCTGGTGCCGGCCAGCGAACGGCAGGCGTTCGACATGCGCCGGTACGTGCGGGCGCTGGTCGACGAGGGCTCGTTCTTCGAGATCCAGGCCCGCTGGGCCCGGGAGGTGACCGTCGGGTTCGCCCGGCTCGACGGCAAGCCGGTCGGCGTGGTCGGCAACAACCCGCAGTTCAAGGGCGGGGTGCTGTTCGTCGACTCGGCCGACAAGGCGACCCGGTTCGTGCAGCTGTGCGACGCGTTCAACCTGCCGCTGATCTTCCTGTCCGACGTGCCCGGCTTCATGGTCGGCTCGGCGGTGGAGAAGCAGGGCATCATCAGGCACGGTGCCAAGATGATCAGCGCGATCGCCGAGGCGACCGTGCCGAAGTTCTGCGTCGTGGTCCGCAAGGCGTACGGCGCGGGCCTGTACGCGATGGCCGGGCCGGGGTTCGAGCCCGATGCGACGCTGGCGCTGCCGACCGCGAAGATCGCGGTCATGGGAGCCGAGGCCGCGGTCAACGCGGTGTACGCGAACAAGATCGCGGCGATCGAGGACGAGGCCGAGCGCGCCGAGTTCGTCCGCAGCCGCCGCGAGGCGTACGAAGAGGACATCGACGTGCTGCGGCTGGCCAGCGAGCTCGTCGTGGACGCGGTGGTGGAGCCGGAAGACCTGCGCGCCGAGCTGGTCGCCCGGATCGCCGCCGCGCGCGGCAAGGACAGAGGATTTTCCCGTCGTCGGCATGGGGTGACACCGGTATGACAACAGTGCTTCTCGCCGAGGACGACCCGGCGATCTCCGAACCGCTGGCCCGAGCGCTGCAGCGCGAGGGCTACTCGGTGCTGGTGCGCAACGACGGCACCAGCGCGCTGTCCGAGGCGATGGGCGGCGACGTCTCCCTGGTCGTGCTCGACCTCGGCCTGCCGGACATGGACGGGCTCGAGGTGTGCCGCCGGCTGCGGGCCGGGCGCAACTCGGTGCCTGTCCTCGTCCTGACCGCCCGGACCGACGAGATCGACCTGGTGGTCGGGCTGGACGCCGGCGCGGACGACTACGTGGCCAAGCCGTTCCGGCTGGCCGAGCTGCTGGCCCGGGTCCGGGCGCTGCTGCGGCGGCGGACCGGCGACGTGCTCGAGGCCAGCGGGGTGCGGATGGAGCTGGCCTCCCGCCGCGTCTGGCAGGACGACGTCGAGCTGCACCTGAGCAACAAGGAGTACGAGCTGCTCCGGGTGCTGCTCGAGGAGGCCGGCGCGGTCGTCACCCGAAACCGGATCATGCGCGAAGTCTGGGACGACGCCGAGGGCGGTGCGTCCAAGACGCTCGACATGCACGTGTCCTGGCTGCGCCGCAAGCTCGGCGACGACCCGCAGCGGTCCCGGCTGCTCACCACGGTGCGCGGGGTGGGCTTCCGGTTCGAGCGCGGCTGAGGCACTAGGCTCAGCCGGTGCGCCGACGGCTGTTGGCCGCCACGCTGGCGGTGGTCGCGGTGTCGGTCTTCTCACTCGGGCTGCCGCTGCTGGTGGTGACTGTGCGCCTGGTCGCCGACAGCGCCCGCACCGAGCTGCTCCGGCAGGTGCAGACGGTCGCCGCTGTGGTCGAGGACCCGACCGCGAGCGGCGCGCCGACCCCGGAACGGCTGACCCGGCTGGTGCCACCGGGGGAGCAGGTCACCATCCGGGACCCGGACGGGCAGACGACCACCGCCGGCCCTGACCCCGGGCCGAGCCCCTACTCGGCGCAGGCCCCGTTGCCCGGCGGTGGCGAGGTCGAGGTGGCCCGGCCGGCCGGTGACGTGCGCGACCGGCAGTACCGGTTCGGCTTCGGCGTGGTCGCCGGGATGGCCGGCTCCGCGGTGCTGGCGGCGATCGCGGCCGTGCTGCTGGCCCGGCGGCTGGCCGAACCGCTGCGGGACGTGGCCGGGCGGGCGGCCCGGCTCGGCGCCGGTGACTACCGGGCCTCGCCGGCCCGTCCCGGCATCGACGAGCTGGACCGGATCTGCGACGTGCTGGACCGCGCCGCGGCCCAGATCTCCGCGGTCATCCAGCGGGAGCGCACGCTCGCCGACGACGTGTCGCACCAGTTGCGCAGCCGGCTGACGGCGCTGCGGATGCGGCTGGAGGAGATCTCCATGTCGCCGGAGCCGGACGTGAAGCGGGAGGCGACCGCGGCGCTGGAGCAGGCGGAGCGGCTGTCCGCGGTGGTGGATGAGATCCTGGCGCAGGCTCGCACCGCCAGGTCCGAGGGCGCCGGCGACGTCGAGGTCGGCCACGAGGTCGCTGCGGTGGTGGACGAGCGGGAGCCGACGCTGCGCACGCTCGGCCGCCGCGTCGAGGTGGACGCGCCGGACACGCTGATCGCCCGGGCCGAGCCGGGGCGCCTGCAACAGGCGGTCGGCGTGCTGGTCGACAACGCGCTCGAGCACGGCCGCGGCGTGGTCCGGGTCGGCGTGCGCCGGTCCGGCCGGCACGCCGTGGTCGAGGTCACCGACGAGGGCCCGGGAGTGCCGCCCGAGCTGGTCGGCAAGATCTTCGAGCGCGGGGTGAGCGGCGGCGACGGGACCGGGATCGGGCTCGCCCTGGCCCGGGCGCTGGTCGAGTCCGACGGCGGCCGGCTGGAGCTGAGCCGGCCGGTGCCGCCGGTCTTCGCGGTCTACCTCCCGCTGGCCGAGGAGCCCGGGGCGTACAGCCCCTAGTCGGCCGCGGTCGCGCCGGCGCCGACGGTCTCCGGGTGCGGCGGGAACACGTACCGCTTGTACGACCAGAAACGGAACACGGTGCCGATGCCGATGCCGATGAACTTCGCCACGTTCAGCGCGAACGGGCTGTGCGCGCCGACGACGTAGAACGTGAACGCGATCACAACGCTGGAGATCCCCAGCGCGATCAGGTTGATCGCGAAGAACAGCACGTACTCACGGCGCAGGCCGGTGCGGGCCCGGTGCGAGAACGACCAGTGCCGGTTGCCGAAGTAGGAGAGCGTGGTGGCGACGCTGGTCGAGATGATGTTCGAGGTCGTCGGGCCGAGCCCGATGCGGAAGTGCATCAGGTTGAACAGGCCGACGTCGACGAACAGGTTCACGACGCCGAGGACGCCGAATGCCGAGATCTCCTTGAGCAGCACACGCCATGGCGTGCCGAGTCGGTCGAGCAGAGGCACCGGAGGAGTGTACGTGGCCGGAGTGCACCCGGTTTCCGGCCGCGTCCCGGGGTGACACGATCGAGGGCATGCCTGACCTCGACGCTGAGCAGGAAGAGTTCCGCCGCACCGTCGCCGACTTCGCCCGCACGGTCGTCGCCCCGGTGGCGCACGACTACGACGAGCGCGCCGAGTTCCCGTACCCGGTGGTCAAGCAGATGGGCGAGCTCGGACTGTTCGGGCTGCCGTTCCCGGAGGAGTACGGCGGGATGGGCGGGGACTACCTCTCGCTCTGCCTGGCGATCGAGGAGCTGGCCCGGGTCGACTCGTCGGTGGCGATCACGCTGGAGGCCGGCGTGTCGCTCGGCGCGATGCCGGTGTTCCGGTTTGGCACCGAGGAACAGAAGCGGGAGTGGCTGCCGCGGCTGTGCAGCGGGCAGGCGCTCGGCGCGTTCGGCCTGACCGAGCCGGGTGGCGGCTCGGACGCCGGCGCCACCCGCACCACCGCCCGGCTGGAGGACGGCGAGTGGGTGATCGACGGCACCAAGGCATTCATCACCAACTCCGGCACCGACATCACCGAGCTGGTCACGGTGACCGCGGTCACCGGCACGGCGGCCGGCGGGAAGAAGGAGATCTCCTCGATCCTGGTGCCGGTGCCGCGGCCGGGGTTCACGGTCGCCAGGTCGTACTCGAAGGTCGGCTGGCATGCGTCCGACACGCACGAGCTGTCGTTCTCCGGCTGCCGGGTGCCGGCGGAGAACCTGCTCGGCGAGCGCGGCCGCGGCTACGCGAACTTCCTGTCCATCCTCGACGAGGGCCGGATCGCGATCGCGGCACTGGGCACCGGGCTCGCCCAGGCGTGTGTCGACGAGTGCGTCCGGTACGCCCGGGAGCGCGAGGCGTTCGGCCGCAACATCGGGGCGTACCAGGCGATCCAGTTCAAGGTCGCGGACATGGAGACGCGGGCGTACCTGTCCCGGCTGGCCTGGCGGGACGCGGCCGCGCTGCTGATGGCGGGCCGGCCGTTCAAGCGGGAGGCGGCGATCGCGAAGCTCTACTCGTCCGAGGCGGCGGTGACGAACGCGCGGGAGGCGACGCAGGTCTTCGGCGGGTACGGGTTCATGAATGAGTTCCCGGTCGCCCGGCACTGGCGGGACTCGAAGATCCTCGAGATCGGCGAGGGTACGTCCGAGGTGCAGCGGATGCTCATCGCCCGGGACCTCGGCGTGTCCTAGGGGAGCACCACGAGCGTCCCGGCCGGGATCGGGATGCTCGCCACGTCGTCGGCCCGCAGGGTGCCGGCGACCGTGCCGCCGGGGACCGCCGCGGCGGTGACGTCGACCCGGACGCGCAGCGTGGTCTGGTCGCCGCCGTCCAAGTCGTCGAGCGTGCAGGTGGTGACCGCACCGGCCGTGCAGGTCCAGCTGTCGCTGCCGGAGCCGCCCTGGGCGGTGATCCCCGCGGGCAGGCGGAGCGTGACCACCAGGCGACGGGCGTCGTCGTCGCCGGTGTTGCGGATCGGGACAGCGATGTCGCCGGTGGCGCCGACGCGGAGCGTGCCCTGAGCGCGCGGTGAGCCGGCGAACAGGGTGCCGGCGCCGGCCGGCGGGACGGACGCGGTCGGGGGCGGCGCTGCGCCGCTCGGCGTTGGCTGGCCGCCCGGGGTCGGGACCGCGGTCGGGCTGCTGCCCGGGCCGCCGGTGGCGGCGCCGGTGCTCGGGCTCAGGGTGCCTGCGGACGGGGCGGCGGCCGACGTCGTCCCGCCGGGTTCGCTCGGGCCGGGCAGGCCGGCGGCCGTGGTCGCGGCGATCGCGGGAGTGCCGACCGGGCCGGAGCCGCCGCCCTGGGTGACGACGACCGCCGCGGTGCCGCCGATCACGACGGCGGCGACGGCAGCGGCGGCGGCCTGGCCGGCGTGCGAGCCGGCAACCCACGCCGTCACCGAACCCAGCGCCGAACCGCCCCCGCCGGCACCCGCCGCAGCCCCACCGGCGGCTGCTCCACCGGCGGCTGCTCCACCGGCGGCTGCTCCACCGGCGGCCCCACCGGCGGCCGCACCGGCCGCCGCGCCACCTGCGGTCGCCCCACTACCGGCCGCCCCACCGGCCGCCGCTCCGTCCGCGGCCGCCCCACCGGCGGCTGCTCCACCGGCGGCTGCCCCGGCGGCGGCCCCACCGGCGGCTGCCCCGCCCGCGGCGGCTTCCGCGGGGGCGGCGTGGGCGGCGAGGTAGGCGCCGGCCGCGGCCGTGCCGACGACGAGCGGCGCGATCACCGCGCGCAGCCCTGCGTTGACGTCCGCCAGCTCGCTCGCGAGTGCCCGGCAGTCCGGGCAGGTCGCGAGGTGCGCCTCCACCTTGGCCCGCTGCCGGGCGGTCAGCCCGCCGCGCGCCCACGCGCCGAGCCGGTCCACGGTCGCGGCGTGCCGGCGGCCGACCCCGTCCGCGAGGTGCTCCTGCAGGTACGCCTGCCGCAACCCCTCCCGGGCCCGGTACGCCAGCGCCGCCACGCCGTTCGGCGTCAGCCCCAGCAGCGGCGCGACGTCGGCCGGCGACTCCTGCTCGACCTCGGTGTGCCAGAGCACGGTCTGCCAGCGCTCCGGCAGCCGGTGGAACGCCCGCGCGGCCAGCCTGGTCTCCAGCCCGGCGACCGCGGAGTCCTCCCACGGCACGCCCGGGTCGTGCCGGGTCATGTCGTCGGACCACTCCAGCTTCTTGTCCCGCCGGGCCCGGTCGTAGAGCACGTTGCGCAGCGTGGTGAGCAGATATGCCCGGAACGCCACGTCCGGCCCGCCGCCGCTGCGCAGCACGTCCAGCACCCTGGCGAACGCCTCCGCGACCAGGTCGTCGGCCTCCGCCCGGGAGCCGGTCAGCTGCCGGGCCAGGGTCGCCGCGGCGGCGCTGTGCCGGCGGTACAGCAGCGCGTACGCGTCGACGTCACCGGATCGGACCGCGTCGATGAGCTCGGGATCGCCGGGCTCGAGCGGGTCGTCGGGCGCCGCGGTCCGCGGCAGCGGGACGGACATACGGTGCGCGCTCCGTTCGCGGTCGGGGACACGGACCTAACCAGCTATGCCCACGGATCCGCGTCACGGAACGCGCCGGAGCCCGTCCCACTCGTCGCCCGATCGTCCGGTGGACGGTCTGCTGGCACCGACTCGGCCCCCGTGGGGCGGGTGGCGCGACCACCCGGCGGGGCCGAGCGGCGCCGGGCCGGTGCTCTAACCTCGCCGACATGCACGAGACCACCGGCCTGCCCGTGGTGGGCATGGTCGGCGGCGGTCAGCTGGCGAGGATGACCCACCAGGCCGCGATCGCGCTCGGCCAGTCCCTGCGGGTGCTCGCGTCCGCGCCGGACGACTCGGCCGCGCTGGTCGCGCACGACGTGGTGCTCGGCTCGCACACCTCGTACGACGACCTGGCGGCATTCGCGGCCGGTTGCGACGTGGTCACCTTCGACCACGAGCACGTGCCGACGGAGTACGTGCGGGCGCTCGTCGCGGCCGGCCACACCGTGCTGCCGGGCGCCGACGCTCTGCTGCACGCGCAGGACAAGCGGGTGATGCGGACCCGGCTGAGCGCGCTCGGCGTGCCGGTGCCGCGGTGGGCACCGGTCGGCTCGGTCGACGAGCTGGCCGCGTTCGCCGGCGGGAGCTGGCCGGTGGTGGCCAAGGCGGTGCGCGGCGGGTACGACGGGCGCGGTGTCTGGGTCGTGCCCGCCGCGGCGGAGGCGGCCGAGCTGTTCGCGACCGGCACGCCGGTGCTGGCCGAGGAGCTGGTACCGCTGCGCCGGGAGCTGGCGGCGGTGGTGGCGCGCTCGCCGTTCGGGCAGGGAGCGGCCTGGCCGGTGGTGCAGACCGTGCAGTCGGACGGGATCTGCGTCGAGGTGCTGGCGCCGGCGCCGGACCTCGATCCGGCGACGGCCGCGGAGGCCGAGCGGCTGGCGCTGCGGATCGCCGGCGAGCTGGACGTGGTCGGCGTGCTCGCGGTCGAGCTGTTCGAGCGGACCGACGGCGCGCTGCTGGTCAACGAGCTGGCCATGCGGCCGCACAACAGCGCGCACTGGACGATCGAGGGCGCCCGGACGTCGCAGTTCGAGCAGCACCTTCGCGCGGTGCTCGACTACCCGCTCGGCGCGACCGAGCTGGCCGCGCCGGCGGTGGCGATGGCGAACGTGCTGGCCGGGCCTGACCTGGAAGGCGCGCACCGGCTGGACGAGCGGGTGCACCACCTGTCCGCCCGGTGGCCGCAGCTGAAGATCCACCTGTACGGCAAGCAACCCCGGCCCGGCCGCAAGATCGGCCACGTGACCGCGCTCGGGACGGATCTGGCGGCGCTGCGCCGGAACGCGACCGCGGCCGCCGCATACCTGGCCACCGGAGTGTCGGACGAGGTGAGGCACCAGTGAACCCCGTCGTGGGCGTGATCATGGGCAGCGACTCGGACTGGCCGGTGATGTCGGCCGCCGCCGAGGCACTGGCCGAGTTCGCCGTGCCGTACGAGGTGCGGGTGGTCTCGGCCCACCGCACCCCGCGGGACATGCTCGACTACGCGGCCGGGGCGGCCGGGCGTGGGCTGCGGGTGATCGTTGCCGGCGCCGGCGGGGCGGCGCACCTGCCCGGGATGGTGGCCAGCCTCACCCCGCTGCCGGTGATCGGCGTACCGGTGCCGCTCAAGCACCTGGACGGGCTGGACTCGCTGCTCTCGATCGTGCAGATGCCGGCCGGGATCCCGGTCGCCACGGTCGCGGTCGGCGGCGCCCGGAACGCCGGACTGCTCGCCGTACGCATCCTGGCCGCGGCCGACGAGCAGCTGCGCGCCCGGGTCGCCGACTTCCAGACCGCGCTGGCCGAGACCGCCCGCGCCAAGAACGAGTCCCTCCGCGACCGCATCGATTAGTCGGCGCGGTCATCCCGTTTCCGCGTCGTCTCCGCGAGGTGTTGCACCTGGAGGAAAGTGTTACACTTTGCGGGTGCCTACTAGTCGGCGGCGGCATGTGATCACCGAGACCGATCAGGTGGCTCGGGCGATCGACGATGCCGCGCGGCGGTGGCCGGAGGAGGGCGGCAACCGGCCGCGGCTGCTGCTGCGGCTGCTGGAGGAGGGACACCGCGCCGTCAGCGGCGAGCGGCAACGGCGGGCAAAGGCCCACCAGGACGCCGTCGCCGGCACGAGCGGCGCGCTGACCGGCATGTACGGCGCGGGCTACCTCGACGACCTGCGCGCGGAGTGGCCGGAGTGATCGTGCTGGACGCGTGCGTCCTCATCGCCCACCTCGACGCGTCCGACGCCCACCACGACCGAGCCTTCGAGTTGCTGCAGGGCCTCGCCGACGAGCCGTTCGCGGCGAGCGCGCTGACCCTGGCCGAGGTGCTGGTCGGGCCGGCCCGGGCCGGCGGCCTGGAGCGGGCCGGGGCCGCGCTGCGTGCGCTCGCCGTCCAGACGGTTCCGATCGGCGACGCAGCACCGGCAGAGCTGGCCGGCCTGCGTGCCAGCACCGGCCTCAAGCTGCCCGACGGCTGCGTGCTGCTCGCGGCCGAGCAGATCCGCGCCGGCCTGGCCACGTTCGACGACCGGCTCGCCGCGGCCGCCAGGGAGCGCGGAGTGCCGGTGCACGGGTGATCGCGGTGGGATTGTCGGTGGGGCGGCTTAGCGTCGGCGCATGGCGGTGTTCGCGGTGACGATGGTGAACGGGCCGGCGTGGGATCCGGCCGTGCAGCGGCGGCAGCAGGCCGACTGGGACGTGCACGCGACGTACATGGACGGGCTGGTGTCGGACGGCCGGGTGATCCTCGGCGGCCCGATCGGCGACGGCACCGACGTGCTGGTCGTCTACGACGTCGCCGACGAGGACGACCTGCGGGCCACGCTGGCGGCTGACCCGTGGGCCGACCGGCTCCTGCGGGTCGGCCGGATCCAGCCCTGGTCGCTCTGGCTCGACTCCCGGGCTCAGGCCCGGACGGCGGTGCCGAGGGAGAGCGCGACGAACGGCTTCGGACCCTCGTCGTAGAACACGTCGACCGCGGTCACGGTGAACCCGGCCGCCCCGACGATGTCGAGGATCGGTCGGGTGATGTGGCAGCCGCCGAACAGCCGCTTCTGCAGCGGCTCCAGCCGGTGCTGCCAGCGGCGCACCCGCTCGTCCGGCGCCAGCCCGTGCTCGACGAAGTGCAGCGTCCCGCCCGGCTTCAGCACCCGGTGCACCTCGGCCAGCGCCACCGCCGGGTCCGGGATGGTGCACAGGCTCCAGCTGGACAGCGCGCTGTCGAACGCACCGTCCGAAGCGGACAGTCGTTGACCGTCCACATCGGACCGTCGCACCGGGACGGCGGTGTCCTGCAGCCGGCGCTCGGCCAGCTGCCAGGCCAGGTCGGACGGTTCCACCGCGGCCACGCCGCGTACCGCGGCCGGGTAGTGCGGCACGTTGCCGCCGGACCCGAAGCCGATCTCCACCACCTCGCCGGTCAGCCCGGCGCAGACCCGGTCCCGCAGCGCGCCGGTGGCCCGCTCGCCGAGGGAGCGGTCGACGATCCGCGGGAGCACGTGGTTCCCGTACCAGCCCATACCGCCAGGATGCCAGCCCACACTGTCCTGGTGGACCGACCCCTGCTGCTGCTCGACGTCGACGGCGTGCTCAACCCGTACGGTGCCGAGTGCCCGGCCGGTTTCACCGAGCGCGTGCTGTTCCCGGACGAGATCGACCCGGTGCGGGTCTGCCTCGACCACGGCGACTGGATCGGCGAGCTGGCCGGCCCGTACGAGGTCGTCTGGGCGACCGGCTGGGGCGAGGAGGCCAACCGGCTGCTCGCCCCGCTGCTGGGGATACCGCGGCTGCCGGTGGTGCCGTTCCCGCAGTTGCCGTTCTCGGCCGACCTCAAGGTGCCGGCGATCGAGGCGCTGGCCGGCGACCGGCCGGCCGCCTGGATCGACGACATGCTCGGCCCGGCCGCCTACGACTGGGCCGAGCAGCGGTCCGCGCCGACCCTCCTGCTGCCGGCCGACCCGGCCGTCGGGCTGACCCGCGACCTGGTCGACCGCGCTCTCGCCTGGGCCGCCAAGCCCGGCCGGTAGGCGGCTCAGCCCGTCGGCGCGGTGCGCGACAGCCAGACCACCGTGTTGTCCCAGGCGTTCCGGGCGGCGTCCGGGTGGTGGAAGACCGGCAGCGGGTTGTCGAACGCGTGCCCGGCGGCGTCGTACGTGTGCACGGTCACCTCGGCCGGCCCGCCGGTGACCGCGCGCTCGATCTCCTGCACGGTCGCGGCCGGGAGGTAGTCGTCCTCGAGGCCGAAGTGGTGCAGGCTCGGCGCCCGGACCTGGCCGGCCGCGTCGAGCAGGCGCGGCAGCGCCGACCCGTAGTAGCTGACCAGGAAGTCGGGATCGTCCGCCGCCGCGACCGCGAAGGCCACCCCGCCGCCGAAGCAGAACCCGAACACGCCGGTCGGACCGGTGATCTCGGCCCGCTGCCGCAGCGCGGCGACCGCCGCGACCCCGTCGGCGACGGTCGTGTCCCAGTCGAGCTTGCCCATGGCGTCCATTGCCCGCGGCAGCGCGTCGTCGCCGGAGATCACCGGATCGCCCTGCCGCCAGTAGAGGTGCGGGACGAGCACGACGTAGCCCAGCGCCGCCAGGTCCCGCGCCCGCCCGTCGATGTAGTCGGTCACCCCGAAGATCTCCTGGAACAGGACTATCCCGGGGCCGCGGCCGCCGGCGGGCAGATGGAGGTCGGCGGGCATCTGCCCGCCGTCGACAGGCACCTGGACGCTGGTCACGAGGAACGAGTATGCCGTGAGTCACGGCGCGCTCGCGCGCGGGCCGTGCGCCGACCACTCGATCGCCGGGCAGCGATCCATGATCACGTCGAGCCCGGCGGCCCCGGCCCGGTCGGCCGCGGCCTCGTCGATGACGTCGAGCTGCAGCCAGACCGCCTTGGCGCCGGCCGCGACCGCCTCGTCGACGTGCCCGCCGGCCTTGTCCGAACGGCGGAACACGTCCACCACGTCGACCGCGAACGGAACGTCGGCGAGCGTCGCGTAGCCAGGCTCACCGTGCACGGTCTCCGCCCTCGGGTTGACCGGCACGATCCGCTTGCCGCGCTGCTGCAGGAACCGGGCCACCCCGTACGCGGGCCGGCGCGGGTTGGCCGTCAGCCCGACCACCGCCCAGGTCTCGTACGCCAGCACCCGTTCGATCGTGTCCGCGTCACCACGTGCCATGCCTCCATGGTGCGCCGACCGACCCGCTGGCCCGCGCTCTAGGATCGCGAGCATGACGCGGACGGCCGTGGTGACGGGGGCGAGCAGCGGGATCGGGGCGGCGACCGCCCGCCGGCTGGTCAAGGACGGGTACGAGGTGATCGCCGCGGCCCGCCGGGAGGACCGGCTGGCCGCGCTGGCCAAGGAGACCGGCGTTCGCCCGGCCCGCCTGGACGTGACCGACGAGGAGTCGGTGCGGGCGTTCGCGGCCACGCTGATCGAGCTCGACGTGCTGGTGAACAACGCCGGCGGAGCGTTCGGCGCCGACCCGGTGGCGACCGGTGACCCGGCCGACTGGCAGGCGATGTTCGACGTCAACGTCGTCGGCACGCTGCGGGTCACCCAGGCCTTGCTGCCGCTGCTCAAGGCAGGACCGGGCGGCACGATCGTCAACCTCACGTCCACCGCCGCGTACGTCAACTACGAGGGCGGCGGCGGCTACAGCGCGGCCAAGCACGGCGAGCACGCGCTGACCGAGACGCTGCGGCTGGAGCTGGCCGGGGTGCCGGTGCGGGTGATCGAGATCCAGCCGGGCATGGTGCGGACCGACGAGTTCGCGATCAAGCGCTACCGCGGGGACGAGGGCGCCGTCGACAAGCTCTACGGCGACGTCGACCGCCCGCTGACCGCGGAGGACGTGGCCGACTGCATCGGGCTGGTCGTCGGCCTGCCGCTGCACGTCAACGTCGACCAGATGGTGCTCCGCCCGCTCGCGCAGGCCGCCCAGCACAAGCTCTACCGCGGCCGCCTGTTCCCGACCTGACCACCGGCGCGGGGTCTCAGGGGCGGCCGAGGGCCCGGTAGGTCCAGCCGGCGGCGCGCCAGGTCGCCGGGTCGAGCGCGTTGCGACCGTCCACGATGCGCGGCGCGGCGACGACCGACGCGAGCATGGTCGGGTCGGTCTCCCGGAACTCGGACCACTCGGTCAGCAGCAGCAGCACGTCCGCGTTGCGAGCCGCCTCGAGCGCCGAGGAGGCCATCGCCAGCTGCGGGTAGATCCGCTTGGCGTTCTCCATCGCCTCCGGGTCGTAGACGATCACGGCCGCGCCGAGCTTCTGCGCGGCCGCAGCGACGTCCAGCGCCGGCGAGTCGCGGATGTCGTCGGAGTTGGGCTTGAACGCCGCCCCCCAGACGCAGACCCGCTTGCCCGCGTAGTCACCGTCGAGCAGCTCCCGGCCGAGGTCGATGGCCCTGGCCCGGCGCCGCTTGTTGATCGCGTCGACCTCCTCCAGGAACGCCAGCGCGTCCTGGGCGCCGAGCTCCTCGGCCCTGGCCATGAACGCGCGGATGTCCTTGGGCAGGCAGCCGCCGCCGAAGCCGAGCCCGGCGTGCAGGAACCGCTTGCCGATCCGGGAGTCGTGGCCGAGCGCCTCGGACAGCGCGGTCACGTCCGCGTGCACCACCTCGCACACCTCGGCCATCGCGTTGATGAACGAGATCTTGGTGGCCAGGAACGAGTTCGCAGCGACCTTGACCAGCTCCGCGGTGGCGAAGTCGGTCACCACCACCGGCGTCCCGGACGAGATCACCGGGGCGAACGCGGCCCGCAGCGCCTCCTCGGCCGCGGCCGACTGCACGCCGAACACCAGCCGGTCCGGGTGCAGGGTGTCCTCGACCGCGAAGCCCTCCCGCAGGAACTCCGGGTTCCAGGCGACCTCGACCTCATCCGACGGGGCCAACGACGCCACCAGTCCGGACATCCGCTGCGCGGTGCCGGCCGGCACCGTCGACTTGCCCACGACCAGCGCGCGCCGGTCGAGCAGCGGGGCCAGCGTCGTGAACGCCGCCTCCACGTACCTCAGGTCGGCCGCGTAGCCGTCGGCCCGTTGCGGGGTGCCGACGCAGACGAAGTGCACGTCGGCGAAGTCGGCCACCTCCTGGTAGGAGGTGGTGAACCGCAACCGGCCGGAGTCAAGGGCCTTGCGCAGCAGCTCCGGCAACCCGGGCTCGAAGAACGGCACGTCACCGGCGGTGAGCCGGGCAACCTTCGCCTCGTCGACGTCCAACCCGATCACGTCGTAGCCGAGCTCGACCATGGCCACGGCGTGGGTCGCGCCAAGATATCCGGTGCCCAGGACCGACAGCTTCGGCTGGGCGCCGTTGTGAGCGAAGGTCATCGCGAAAGGGTACGACACCGGGCGTGGCGGCCCGTCTCCACGCCGATCCGGCGGAGCCGACCGGTCGGTAACATGAGCCCTGTGGACGCCGCGTTCGACACCTACCGGCTCGCCGAGGAACACACGATGCTCCGGGAGTCGGTCCGCGAGCTGGCCGAGGACAAGATCGCCCCGAGGGCCGCGGAAACCGACGAGACCGGCGAGTTCCCGTGGGACGTCTACGAGGCGCTGCGCAAGGCCGATCTGCACGCCGTGCACATCCCGGAGGCATACGGCGGGGCCGGGGCCGACTCGATCGCGACCGCGATCGTCATCGAGGAGGTCGCCCGCGCCTGCGCCGCGTCCTCGCTGATCCCGGCGGTCAACAAGCTCGGCACGATGCCGCTGCTGCTGTCCGCGTCCGAGGAGCTGAAGCGGGAGGTGCTGCCTCCGGTCGCCAGCGGCGAGGCGATGTTCTCGTACGCGCTGAGCGAGCGGGAAGCCGGCTCCGACGCGGCCGCGATGCGCACCCGGGCCGTCCGGGACGGCGACACCTACGTGCTCAACGGGAGCAAGGCGTGGATCACCAACGCCGGCGTCTCGACGTACTACACGGTGATGGCCTCGACCGACCCGTCGAAGGGCGCGAACGGGATCTCGGCGTTCGTCGTGCACAAGGATGACCCCGGCTTCTCGGTCGGCACCAAGGAGCGCAAGCTCGGTATCAAGGGCTCGCCGACGTGCGAGGTCTACTTCGAGGACTGCACGATTCCGGCGTCCCGGATCGTCGGCGAGGAAGGCACCGGGTTCAAGACCGCGTTGCGCACGCTGGACCACACCCGGCTCACGATCGGAGCGCAGGCCGTCGGGATCGCGCAGGGCGCGCTCGACGCGACGGTCGCCTACGTCAAGGAGCGCCGGCAGTTCGGGAAGTCGGTGGCCGACTTCCAGGGGGTCCAGTTCATGCTCGCGGACATGGCGATGCGCACCGAGGCCGCCCGCCAGCTCGTGTACGTGGCGGCGGCCAAGGCCGAGCGTGGCGAGCCCGACCTCACGTTCGTCTCGGCCGCGGCCAAGGTGATGGCGTCCGACGCGGCGATGTCGGTGACCACCGACGCGGTGCAGCTGTTCGGCGGCGCCGGCTACACCCGCGACTTCCCGGTCGAGCGGATGATGCGCGACGCCAAGATCACCCAGATCTACGAGGGCACCAACCAGATCAACCGCATGGTCATCGCCCGCCAGCTGCTGCGCTGACCGTCGGGGGCGGCCCCCGTAACCCCCGCGCGGTGGCTCGTCTGCACTGGTGGGTTCTCGACCGACCTCCTCCAACGAGCCCCGCCGATGGCGGAGGACCCCATCACCTTCACGGCGGGCCGTAGGTCAGGCCGGCGAGCCGAGCTTCGGCAGCACCTCGGCGCCGAAGACGTCGATGAACTCGTCGTCCTCGCCGACGGGGTGGAGGTAGAGGCTGTCGAAGCCGAGCTCCTGGTAGTCGTGCAGGCGCTCGGCCAGCACACCGGCGTCCGAACAGACGAGCACGTTGCGGGCGACCTCCTCCGCCGGAACGTGCCGGGTGGCCGCCTCGAACTGGTCCGGCGTCTCCAGCTCCCAGGCCAGGCTGGTCGGCAGGCAGTTGCTCCGCCAGGTCTCGCAGGCGGCGGCGAGCGCGACCTCGTCGTCCCGCGCCCAGGAGAGGTGGACCTGCAGGTGCAGGTCGCCGCGCCCGCCGGCGTCGCGGTACGCGCCGGCCACCCGGCGGAGCACGTCCGGCGGCTGGTTCACGGTGATCAGCCCGTCGGCCCAGTCGGCCGCCCAGGCGGCGGTCTCCGCGCTGACGGCGCCGGCGACCAGCTTCGGCGGCTCGTCCGGCAGTGACCACACCCTGGCCCGGTCCGCGGTGACCAGCCCCCGGTGGGTGACCTCCTCGCCGCGCCAGAGCGCCCGCATCACGTCCACGCACTCGCGCAGCCTGGCCATCCGCACGTCCTTGGTCGGCCACGGGTCGCCGGTGACGTGCTCGTTGAGCGCCTCGCCGCTGCCGAGTGCGACCCACGGGAAGCGGCCCGGGAACATGGCGGCCAGGGTGGCGAACGCCTGGGCCGAGATCACCGGGTGGTAGCGCTGGCCGGGCGCGTG
The DNA here is from genome assembly GCA_036558285.1 of Mycobacteriales bacterium. Lineage (GTDB taxonomy): Bacteria > Actinomycetota > Actinomycetes > Mycobacteriales > CADCTP01 > CADCTP01. The sequence continues at coordinate 2,269 of DATBFW010000213.1, read as the reverse complement.
GAAGCAGCCCATCGGAACCCGCTCGGTGGCCTGCAGCGCGGCGCCGAGCCAGGCCCAGGTCAGGCCGGAGTGGCCCTGGCTGCGGCTCCACGGCGCGAGGTGGTCGGAGCACATGACCGCGTCGAAGCCGGCCTGCTCGGCGTGGACCGCGGAGTCGCGCAGGTCGCGTGGGTGGGCCTGCTCGTGCTGGGCGTGGAATCCGATGACGGGCATGAATTGGCCCTACCCACCCCCAAGGATTCCCCAAGCCTTCGGTCCCGCACGGGTCCTGGATCGGTGCGAAGGACGTGCGCCTCACCGGTGGCGTGCTGGTCGGTCACCAAGGGGCGGACCGAGCGAGCGAGGGAGAAGGGCGTGCACAGACGGGTCCTGGTGGTCATGATATCGACGCTTCGCGGGTTTCGGCGTGACCCGTAGCGGTCGGGTGGGGAGAGCCCTCCCCACGTCCATCCGGTGGGTCAGGCCGGCTGTTCGACGGCCGGCTCGCCGGTCTCCTCCTGTTCGGTCGGCTCCTGTCCGGTCGGCTCGACCGCGGCCGGCTCGGTCCGCCAGGACGGCTTGCGGAACAGGTAGAACACGAACGGCAGCACGGCGAACCCGAGCGTCCCGCCGAGCAGGACGAGCTCGTACAGCCAGACCGGCATGCCCTTGGCGTCGTCGGTGGGGAACAGCGAGAGCAGCACGCCGAGCAGGCAGACCAGGCCGCCGACACCGACGACGGCGAACAGTCCCACCGTCCCGCCCGGGATCCGGTACGGCCGCGGCGTCGTCGGCCGGCTCCGGCGCAGCTTGATCACCGAGGACAGCATGATCAGGTAGAGCGCGAGGGACATGTTGGTCTGGATCAGCGCGAACATGAACCAGGCGTTCTGCACCGACCCGAGCAGGGAGTAGCCGAGCGCGAGCACCGAGCTGATCGACGCCTGCAGCAGGATGATCGCCACCGGCATCTGCGCCGCGTTCTCCCGCTGCAGGATCGGCGGCAGGTTGCCGCCCTGCCGGCCGGCGACGAGCAACCCGCGGGACGGGCCGCCGAGGATCTGCACGAGCGCCGCCGCCAGGCCGGTGACCAGCAACCCCGCGAACACCGGCACCAGCCACGACACGCCGTACTCGTCCAGGAACCGGTCGGCGGCCTGCATGAGCCCGGTGATGATGTTGATGTCCTTTCCCGGGATGACGATCGCCAGCGCGAGCGTCAGCGGCACGAACAGCAGGAAGCACAGCGCCACCGCGACGCCGTTCGCGCGCGGGATGGTGCGCCCCGGGTTGCGGACGTCACCGGCGTGGATCGCGGAGATCTCGATCCCCATGAACATGAGCAGCGCCCCGGACAGGAACGCGACGTCGCCGGTGCCGAGGTGCGGGATCAGCGCGCCGGGGTTCGTCGCGATCTGCACCGGGTGGCCGTTGACGACCCAGGCGATCGCCAGCCCGACCACGATCAGCGTCGGCACGACCACGCCGCCGATCACCGCGTACCAGGTCAGGGCCTTGGCCAGGCGCAGGCCACGCAACGCGAGCAGGGCGGCCAGCCAGGTCACCGCGATCACGACGGCGGCCAGGAACAGGCTGTTGTTCTGCAGATCGGGATCGACCACGAAGGCGGCCTGCAGCGTGATCGTGCCCATGATGCCGGGCCAGGCGACGACGAAGGCCGCCCACTCCAGCCAGATGACCAGGAAGCCCCAACTCTCCCCGAACGCCTCCCTGGTCCACACGTAGATGCCGCCGGTGCGCGGCCAGGTCGAGCCGAGCTCGGCCGAGGCCATCGCGGTCGGCGCCAGGAACAGCAGGATCGCCGCCGCGATGATCGCGATCGAGCCGAGGCCGAACTGGGCCAGCTCCGGGGTGGTGTTGACGTTCGCCAGGAAGCTGAAGGTGAAGATGCCGAGCGACCAGACCCCGAACACCCTTTCGGCAGAGGAGCGGGCACACATCTGATCGCATGAGTGAACATCATTGTTCAGATACGTACTGAAGTGTACGGTCGCGGACGTGACGTCTGGTGGTCCTCTCCTCGGCGTCGGCCACGGCCGCCGGCCCGAGCCCGAGTCGTTGCTCGACCGGGTCAGCGCGGCGTTCGTGGCTCGGCCCGGCGCATCCCTCGGCGAGCTCGCCGCGGCGGCGCGGGTGAGCCGGACGACGCTGCACCACGCGATCGGCGGCCGCCGGCAGGTGGTCACCGCGGTCGGCAACCATGCGGTCGATGTCTGCGGGGCCGCGCTGCGGGCGGCGGTCGAGCAGGCGCCCGACCCCGAGCCGGTGC
>DATBFW010000212.1:0-10139 GCA_036558285.1 Mycobacteriales bacterium | reverse complement strand
AGCAGCACGGCGACCTGCTCGCCGCGCAGCTTGATCTCGCGCAGCGCGTCCAGCGCCTGCTGGCCCGACTCGGCCCGGACGATCCGGTAACCCTCGCCGTACTGCCGGCGCAGGTCGCGGGCGACGGCCCGGGACACGCTCGGGTCGTCGTCGACGGTCAGGATCGCCGGGCGGGCGACGCGGCCGGTGTCGGGAGCAGTCATGGTGACTTAGTCAATCAGCGCGGGCGGCCCGCGTCTTCCCCGAATGCTTTCACCCTGGGCGAAAGGCCGGGCGTACGTCACGCCTGTCACTCCCGCATCAGGATGGACTCCTCCAGGTCGAGCTCGCGCTGCACCCGGACCAGCACCTCGTCGTCGATCTGGCCGCGGTCGCGCAGGTCGATGAACACGTCCCGCTCGGCGTCGATCATGGACCGGCGCAGCCGGCGGAACGAGACCGACGGCGGCTCGATCGCGACGCCGTCCGGCGAGCCCCGGCCGCCGAGCCGCTCCCAGGCCCCGAGCTGGCGGATCTCCGCCTTCTCCCGCAGCCGGGAGACCACGTCCTCGGGCACGAACGAGTTGGTCGCCAGCTCCTCGTCCAGCCGGGTCAGTGCCGCGTTCGCCGCGGCGTGCTGGGCGCCGGCCTCCCGGATGAGGTCCTGCTGCTCCTCGGTGCCGGTCACCCCGAGCCAGCGGATCAGCGCCGGCAGCGTCAGCCCCTGGATGAGCAGCGTCCCGACCACGACCACGAACGTGAGGAACAGGATCAGGCTGCGCTGCGGAAACTCCGCCGGCAACGCGAACGCGGCCGCCAGCGACACCACCCCGCGCATCCCGGCCCAGGCCAGCACGGTCGGGTAGGTCCACGGCGGCGGCGGATCCTTCGCCGCCACCTTCGGCAGCCGCCGCGGCAGGTACGTCGCCGGGTACATCCAGGCGAACCGGGAGACGATCGTCACCACCAGCGCGACCACGGAGGCCACCAGCACCGAGCCGGTCGAACCCTCCGGCAGCTGGTCCAGCACGGTCGGCAGCTGCAGGCCGATCAGCGCGAACACCACGGACTCGAGCAGGAACTCGATCACCCGCCAGACCTCGACGCCCTGCAGCCGGGTGGCCGCGCTCAGCCGGCGCGGCGAGCGGTGCCCGAGGTAGAGGCCGGCGGCGACGACCGCGAGCACGCCGGAGCCGTGATAGCCCTCCCGGCCCAGCTCCTCGGCCGCCGCGTACGTGACGAACGGCAGCAGCAGGACCAGCGAGTTCTCCAGCACCGGGTCGTGCAGGTGCTGCAGCACGTTCTCCGCCACCACCGCGATCACCAGGCCGACCGCCACCCCGCCGATCGCGGCGACGAGGAACTCGGCGATCCCGGTCCAGATCGAGAACCCGCCGGCCACCGCAGCGCCGACCGTCACCCGGTATGCGGTCAGCGCGGTGGCGTCGTTGACCAGGCTCTCCCCGGCCAGGATCGTGATCAGCCGGCGCGGCATGCCGACCGAGCGGCCGACCGCGGTGGCGGCGACCGCGTCCGGCGGCGACACGATCGCGCCGAGGGTGAACGCTGCGGCCAGCGGCAGGTCCGGCAGCACGGCGTGCACCGCGAACCCGACCGCCAGCGTGGTGAACAGCACCAGCCCGACCGACAGCAACCCGATCGGCCGGATGTTCTGCCGGAAGTTGATCACCGAGCTCTGCCAGGCCGCGCCGAACAGCAGCGGCGGCAGGACGAAGAAGAGGATCACGTCCGGCTCGAGCTCGAAGTCGCCGACGCCGGGGACGTAGGACGCCGCGATGCCGGCCACGACCAGCAGCAGCGGGGCGGACAGCTTCAGCCGGCGGGCCAGGCCGGCCACCCCGGCCGCGACCGCGACCAGCACCAACACCTCGAACTGCACTCCGGCCCCTTCCGTCGTGCACGGCAGGCGCCGACCGCAACACCGGCCGGCGGGGCAAGGTTCCCGCACCGCCGCCGGGTGGTGCCACGGGGAACGGCGTACGTTCGCCCTGAGCCGACCGAGGCCGACCGAGGAGGAGATCCGTGACCGAGTGTCCGCACGTCGCTCAACTGCCGCCCGAGCCGGCGCCCAGCACGACCGAGGGCTGCGAGGACTGCCTCGCGATGGGCACCGTGTGGGTGCACCTGCGCGAGTGCCTGACCTGTGGTCACATCGGTTGCTGTGACTCCTCGCCGCAGCGGCACGCGAGCAAGCACGGGGCCGAGGTCGGCCACCCGGTCATCCGCTCGTTCGAGCCCGGCGAGGACTGGCGCTGGTGCCTGGTGGACCAGGCGATCGTCTAGGCGAGCAGCTGCTCGCGCAGCCGGGCGAGGGTGCGGGCCAGCAGCCGGGACACGTGCATCTGCGAGATGCCGAGCTGGGCGGCGATCTGCGACTGCGTCTGGTTGCCGTAGAAGCGCAGCTGCAGGATCCGCCGCTCCCGCTCGGGCAGCGCCGCGAGCGCCGGCCCGAGCGACTCGTGCAGCTCGACGTCGACCAGCGCCTGGTCGTCCCCGCCGAGCCGGTCGCCGAGCGTGTGCTCCTCGGCCGTCGGCGCGTCCAGCGAGTCGGCCGTGTAGGCGGCGGCGCAGTCCAGCGCCTCCAGCACCTCCTCCTCGGTGCGCCCGGACCGGTCGGCCAGCTCGGCCACGCTCGGCGCGCGGTTGAGCTCCTGGGTCAGCGTGCCGACCAGGCGGGTGATCTCCGCGGTCACCTCCTGCAGCCGGCGGTGCACGTGCACCGCCCAGGTGCGGTCGCGGAAGTGCCGGCGGATCTCCCCGAGGATCGTCGGCGACGCGTACGTGCTGAACTCGAGCCCGCGGGACGGGTCGAACCGGTCGACGGCCTTGACCAGCCCGATCGAGCCGGCCTGCAGCAGGTCGTCGAGCGGCTCGCCGCGACCGGCGTACCGGCGGGCGAAGTAGCGGACCAGCGGGAGATGGAGCTCGACCAGCGTCGTGCGGGCCTGGTTCCGCTCCGGTCCGTCGGGCAGCTCGACCAGCCGACGGAACAGCGCGCGGGCCGACTCCCTGGACTGCTCGCGGGTCGGCTGGTCGTCGTGGGCCTGGCGAGGGGCGATGACGGTCACGGCAGCCTCCAGAGCGGGCGGGACCAAGTCCCGCTGGGCCGGTCGGCTGACGTGCTCAACCGCTTCTTACCGTACCCATCTTCGGTCCACTCGCAACACCGGCGACGCGCTCCGGACCGGGGTTCACGGGCGCCTGGCAGACTGCGGCCGTGGACCCCCGACCGCTCGCCGTCGTCGACATCGACGGCGTCGTCGCCGACGTGCGTCACCGGCTGCACTTCATCGAGGGCAAGCCCCGCCAGTGGGACCGGTTCTTCGCCGCCGCGGACCAGGACCCGCCGCTGCCCGAGGGCGTCGCGCTGGTCACAGAGCTGGCCGCGGACCACGACGTCGTCTGGCTGACCGGCCGTCCGGAGCGCACCCGCCGGGCCACCAGGACCTGGCTGGCGGCGCAGGGCCTGCCCACCGAGCCGCTGATCATGCGGCCCAACCGGGACTTCCGGCCGGCCCGGGTCACCAAGCGGGACGAGCTGCGCAAGCTGCGGACGGACCGGGAGATCGCGGTCGTCGTCGACGACGACCCGCAGGTGCTCGAGCTGCTGGCCGCGGACGGCTTCCCGACCCGCCACGCCGACTGGCAGCCACGCACCGCTCCCCTGCACGACGCGCAGGAGTCCGACGGTCGTACCTAGAGTGTGCGCATGTCCACCGGGCGCACGTCCGCCTCGCAGCGGCTGCCGCGCAACGACGTCCGGCAGTACGAGGGCATGGCCGACCAGTGGTGGGAGCCGTACGGGAAGTTCGCGATGCTGCGCTGGATCGCGGCCGCCCGGGCGGAGCTCCTGCCGCCGGCGCCCAGGCCCGGCGCGCTGCTGGTCGACCTCGGCTGCGGGGCCGGGTTGCTCGCCCCGCACGCGGCCCGGCTCGGCTACCGGCACGTCGGGGTCGACCTGGTCCCGGTCTCGCTGCGGATCGCGGCCGAGCACGGCGTCCGGCCGGTCCGCGGCGACGTGCAGCGGCTGCCGATCGCGGACGGCGTGGCCGACGCCGTCTCGGCCGGCGAGATCCTCGAGCACGTGCCCGACCTCACGGCCGCGGTGGCCGAGGCCTGCCGGCTGCTGCGGCCGGGCGGCACGCTGGTGCTCGACACGATCGCGAACACCCGGCTGGCCCGGCTGGTCACGGTGACGATCGCCGAGCGGATCCCCGGCGGCGCCCCGCCGGGCATCCACGACCCGGCGCTGTTCGTGGACCGCGACCGGCTGGTCGCCGAGGCCGCCCGGCACGGCGTGCGGCTGACGCTGACCGGCATGCGCCCGCCGCTGGTGGGCACGCTGCGGTGGCTGGCCCGCCGCGACCCCGACCCGCGGATGCGGCGGACCCGGCCGACGTCCGTGCTCTTCCAGGGACATGGCATCAAGGAGGGCACGTGACCGTCTCCGCCCCGGCCGCACTGGCCGACCCCGCCGCCGCGCTGGCTGCCGCGCGCACGCTCGGCCCGGAGCTGGCCTCCCGGGCCGCCGACCACGACGCCGCCGGGGTGTTCCCCGCCGCCGACTTCGCCGACCTGCGCGCCGCCGGCCTGCTCGGGTTGATGGTGCCGCCCCGGCTCGGCGGCCCCGGCGCCGGCTTCGCCGACTACGCCGAGGTCGCGATGGAGCTCGGCGCCGGCGCCGGGGCGACCGCGCTGGTGTTCAACATGCACGCCTCGGTGACCGGCGCGCTCGCGCAGACCCCGGACGACATGGCCCGGGCGATGGGCGTACCCGAGTCGTTCTTCGCGATGCGGGACCGGGCGCTGCGGCAGGCCGCCGGCGGGGCGCTGTTCGCGGTGGCGATGAGCGAGCGCGGCGTCGGCAGCCGGCTGTCCAAGCTGACCAGCTCGTACGAGCCGGTCGACGGCGGTTTCCACCTCACCGGGTCGAAGACGTTCGTGTCCGGCGCCGGGCACGCCGACCTCTACCTGGTTGCGGCCCGGCGCGGGGAGGCGGTGTCGCACTTCCTCGTCCCCGCCGGCCCCGGGCTCACCGTCGAGCGGACCTGGGACTCGATGGGCATGCGCGCCACCGGAAGCGACGACCTGCACCTCGACGTCACGGTCGGCACCGACGCGCTGCTCGGCGGCATCGAGGGGCTGACCCTGCTGCTGGCCCAGGTGATGCCGCAGTGGCTGGTCGCCTCGTACGCGGCCGTGTACGTCGGGGTGGCGCGCTCCGCGGTGACAGCGGCCGTCGCGCACCTGCGGGCACGCAAGCTGACCGCGCTGCCGGCCGTCCGGGCCAGGGTCGGTCGGGCCGAGGCGCGGGTGGAGGCGGCCCGGCTGGTCGTGCTGGAGGCGGCCCGCCGGGTCGACGCGGCGCCGGGCGACCCGGAGACGAACCGCTGGGTGTGGCGGGCCAAGCTGCTGGCCGGCGAGACCGCGATGGACGTGGCCGCGTCGATGCTGGAGGCGGCCGGCACCTCGGCGACCCGCCGCGGCTCGCCGCTGGAGCGCATCTTCCGGGACGCGCGGTGCGGCTCGCTGCAGCCGGCCACCTCGGACGTGTGCGCCGACTGGCTCGGAGCCGCCGCGCTCGGCGACGACCCCGAGGCGGGCGGGCGGTGGTGAATCCGGCGCGGGTCGTCGGGATGGGGCACGCGCTGCCCGCGTCGTACAGCCAGGAGTCGGTGTGGACCGGCTTCTTCGCCGACCACTACCGGGACGTCGACATCGCCGAGCAGCTATTCGTGAACTCCGGCGTGGTGACCCGGCACGCGGTGGCCAACCCGGTGTACGAGGACGTGTCCCGCTGGGGCACCGGGGCCAGGATGGAGCGCTACCTGGCCGAGGCGCTGCCGCTGGGCAAGGACGCGGTCTCCGCCGCGCTCGCCGACGCCGGGATCGCCGCCGCCGACGTGGGGCTGTTCGCCGTCACCTCGTGCACCGGGTACGTGACCCCGGGCGTGGACATCAGGCTGTCCTGCGACCTCGGCATGTCCGACCGGGTGCGGCGGCTGTTCGTCGGCCACATGGGGTGCTACGCGGCGCTGCCCGGGCTGGGCACGGTGGCCGACTTCACCGCCGCCCGCGGGCGCCCGTCGGTGCTGCTCTGCCTGGAGCTGACCAGCCTGCACGTGCAGCCGCCGAGCAGCGACGTGGACCAGGTGGTGGCGCATGCGTTGTTCGCCGACGCGGCGGCGGCGGTGGTGCTGGAGCCGGCCGAGCGGCCCGGGTTCGAGGTGCTCGACGTGGTCGCCCGCACGGACGTGACCACGGCGGAGTACATGACCTGGGACGTCACCGACCTCGGCTTCCGGATGGGGCTCTCGCCGCGGGTGCCGGCGGTGCTGGCCCGGCACGTGGCCGGCGTCGTGGACGACATGCTGACCGCGCACGGTCTCGACCGGGCCGACGTGGCCGGCTGGGCGGTGCATCCGGGCGGGCGGCGGATCCTCGAGGTCGTGCAGCGCCGGCTCGGTCTGGCCGCGGACGCGCTGGACCACTCGTACGGGGTGCTGCGCGATCACGGCAACTGCTCCTCGGCCACCGTCCTGCTGGTCCTGGAGCGGATGCGCGCGGCCGGCGACGTGGCGCCGGGCCGGCACCTCGTCGCCCTCGCCTTCGGTCCAGGTTTGACGCTGTACGCGGCGCTGCTGCGTGCGACCTAACGCCTGCTCGTACGTACGGCGCAGCGGAAGGATCTCGCCGGGTCTTGCGTTGCAAGTTTTACCAAGTCGTTGCCGGCATCCTTGCGCGTATCACGGCGCGACCTCGAACCTCGTAGGTACTGTGAGCGTGCCCACAAACGACGACCCGAACTGACAGCCAACCGGAGCAGTAAGCCATGTGCCCGCATCACCCAGCGTGTCCGACCTCCGACGCGCCCGACCGCGACGCCGCCGCCGTCGTCGCCAGCCATCCGGAGCAGGGGTGGAGCCTCCTCTGCAACGGCATCGTGCTGTTCGAGGACTGCGGCGAGATCCTGCCGGACGGACGCTGCATCGGTGCTCGACGCGCCCCCGCCAAGGTGCTGCGCGTCGCCTGAGGTCGCCGACCTCGCCGCCCGGCACAGGAGCCGGGCCCTTCCCTAGCTTCCGCCTTTCCCCGACCGGGCCACCCTCTGCGGTGACCCGGTCGTCGCCGTTCCCGGCCGCTACTGCGCGTCCAGCCACTGCCGGAACGTGGGCCCCACCAGCCGGGCGCCCGGGCCGGGCAGCAGGCCGTCGTCCGCCTGCATCTCGGCGTCGGGGTCGGCCTGGTCGCGGGCGGCCCGGACCGTGGCCGGGCTTCCCCGCCGGGCGGCGAGCTCGGTCGCCAGCGCCACCAGGTCCTCCACCTGCGGGCCGGCCACCTCGATCGTCCCGGCGACGTCTGCGGCGGTCGCGTCCGCGTCGATCACGTCGGCGATCACCTCCGCGACCGCGCGGGCCGCGACGATCTGCGTGCGCATCGGCGGCACCACGGCCACCTCGCCTCGGCTGCCCCACTCCAGCAGCTGACCGACGAACTCGTGGAACTGCGCGGCCCGGACGACCCGGACCGGGATCGGGCCGGACCGCCAGGCCTGCTCGTGCGCGACCTTGGCCGCGCCGTACCCGCCGGCGAACCGGTCGGTGCCGATGATCGACACCACCACCGCCTCCCGCACGCCGGCGCGGACGCCTGCCTTCTGCAGGTTGTGCGCGGCGGTGACGAAGAACTCGGTGGCCGGCCCCTGCTCGGCCGACGGACCGGTCGCGGCGTCGACGACGACCTCGACCCCGTCCAGCGCCGCGTCCAGCCCGGCGCCGGTGATCACGTCCACCCCGGTCGCCCGGGACATCGGCACGACCTCGTGGCCGCGCTCGGCGAGCACGTCGGCGACGTGCCGCCCGAGCCGTCCGGTCGCGCCGGCAACTGCGATCTTCATGCTGTCCTCCGTCGTGGTTGCGGTCCTGGTGCCATGACGGGACGCGGCCCGGAAAGGTAACGCGCTCAGTCGGTGAAGCGCAGGTGGAGCGCGGCCAGCCGGCGCGGGTCGGCGATGCTGTCGATCTCGACGATCCGGTCGCCGGCCACCGTGAACGCCATCACCGACATCGGCTCGCCGTCCGCCGTCGCGGCCAGCACGCCCGGCAGCCCGTTGACGAGCACCGGCCGGACGTGCGCGGCGAGCCGGGCGAACATCGACGCCCGGCCGGCGACCTGCTGCGCGCCGGTGGCCAGCACCGGACCGCCGGCGGTGTCCGCCCGCAGCACCACGTCCGGGTCGAGCACCGCCAGCAGCGCCGCGAAGTCGCCACCGCGGGCCGCGGCGAGAAAGGCGTCGACGACCACGCGCTGCCGCGCCGCGTCGACCTGCTCGGGGTCGGCCCGGGTGGCGCCGCGCACCCGCCGGCGGGCCCGGCTGGCCAGCATCTTGGCCGCGTCGGTCGACCGGCCGAGGGTGCGGCCGATCTCGTCGAACGGCACCCCGAACATGTCGTGCAGGACGAACGCGAGCCGCTCGGCCGGCGTCAGCGTGTCGAGCACCACCAGCAGCGCGAGGCCGACGGAGTCCGCGAGCAGCGCCTGGGACTCCGGGTCGGGCTCGTCGCCGTAGGTCACCACCGGGTCGGGCAGGCTGCCGCCGACCGCCTCCTCCCGGCGGGCCGCGCGGGCGCGCAGCATGTCGAGGCAGACCCGGCCCACCACGGTGGTCAGCCGGCCGCCGAGGTTGTCGATCGCGGCGGCGTCGGTGCGGGCGAGCCGGACCCACGCCTCCTGCACCGCGTCCTCGGCGTCGGCCAGCGAGCCGAGCATCCGGTACGCGACCGCGCGCAGCCGGCCCCGCTCGGCGTCGAACCGCTGGGCCAGCAGGTCGCGTTCGTTCACGGGTCACCCTCCGCGGCCGGCGTCGTCACGACCATGACGCCCGCCGCCGCGGAAACGTAACGGTCCCTAGGGCGTGTCTCCCGATTCGCGGTGGATGCGGACGGCGTCCAGGCGGCGTCCGGCAAGGCGGAGGGGTTGGCCGATACCGGGGTTGTATCGGTCGATCCCCGACAACGCCGCCGGTCGTCGTCTGGGCGTCGTCCGCGCCGCCAGTGAGTTGGGAGACACGCCCTAGCTGAGCTTCTGCAGGATCAGCTCGCGGACGGTCTTCGCGTCGGCCTGCCCGCGGGTCGCCTTCATCACGGCGCCGACGAGCGCGCCCGCGGCGGACACCTTGCCGCCGCGGATCTTCTCGGCGACGTCGGGCTGGGCCGCGATCGCCTCGTCCACCGCGGCGGCAAGGGCGTCCACATCGGACACTCGCCGCAGGCCGCGCTCGGCGACCACCGTGTCCACGTCGGCGCCGGTCTCCAGCACGCCGTCGACCGCCTGCCGGGCCAGCCCGACCGACAGCGTCCCGTCCTCGACGAGCGCGACGACCCTGGCCACCTGCGCCGGGTCGATGGCCAGGTCGGCCGGCTCGATCTCGGCCGCGTTGGCCTTCTGCGTCAGGTAGCCGAGCCACCAGTTGCGGGCCTCGTCCGCCGGCGCGCCGGCTGCCGCGGTCGCCGCGACCAGCTCGACCACGCCGGCATTGGCCATCGACTCCATCTCGAAGTCGGTGGCGCCGAGCTCGCGGGCCAGCCGGGCCCGGCGCTCGGCCGGCAGCTCGGGCAGCGTGGTCCGCAGCCGGTCCACCCAGGCTGCGTCCGGTGCCACCGGCACCAGGTCGGGCTCCGGGAAGTAGCGGTAGTCGGTGGCCTCCTCCTTGCTCCGCCCCGGCGTGGTCCGGCCGTTGTCCTCGTGGAAGTGCCTGGTCTCCTGGACCACGCGGCCACCGCGGTCGAGCAGCTCGGCCTGCCGGCTCATCTCGTACCGGATGGCCCGCTCGACCGAGCGCAGCGAGTTGACGTTCTTCGTCTCGCTGCGGGTGCCCCAGACGCCGGAGCCGGCCGGCGAGAGCGAGACGTTGACGTCGCAGCGCAGCGAGCCCTGCTCCATCCGCACGTCGCTGACGCCGAGCGAGCGCAGCAGCTCGCGCAGCTCGGTCACGTATATCCGGCCGACCTCGGGGGCGAGCGCGCCGGTGCCGGTGACCGGCCTGGTGACGATCTCGACCAGCGGGATGCCGGCCCGGTTGTAGTCGACCAGCGAGTGGTCGGCGCCGTGGATGCGGCCGGTGGCCCCACCGACGTGCA